>NZ_JAATJL010000001.1:2845346-3161495 GCF_011927905.1 Arthrobacter pigmenti
TCGGGCGTGGCCCGCCCCGCCGTCGTCGGGCTGCCCTGGGGCTAGCTGTCCCGGGGCATGCCGCACTGCGGCATGCTGTCCCGGCGCCAGGACGACGAAGCCGGCGTCGGCGATCATGTCGAGGTCCGCTTTGGCTTCCTGGCCTTCGCTGGTCAGGTAGTCACCGAGGAAGAGGGAGTTCGCGACGTGCAGGGCGAGGGGCTGCAGAGAGCGTAGGTGCATCTCGCGGCCCGCGGCCATTCGCAGCTCGGTGTCCGGGCACGCGAAGCGGACCAGCGCGAGGATGCGCAGGCACTGCGCGGGCGTGAGCAGCCAGGTGTCCTCGAGCGGGGTCCCTTCGAACGGCATGAGGAAGTTCACCGGAATGGAGTCGGCGCCGAGGTCGCGGAGCGCAAAGACGGCGTCGATGAGCTCGTCGTCGGCCTCCCCCATGCCCACGATCAGCCCCGAGCAGGGTGAAAGCCCGGCGTCCTTGGCCTTGCCGGCGGTGTTCACGCGGTCGGCGTATTCATGCGTGGTGCAGATGTCCGCGTAGTTCCATTCGCTGGTGTTGATGTTGTGGTTGTAGGCGTCAGTGCCCGCGTCCCGCAACCGGTCCGCCTGCCCGTCCTTCAGGATGCCGAGGCAGGCGCACACCTCCACCTGCGGGTGCTCTTCCTTGAGCCCGGCCACCATGGTTGCAACGCGCTCCACGTCCCGGTCCGTTGGGCCTTTGCCGCTGGCCACGAGGCAAACCCGTGAGGCGCCCGCGAGTATTCCGCAGGAAGCCTGCTCGGCTACCTCGTCCGGCTTCAACCACGTGTACTTCAAAATCTGCGCGGCGGAACCGAGCCGCTGCGAGCAGTACGTGCAGTCCTCAGGGCAGAGACCCGATTTGAGGTTAACGAGGTAGTTCACCTTCACCGTGTTGGCGAAGTGGGCGCGGCGGAGGGTTGCGGCCGCTGCCACCAGATCGAGGAGGGCGGCGTCGTCGGAAGTCAGGATCGCGAGGGCCTGCGCGCGGGTCAGGGCGCCTCCGCCAAGCTGTTGGTCGGCCAACGCCGAGAAGGAATGAACACCGATTTATTGAACACCGTTCAATAGTGTTCATCCGGACGTGACTTGTCAATCGGGAATGTCCCTTCACGGGTCACCCACCTCAGGAACGCTCAAGGACTCGTACAGACGCGGATAGAGTGGAGGTATGTTCCTTGACCGCCCCCAAGCCCTATCTGACAAAGCGGTCCTCGAAGGTCGCCGATCTCAACTGGCCACCGCTCCGCACATCCAAAGCCTTGAACAATGGCGCGCCGACTACGTGGCCGCGCGATCGCTGCGCATTCCGCATTTCGATCCCGACGATGCGGGCGATCAGGCGCGTGTCCTGTTCGTGCTGGACCGTCCACCGGAAGAGGT
Organism: Arthrobacter pigmenti; assembly: GCF_011927905.1. Lineage (NCBI taxonomy): Bacteria > Bacillati > Actinomycetota > Actinomycetes > Micrococcales > Micrococcaceae > Arthrobacter > Arthrobacter pigmenti. The sequence continues at coordinate 2,846,742 of NZ_JAATJL010000001.1, forward strand.
GCTATCCGAGCAGGGTTCCGGTTTCGTTTCCGTTGACAACCCTGACAGCTCCGCTGAACGGTGCTGGATCGAACGCGATGCAGCCGGTCTGCACAACGAGGTCCTCATGTGGAACCTGGTCCCTTTCCCTGCGTCCAGCCCAACTGCCGATGACCGGACAGCCGGCGCCAAGGCCCTGGGCTCGGTGCTTCGCCTCCTGCCGCGGCTTGAGGTGGTGCTTCTGTGCAGCGATATGGTGCAGCAGACGTGGGAGCGGCACCTCAGGGACCGCGTGCCTCGCGTGATCGCTATCAAGGCTCCGGGGGTCGGGCCGCAGGCACTATCGCGCAAGACGAAGCAGGAAGAGCTCCGGAAAGCGGTACTCCGCGCGAAGCGCCTGGTCGGTTAGCCGCACAGGTCGGGTATCGACAATGGCCCTGTCCCGCGAGCAGATCATCGACGCCGCACTGAAAGTGCTCAACAGCTACGGTTTCGCGGATTTGTCCATGCGCCGGCTGGCGAGGGAACTCGATGTCCAACCCGGCGCACTGTACTGGCACGTGAAAAACAAGCAGGATCTCCTCACCGTGGTTGCCGAACGCATCCTGGAACCGGTCGCATTTCGCAGCAGCGGGATTGAGAAGGACTCAATCCGGCAGGCGGCTGAGGAGATTCGGGCCGCCCTTCTGGCCGTGCGTGGCGCGGCCGATGTCGTCTCACTCGCCCAGGCACTGAGCCCCAACCTGTTGCTGCCGAGCCTGGAATCGCTATTTGGCAGCCTGGATGACAGGCAGGCACGCTGGGCGGCGCGGGCGCTGGTCCATTACATTCTGGGCGCGGTCGCCGAAGAACAAACGCACGCCGAACTGGCACAGGCGGGCTTGCTCCCGGAGAACACCCCCGACGACGACGCCGCCGCCTTCCGTTTCGGCGTCGACCGGCTTGTCGTGGGGCTGCTTTCGGGCTAGCTTTGGCCATGCGCCGGGGCGGGCGCTACAGGTTGTAGTAGGTCCTCAGCAAGTCTTCGTCTTCAGGAGTCAGACCTTCCTCGGAGGAAAAGTCCGGCGAACCCTTGATCACGTCCTTGGTCACTGCCACGAACAGGCTGTCACCATCGAGCCTGGAACCGGCCAGCGGTACAAAGTTCTCGCGCGAGTTCAGCAATCCCAAGCCCACGGTCACCCAGGCTGGTTCACCGGAGACGCCGTCGAGATGAACCTGGGAGACGTTTCCCAGCTTCTCACCGTCCACATCCCACGCCGTCGCTGCCTGTAGTTGTTCGAGTTCCAGCTGCTCCATCATGCCCTCCACTGCTCGATAACAAGTACGCTTACCATCCCAGCTTAGTGGAGCACCGAAGGCAACGCCCGGGAGTTCGCGTGGTTGAGATCAGGCGAATCATCGTGGGTCCGCGATGGGCGTGTGAGAGGCTATATCCCTCGCTGAAAATTGCCTGCAGAGTGCACTTCGCAGGCATTCTGCAGTTCGCAGCCAGAGCGCACTTCGCAGGCATTGACTGCGATGAGTGCAACGCAGGCACTTTCGGTGAAGACACCCAGTCGCACCTTTGAAAGAATGCAAAAGGCGCCCCACAGAAAGTGGAGCGCCCTTCGCGCGGCGGTGCCGCCGTCGTCGTCGTCGTACCTTTACTGCTCGGCGGCTTCGGCTGCCTCGTTGAGCATCGGCAGCCACTCATCCAGCGCCCAGATGAGGCTGATCGGGTTCGCGGCGGACAGCGAGAGGGTGCGGGTGGGGTTCGTGTCCGCGACAAGCGTGCCGTTCTCGACGGCGGGGATCTGGCTCAGCAGCGGATCCTCGGCGATGGCCGTGGCCACCTCCTCGCTGTCTACTGAGGTAACGAAAATGTCGGACTCGAGTTCGTTGGCGCGTTCGGCCGCCCAGGGGAAGTAGAACGAGCCTCCGGCGGCGTCGAGGTTCTCGGTTACGACATCGGCCTCAACCATGCCGAGCTGGGTAAGGAAGCGAGGACGGTTGTCCCCCGAAGCGTAAATGCCGATGGGCTCAGGACCCTGCGGTGCCAGGTTGCCCCAGATGAACGTCTTGCCTTCAAACGCCGGGTACTCCGCGGAGGCTTCCTCGATGGCGGTTTCGGTCTCCGTGACAACTTCCTCAGCCTTCTCGGACAATCCGAGGGCTTCCCCGATGATGCGGGTGGAATCCTGCCAAGCCGTACCAAACGGCATCTCCGGGTAAGCGATAACCGGGGCGATCTCACTGAGGGTCTGATAGTCCTCCTCGGTGATGCCCGAGTAGACAGCGAGGATAACGTCAGGATTGGTCGCGGCGATCTCATCGAACGCGATGCCATCGAGTTCGGAATACTGAACCGGAGCGTTCTCGGAACCGATGGGCGCTCCGAGTTCTTCGAGCTTGGCGTCCTTCCACGGCGTGGAACCGTTCTCGTTCTGCCCATACTCGTCAAGCGGCATACCCACCGGTACCACGCCCAGAGCCAGGCTCACATCGGCATTGACCCAGGAAACCGTCGCGACCCGCTCGGGCTTCTCCTCAATGACAGTCTCACCGTAAACATGCTCGATGGTGACCGGGAAGGCATCCGCGGAGCCGGCTTCATTATTGCCAGCCGCTTCGGTGCCACCGCCAGCGGGGCCCGTAGAGCATGCGGAGAGGGACAGAACGGTGATGGCTGCTGCGGCTATCAGACCGCGCAGGCGTGTGGGGGCCATGAGGGCTCCTGACTTTCGTGACGGGGAGTGGACGAGTCGGACGGACCGTCGTGTACGAAAGTAAGGCTAACCTATCCTCGATGCTATTACGAAATGTTTATGTTGCGTAATACTCTCAGTCCCGGGCCTTGCGGGTCTCCTTGTTATTCGCTTTCTGGATGGCGTCGACGAGTTCCTTCTTGCTCATCGACGATCGCTTAGGAATGTCGAGCTTCTTGGCGACGTCGTACAGGTGTTCCTTGGTGGCACTTTCATCCACGCCGCCCGCCGTCTTCTTGTTCGTGGACCGGCCGCCCTTGGCCTGTTCGTCGGACGGACCCTTGTGATCCTTTTCCTCCCAGTGGTCGCCGACCTTCTCATGCGTGTGCTTGAGCGCGCTGTACGCCGTGCGGTGCGCGCGTTCGCCGTCGCCGTACTGGTCCTCGGCGGAATCCAGCGTCTTCGCGTAGGTTTCCTGCGCCTTTTTGTCCGACCGCTGCAGGGTGCTCGGCAGTTCGTCGGTCTTGACCTTCCCCTTCTTCGTCACTTTCGGCATTGCGTCAGCTCCGTTCGTTCGAGGTTCGCCTGGTCTTCCCGACACTATAAGTGCACTTAGTAACCCGCAAGGCCCTGTCCGTCTCTAAACCTGCGCGGCGGCTCCCGCCAGGTACTTCGCCAGGGCGCCGGGTGCGGACCTCGGCGCTTCGGCTTCGACGGCCGCGTTGTAGTTGGTATTCGTGTTCACGTCGTAGGTGAGGATGCGTCCGTCAGCGGTCTCCATGAACTCGATACCGCAGACCTCGATGTTGTTCCGGCGGGCAAACTCGACGTACTTCTCAATGATCGGGTGGTCGAAATCCCGGCGGAGACTGAACAGCTGCTGGTCCGCCTCGGGTTCGATGGTGGCTCCTGGAGGCATAATCGGCTTACCCGTGGTCGGATCAATGGCGCAGGCGTCCGCCGGGCAGAGCTGGAAGCCGCCGCGTGCCGTGTCCGCCTGGATCGCGTAGATGAACTCGCCGCCTACAATCTCCACCCGGGTGATCACCGGCTCCGCTGCCTGGATGTACTCCTGAACCAGCGTGATGCCGTCCTGCGGTTCCTCGAACTCGTCCGAAGCTACGTACTCCGCGAGATCGTCATGACTCTCGAACTTCCGGACACCGAGGCCTTTGCCGCCCTGGTTGTGCTTTGTGATGAACGGCGTCGGGAAGTCCTTCGCCGCCTCGAGGATCCGATCCCGGCCAATCGCAGCCACAGTGCGCGGGGTGTCGATGCCGGCCGCCTTCAGCGCAGTGAGCTGGTCGATCTTGCTCATCTCAAGTTCGAGGATGCGCCGTCCGTTGATGGTGCGCCGTCTGTGCGCTTCCAGCCAGGAGAGCACTGCCCGGGTGTAGTCCTTGGACAATCCGTGGTCCCGCGTATGGGCGGAGGCACTGATCCGCGACCAGAAGATGCCCTCCGGCGGCGTCGAGTCGAGGTCAAGCACCCCGTCCGTCAGCAGCCATTCCTCGAACTCGAGGCCTTCCTGCTCGAAGGCCCGCGCGAACGGCGGAAACCACTCGGGGTTCTCGTGCAGGGCATAGATCTTTTGCGCAGTCATATCCGATGCAACGGTGCTCTCAGGCAACCTATTCCGATGCCGGGAGGTAAATCCCGTTGCCTGGCCCCATGGGAATCTCGAAGAAGAAGAACACGCTGAGGATCGCAACCCAGGCCAGCCAGAACGGAACCACGAACGGCAGCATGCGGGCAATCAGCGTTCCCAATCCAGCAGCCGGTTCGTACTTCCGGAGCATGGCGAGAAGCACGATCATGTACGGGTTGAGCGGCGTGATCACCTGTGTCGCGGAGTCACCAACGCGGAATGCGCCCTGGATGAACGCCGGCTCATACCCGAGCAACACGAACAACGGAACAAAGACCGCCGCCATCAACGTCCACATCGCCGAACCCGAGATGATGAACAGGTTCAACAGTGACGCCAACAGGATAAACCCGAGGATGGCCGGGTAGCCCGTGAGGCCAATCGCTTCGAGCCCGCCTGCACCGGCCACCGCAATCCACTGCCCGATTCCGGACCAGTTGAACAACGCGATGAACTGCCCCAGGATGAACGCCAGCACAAGGAACCCGGCCATGTCGCGGATCGCCTGGCCCATCACGCGCGGCACGTCCTTGCCACTCGCTATGGTGCCCACGAGCTTCCCGTACACGAGTCCCGGCACCACGAACATGGTGAAGACAATGAACACGATCGAGCCCAGCAGCGGCGAATCGGGCAGGAACGCACCCTCTTCGTTGCGCCACGGGGAACCCGGAATGGTCACCGACACAGCAATGGCCGCCGCCAGTACGACGCCGGTGATCATCGCCCAGCGCAGGGCTTTGGTTTCGCGCGGGTCGAGTTCGGCCTTGAGGTCGGCCGCCGCGGTGGCGGGGGCGTCGTCGTCGTTGGCTACCTCGTCCCGAGAGATGCCCTGGCGGTTCAGCCGCGGTTCCAGCACCTTATCGATGATGAAGCCGGAGATGACCATGAGAACCAGTGACGAGACCACGTTGAAGAAGTAGTTCGAAACGGGCGTGACGGGCGAGCCGGCGTTGGGCAGAGTCTCGGTGACCGCCGTCGTAATCCCGGCGAACAGGGCGTCGAGGCTGGTGACCAGGAGGTTGGTCGAGTAGCCGGCGCCGGCCGCCGCGAAGCCTCCGAGCAGACCGGCGACGGGATGCCTGCCGGCCGCCTTGAACACCAGCGCGGCAAGGGGCGGGATAACCACGAATGCAGCATCGGACATGATCGAGCCCAGTACGCCGACGACACCGACGGCGTACGGCAGCGCCCAGCGCGGCGCCGAGCCGAAGGCTTTCCGGATCATCGCCGCGAGAAGCCCCGACTTCTCCGCGACACCGACCGCGAGGAGGATCGGCAGCACCGTCACGAGCGGCGGGAAGCCGAGGTAGTTCGGGCCCAGGTTCTGGGTGAGCCAGGTGAGCCCCTCGGCGGTGAAGAGGCCGCGGATCCGCGTGATCTCGTCGCTGCCTGGAACCTGAACCGTGACGTTGCCCCAGGCCATCGCGGTGGAGACAACTGCGGTGATCCCGAAAAGGATGAGGAAGAGCATGAACGGTTCGGGCAGTTTGTTGCCGACGCGTTCAACGCCATTGAGGAAGCGGTCGGTGAAGCTGCGCCGGGAGACGGCTGAGGATGTCACGGGTGCTCCTAAGGATGGTTCAGTCGAAGTAGGCGGGGACGTCAATCGCCCCGCCCTGGAATTCGAACTCGTCGCGGACAGCCTGCTGCAGGGCCGGATCGCACAGGTAGTCCAGAGCGGTGAGCGCCAGCCCGGCGGCGCCGTCGTACGCTCCGCGTTCCGCTGCTTCGGTGTTCGCTGCGGCCGCGAACTCGCGGGTGTGCAGGGCCGTACCGGAGTCCGCGATGCTGATCAACGGGTGGATACCGGGAATGCGGTAGCTGACATTGCCGAAGTCCGTGGAGGCGGCGAGGGTATCTGAGACGACGCCGGCCGGAAGCGGACTGCGCCCCCTCCCCTGCTGCGCCTTGACCCAGCGGCCGGTCAGGGCGGTATTGGTCCTGATGGGCAGCGACGGCGGGTGCTCGTCCCACAACAGTTCGACGGCGGTGCCGGTCATCAGGGCAGCGCCGCGGGCAACGTCCCCGAGCCGGGCACTGAGGTCCTTCAGCGTCTCCGGAAGGCGGGAGCGAGCGTAGAGCTTCAGGACCGCGCGGTCGGGAATGATGTTCGGGCTCTGCCCGCCCTCGACGACGTTGGCGTGCACCCGGTCCGACGGCGGCAACTGCTGCCGCAGCAGGCCGATCCCCTGGTAGGCGAGGCTCGCGGCGTCGAGCGCGTTGCGTCCCATGAAGGGCTGGGCTGAGGCGTGCGCGGCAACGCCGGTGAACGTCATGGTGAGCAGGCGGCGGCCGAGCCAGGCCTGGTCGGCGAGATCATAACCATAGGGATGGACCATGATCGCGGCGTCCACGCCGTCGAACGCCCCATTCCGAGCCATCACCTCCTTGCCGGAATACCCTTCCTCCGCGGGTGTGCCGAGGAAGACCACCTTTCCCTTCAACCGGTTCTTGACCGCTGCGAGGGCCAGGAAGGCGCCGACCCCCGTGGCCGCGATGACGTTATGGCCGCAGGCGTGGCCGATGCCGGGAAGGGCGTCATACTCACTCAGTACCGCGATGGTGGGGCCGGGTTCCGCGCCGTTGATTTCAGCGCGCAGTGCCGTTTCGACACCGTGGACGCCGGCGGTGGCATCGATGCCATGCCTGGCCAGGACTTCGGCCAGGACCTTGGCACTGTTGTGCTCCCGGTACGCGGTCTCAGGGTTGGCGTGAAGGGTGTGCACAATGTGCGCGAGGTCTTCCTTCAGCGCTTCGATCCGCTGTTCCACCTCGGCGGCCAGTTCCGGTGGAGCGCCCTCGAACCGTGACTCCTCGGTTGTTGCAGTTGCCATCTTCCGCCGGGTCTCGTTGGCGATGGACGTGAGGAAGGCCGGGTCCGGCACAGTCGGTTCCGTCATCTTGGTAGCTTAGGCAACTATCGCCGGGATAGGCAGGGTGCACGGGAAACCGGAGGTAATAATCTCCCCCCACCGCCGAACCTCAGGTCAGCGGCTGGGCTCGCGATCCAGCGCAGCCTCATGTTCCTCGTGTGCCCGCTTGATGAGGGCCATGAACTCGTCCTCATTCCGGATGAGCCGCTTGTATTTCTCCGGCTGCTTCCTGAGCATTTCCTCTTCGCGGCGCAGCTTGTTGTAGATCTTCTCGCGCTCGTTGATGTCGGTTTCGTAGTTGAGGTCGAGGTACTCGTTGGCGTGGCGGCGGGCGCCGGAAACCAGGTTCTTTGCCTTGCCCTTGGGGCTCAGCAACGAAGCAAGAACGGTGATGACCAGGACACCGCAGATCACAGCGAGGGAAAGGCCTGTGGTGATTTCGACGACGGGAACCGGCTCACCGTCGTTGATGAACGGCACGTTGTTCTCATGCAGTGCGTGCAGGATCAGTTTCACGCCGATGAAGCCCAAGATCGCCGCGAGGCCGTAGGAGAGGTAGATCAGCCGGTCCAGAAGGCCGTCAATCAGGAAGTAGAGCTGCCGCAGGCCCATCAGGGAGAACGCCGTGGCTGTGAACACGATGAACACTTCCTGGGTCAACCCGAAGATCGCGGGAATGGAGTCCAGCGCAAACAGGATGTCCGTTCCGCCGATTGCCACCATGACCAGGAGCATCGGGGTGAGGACCTTCTTGCCGTTCTCGACCGTGAAGAGCTTGTCGCCGTCGTAATGTTCTGTGGCCGGAAGGAACTTCCGTGCCATCCGGATGATGAAGCTTTCTTCCTCTTCCACGCGCTTGGGCTTCAGGATGTTACCCGCGGTGAGGAGCAGGATCAGCCCGAAGATGTAGAAGACCCACGCGAAGGAGTTGATGAGCGCGGCGCCGAGGAGAATGAACCCCGTCCGCGCGATCAGAGAGAAGACGATGCCGAACAGGAGCACCTTCTGCTGGTCCGCGCGGGGCACCTTGAACGTGGTCATGATGATGAGGAAGACAAACAGGTTATCCACCGAGAGCGCCTTCTCCGTGATGTACCCGGCGAAGTATTCCTGGCCATACGTGGGGCCTGAGAAAACCAGGACCCCGACGCCGAACAGCAGCGCGATGCCCACGTAAATTGCGGACCAGACGCTGGCTTCCTTCAGGGACGGCGTGTGCGCTTTGCGGACGTGGAAGAAGAAGTCGAAGAGTAGCAGCCCCACGATTCCTGCAATTGTCAGGATCCAGACAATGGTGGGTACTTCCATGCGAACGACTCCTGATAAGTAGGCTTTGTGTTCACCGTAGTTTGCTGGCCAGTACAGCCGCAAGACGGGTCAGTACCGAATGGTGTCAATCAGCTTGATGATCCTGTCGATCGTACGGGGATCCGTTTCCTCGGGCATGGCGCCCGTACCGGTGAGGGAGGCGTTGAAGTAGATGCCGTCACCGAGCAGCATCACCAGGTGCACCATGTCTTCGTTCCCGACCGCGTCCATGAGGACCGTAAACCACTGGTTGCGGCACTCGGCGAGCAGTTCATTGGCTTCCGGGTAGGAGCCCTGCGCCAACCGGGTGACCGCCATGTTGCAGCGTTCCAGAGGGCTCGCAATCTCAAGTGAACTCTTGATGTAATACGTGGCCGCGCGTTGGGGTTCTGAGCGCATGACGGCGAGATCGGCATCCACCAGTTCGCGCAGCCTGGTGAAAAGCGCCTGAGCGAGCTCATCCTTCGACTTGAAGTGGTAGGTCAGCCCTCCCTTGGAGACGCCGGCGCGCACAGCGATGGCGTCGAGGGTGGCGCTGCGTTCGCCGTCGTTGATCAGGATGTCCTCGTACGCGTCGATCAGGCGCTGAAGTGTGGTTGGTGCCCTGCCGGTTCGAACCGGCGTCCCTGGCCCTCCGGGCAGTTTCTAACGCGAACGACGACGGCGGGCGCCCACCTCGGGGGGCACCCGCCGTCGTTCGCGTTTTCCTACCAGGCGTAGTCTTCCGGGGCGGTCTTGTGGCCGGGGAAGATTTCGTCGAGGGTGGCGAGGGCGCTGTCGTCGAGCTTTATCTCCAGGGCGCGAAGGCCGCCGTCGAGTTGTTCTTGTGTGCGCGGCCCGATGATTGGCGCGGTGACGGCGGGCTGTGCGAGCAGCCATGCGAGGCCCAGGTCACCCGGATTGTGGCCCAGTGAATCGGCGAAGTCCTCGTAGCGCTGGATCTGGTCGCGGTGCTTCTCGAGGGTGTCGGCGGCCCTGCCCTCGACGCGGCGGACGCCCTCGTTCTCCTTCTTCAGAACCCCGCCCAGCAGACCGCCGTGAAGCGGCGACCACGGGATGAGTCCGAGACCGTATTCCTGGGCTGCCGGAATCACCTCGAGCTCAACTGTGCGGGTCAGCAGGTTGTAGATGGACTGCTCGCTCACCAGGCCGGTGTAGTTGCGGCGGGCCGCGGCGGCCTGTGCCTGGGCGATGTGCCAGCCGGCGAAGTTGCTGCTGCCCGAGTACAGGATCTTCCCCTGTTGAACGGCCACGTCGATGGCCTGCCAGATCTCGTCCCACGGTGTGTTCCGGTCAACGTGGTGGAACTGGTAGAGGTCGATGTAGTCGGTCTGCAGCCGCTTCAGGCTGGCATCGAGCGCCCGCCGGATGTTCAGCGCGGAGAGCTTGCCGTTGTTCGGCCATTCGTTCATGTCGCCGTACAGCTTGGTGGCGATCACGGTCTTCTCGCGACGGCCGCCGCCCTTGGCGAACCAGCGGCCCACAATCTCTTCCGTCCACCCCTTGCTCTCACCCCAGCCGTAAACATTCGCGGTGTCGAAGAAGTTGATGCCGGAGGCGTGGGCGGAGTCCATGATCGAGTGGGCGTCGCCCTCTTCGGTCTTCGGCCCAAAGTTCATGGTGCCGAGGCAGAGACGGGATACGGACAGGCCGGAGCGGCCGAGATGCGTGTACTCCATGGGGTGTTCCTATCGCTCGGGGACTTGAATCGTTTTCCATCCTGCCAAGTCCGGGCCGCCGGCGCTAGGGGGAAATGTTTCCTGCAGCAACATGTCGGAGTGGACCCGTAGGATTTTGCCCATGACTTCCCTGCCCATTGCACTGATCACCGGAGCGTCCCGCGGCATCGGCCGTGCCATCGCGGACGAGCTCGCCCCCACGCACCACTTGCTCCTCGGCGGGCGGGACCGCGCGGCGCTGGAGGCGGCGTCGTCGCAGTACCCCTCGGCGGAGCCTTTCGCGCTTGACGTCCGCGCGGTGACGGAGGCCGATGTCACGGGCATCGACCACCTCGACGTCCTGGTCCACTCTGCCGGCGTCCTGCGGATGGGCACGGTGGCAGAACTCGATGACGATGCCTGGCGGGACAGCTTCGAAATCAACGTCTTCGCGGTGGCCAGGTTGACCCGCTTGCTGCTGCCCGCCTTGCGTGCAGCCGGGGGCCAGGTCATCGCGATCAACTCCGGGTCCGGTTACAACTCCGGCGCAGGGTCCTCCGTCTACAGCGGTACCAAGTTCGCTCTGCGGGCGCTCACGGATGCGCTGCGTGAGGAGGAACGGGCCAACGGCGTGCGGGTCAGTTCCATCCATCCGGGCAGGGTTGCCACTGACATGCAGCAGGAACTTCACGAGTTCGAGGGCAAGGACTACTCCCCCGAAGCCTGGATCCAGCCGGCCCAGGTAGCCAAGGCGGTCCGGCTCGCCGTGGACGCGTCACGGGACTCCACGATCGAGTCGCTGAACATCCGGCCGTCTGGGATGGCATGAGCAACACCGTCCGCCTGGTTGCAACCGTGACGGGCGAGGTTCAGGGTGTCGGCTTCCGCTACCGGACCCGGCAGCAGGCCGAGCAGTTGGGCCTGGTCGGCTCGGCCACCAACCGCCCCGACGGTTCGGTCCTCGTGGTGGCAGCCGGGCCGCCGTCGTCGGTGGAACAGCTGTTGAGGTGGCTGAATTCGGGCGGCACACCCGGCAGGGTCGAGCATGTGGATGCCACCATGCACGACGACGGCGCCAGCCACCTCAGCGGCTTCGACACAGACTAGCGGGCTTGGGTCGCGGGCCGAGCGCAGCGAGAATTGGGCGCCCGCAAATCGCTAGAGCGCCCTCACCAAGGGAGCCGGAGGCCCGGGCTGCTAGGGTGCTGGGACCGATTCTTAGGGGGAGCGAAATGCAGATTCAAGGTTGGCACATCGTCATCATCCTGGCGTTGTTGACCGTCGTGGTGGTGCCGATCGTCATTGCGCTGGCGGTTGCCGCCGGGCATAGGCGCCGAAGCGGGTTGGCTGTCGGTTCCAGCGCACCGCACTCGCAGGAGCGCCCTGCGTCCAAGGAGACGCGCCTGGCTGAGCTGGAGGATCTGCGCCAGCGCCGCGTCATCACGGATGAGGAGTACCGGAAGGCACGCGAAGACATCCTCCGGAACTGAGCGGGCTCAGTATCCGCGTGGCTGCTTCGCGCTTGAACCGGTCTATACCGCGGTGTGCGGCGCCTCCCGTTCGTCTCCGTGCCGGGCCGCTTCCCGCCGTCGTACGCGGTCGAGGGCACGCATCACGGGAGTGGCGCTGACCCCATGAAGCACTACCGAGAGCGCTACCACCAGCCCCACGAAGGCCCATACTTCGTTGGCTTCGGCCGTGAATTCGCCGTTACTGAGCCCATAGCCGATGTAGTACAGCGACCCGATCCCGCGCACGCCGAAGAACGCGAGCGCCACCTTGTCCCGCGTCCCGGTGTGCCCACCCAACAGCCCGAGGTAGCCGGCAAGCGGGCGGACCAGCAGCAGGAAAACCAGGGCGAGGACGACGTCGGTCCACCCGATCGTCTCGAGCAGCCCCCTGGCGATCGCCCCGCCGAGCAAGACAAGGATGACGACGGACAGCAGCCGCTCAAGCTGCTCGACGTAGCTGTGCAGCACACGGTGGTACCCATGGTCGCGTTCAGCCGCCCGGATGGTGATCGCGCACACGAACACGGCCACGAAGCCGTAACCCTCGAACGTCTCGGTCACCCCGTAGGCGAGGAACGTCGCGGCGAGGGCCACAAATCCTTCCGAGTGGTTGGAGAGGCGAAAGGACCGTGAGCGTGCGGAGAAGAAGAGGCGGCCGAGGAGCTTGCCCGTGCCGTACCCCAGCAGGACACCGAACCCGATGCGCCACAGCACGTCGATGAGGAACCACTGTGGGAACCACTCGCTTGGGGCCACACCGACCAGGCTGATGCTGATGGCCAGGTACACGAACGGGAAGGCGAGCCCGTCGTTGAGCCCGGCTTCGGAGGTGAGGCCGAACCGAACTTCATCCTCGCGGTCAAACCCTTCCTCGCCGTCGGCTGGTTCGCCGACCTGCACCTCGGAGGCCAGCACCGGGTCCGTCGGTGCCAGTGCGGCAGCCACGAGGAGCGCGCTCGCCAGCCCGAGGCCCAGAAAAACGTACCCCATCCAGGCGAGCACCAGGATGCAGACCGGCATGACGATGGCAAGCAGGCGCCACGTCGTGGACCAGCCCCGCCAGCCCAGCGGACGGTCAAGCGCAAGCCCCGCGCCCATCAGGGAGATGATCACGCACACTTCCGTGAGGTGAGTGGTGACAACCTCGTACTTCACCGGATCCGGGGTGGGCAGGTAGTCAATCAGCGCGAAGGCCAGCACCCCGCCGCCGAGGAAGACCATGGGCATGGAAATCGGTGCCCGGCGCAGCAGCCGGGGAAGCAGTGCGGCGGCAAAGACAACAATGCCCAGGATCGTGTAGATGATGCTCGGACCCTCGAACAGTTTCAGCATTGCGAAGGTCCCTTCATCACCAATCGGTACCGCCTAAAGATACTCGTTGTTGGGCCCCATCCGTAGCGGGTTCCGGCACCGAATGGGATACTGATCAGGATCTCGACACGATGGGGGCTTCGGTGGAAGAACTGGACACAGCCACCCTTCGCGTTGCCTTCGGCGTTGTTGCCCTCACGCTGCTGTTTCTCTTCTATTTCGTTACCTTCAGGCGCACCCGTTCGGTTTACAGCGCCTGGTGGTGCGGGGCACTCGCGCTGTTCCTGGTCGGGTCTGCCGCGTACCTGCTTGACGGGTCAGTCCACCAGGTTTGGGCCAACCCGCTGGGCAATGCGCTGCTGGTACTCGGTGCGGTCAGCGTGTGGGCGGGTGCGCGGACGCTGCGTACGGCAGGCCCGCCAACGTGGCAGATCCTTGCCGGGCCGGCGGTCACCATCCTGGTCTCGGCGTTCGACAATCCTTCGATCAATGACTGGTCCGGCGGCGGGGTGTTCCTCGGGATGATGACGCTCTTCATCGGGATGGCGTCCTGGGAACTGTTTGTCCTCAAGCGGTACTACAGCAAAATCCGGCAGCCCCTTGCCATAGCGTCCGGACTGTTGGCGGTCTATTATCTGGGCCGGTGGCTCACCTTCCTCGCTGAGGGGCCTGACGGTCCGACGTTCACCGCTTACTTCGACTCCAGCATCACAACGCTCATCACCCTGGTGCTGCTGGTGGTGGTGTCCTTCAGCATGGCCGCCCTCAGCAACGAGCAGGTGACGCATGACCTGCATCTGCGCGCAACGCGTGACGCCCTGACCGGGCTGTTGAACCGGTCCGGGTTCCACGACCTCGCCGTCAACGAGCTGAAACGGATGCGGGACACACAGATGCCTGGAGCGCTGGTACTTGCGGACCTGGACCATTTCAAGTCCGTGAACGATACTTACGGCCACGCTGCCGGCGACGTTGTGCTCCAGGCCTTCGCTGCTGCGTGCGAGGGAACCGTCCGATCGACTGACCTCGTGGGACGGCATGGCGGCGAGGAATTCATCGTCCTTCTGTCCGGTGCGGACGCCCACCGGGCCGAAGCGATTGTGGCGCAGATGAGCAGGCGCCTTGCCGCGACGTCGTTACCGGAGGGCCTGACGGCCCCGACCGTCAGCTACGGGATTGCGCCGATTGACGACGACGGCGCGGACCTGAGCGCAATCATCGCCAGCGCCGACGCCGCCCTGTACGAGGCGAAATCCCTGGGCCGCAACAGGGCGGTGCAGGGTTTGTCCGCCCGGAAGGTCTGAGATGGCTGGCGGAACACCGGCGACGGCGTTGCTCACCAAGCTCGGCGTCCCCTACAACGTACTGAGCTACAGTCACGACCCATCCGCCGAGCACTACGGCACGGAAGCGGCCGAGAAACTGGGCGCTGAACCTGCGCGGGTCTTCAAAACGCTCATTGTGGATCTGGGCGGTAAGACGGCTGTCGCCGTCGTACCTGTAAACCCCACGCTGGACCTGAAGGCAATGGCAGCTGCCTGCGGCCAGAAGCGGGCTGCGATGGCGGATCCCGCTGTTGCGCAGCGACGGACCGGGTACGTGTTGGGCGGAATCTCGCCGCTCGGGCAGAAGCAGCGGAGCCCGCTGGTGCTGGATGAGTCTGCCCTGCGGTTCGACGCAATCCTCGTTTCGGGTGGACGCAGGGGCATGGAGATAGAGCTTGCGCCAGAGGAGCTGCTCCGCGCTACCGGCGGCCGGACCGCGCTGATCGCTTAGGTAGCGGCGGGCGTACTATTGTCTTGCCAGTTGTCCCAATCCCTCCGGCAGGCGAGAGTCCTCAGTGCATAGTCAGGACATGTTGGCGGTCGTAAATTCGTCCGCTGGAACGGCATATCGGCGCAGTGTCGACGCCGTTGCCTCCTTTCTTGCCTCGGCTGCGGGACGGCATGGGTCTTCCTTTGAGCTGGCCCGCACAGCCGACCTTGACGAACTCGATTCGGCACTGAATGGCCTCGATGGCCGGCGCCTCGTGCTTCTGGGCGGCGACGGTTCCATCCACGCCGCGGTGCAGTGCCTCCAACAAAAAGGATCACTTGCCGCTGTGGGGCCGATCGGCATCATCCCGGTCGGAACCGGCAATGATCTAGCGCGGTCGCTGGACATACCGCTGGATGCGCTGAAGGCGGCCGAATGCGTGCTGTCCGGCCGGGCACGGACCATGGAGCTGCTGCTGAGCGAGGATCGCGTCGCGGTCAATGCTGTGCACGTCGGCATTGGGGCTGATGCGGCCGCCAAGGGAGCTGAGGCAAAGAAGAAGCTGTCCAGATTCAAGGCCGGCAAGCTGGGTTATCCCCTGGGAGCTGTGGCTGCAGGCGTCAGCTCACCGGGCTGGAATCTCAGTGTGCGTGTAGACGGGGAACTCCTTCACGACGGATCGCGGCCGCTGCTGATGGCCGCGCTGGGACTCGGCGGCACCGTTGGCGGCGGTGCGAGGCTCATTCCCGCAGCGAACCCACACGACGGCTTTGTCGACGTCGTTCTTTGGGAATCGGTTGGACCTGCCGCCCGCGTGGGGTACGCGTTGGGACTCAAGGACGGCGACCACGCCCGGCGAAGCGATGTCCGGATCGGGCGTGGACAGACGGTTGAAGTCACCGCGATTGACGGCAACGGTTTCAGGGTCAGCAATGACGGTGAACTGTGGGGGCCGTTCACCGACCGGCGTTGGGATGTTGTTTGTGACGCATGGCAGGTAATTGCACCGAAGTAGTTCTTGCTTTTTTATGCTCCTTCTGATTCGTTTCTGATCAGAAAGATCTAACCTGTGAGTTTCCTCAAGGTTTTCACAGGAGAGAACACGCACTCTATCTACATAACAATTCGGCCAGTAGGCTGAAGGCCAGCATCTGCACCATCAAGGCCCTTCGCGGGGCAGCCAGATGAGGCTAAAAGCGCGGATTTATGTGGATTTCCGTCGCTTGCAGTCTCCGACGGGGAAACACATGGGGAGCCACCTGTGACTGAAGTAAGGCCAACATCCGGCCCGGAATTGCGAGGGGTCCGCCGCCGCAGAGCGGTACGATCCGGCCTGAGCGCGTGTTTGGCGTTGGCTGTCATCTATTCGACCAGTTATTCAGGTAGCAGCACTCCCAGCCTTGAGGCCAATGGCTCCATCCTCGCGCGGGGCGCCGAAAGTGTTTCCGACACAGACCAGCCGCCCACTGGCATTGTCGGCGAGCAGGTATTGGAACTGCCTTTCATCGAATCACCGTTCGGCCAAACTGACTCGCTGAAGCCCGGACAAAAGATTCCGGATAAGCCGTGGTCAGCGGATGACATCCTCGGTCGCGACAAGTCAGACGCCAGCTCTCCAGCAGCGCAGGGCACCATGGAGCGGCCCGGCAAGGGCATGCTTATCGCACCGCTTCAGTTCCTTAGCACCAGTTCCGTGTTCGGTCACCGGACCAGCCCCATTACGGGCGAGAGCGGCGAGTTCCATATCGGGCACGATTGGGCTGCTCCCTGCGGTACGCGGGTTTTCTCGGCCGACGCCGGTGTGGTGCGTGCAGTTGGTTGGCACCCATGGGGTGGTGGCAACCGGGTGGAATTGGACCACGGGAACGGCCTGGTCACCACCTACAACCACCTCGAAGGAATTGCAGTTGAGGAGGGCGACAACGTTGGCGCGGGACAAGTCATTGCGACTGTCGGAACCTCAGGCATGTCCACCGGTTGCCATCTGCATTTCGAGACAATCCTGAATGGTGAGCACACTGATCCGTCCGGATGGCAGCTGATTCCGCTGGACGGTAGCGGGCCCATTGACATGCCGACCCTGGAGAACTTCGGTCCCGGAGGCGATTCCGGTGGCGAAACAGCCTGGCGTGCCTACCTCGCCTCCGGCGGTGAGCTCAAGCCGATGGCAGCATTCCCTTCGCCTGGCCGGGTTGATGCCGCCACGGCGGAACCGAAGGATGACAAGCCTGCGGAAACCAAGCCGTCGGACAAGCCGAGCGCCAGCGAGAAGCCGAAGCCATCGCCTAAGCCGTCGCCTGATCACGAGCCCACAACTAAGCCGCCGGCTACGAGTGAGCCGGCGGACCCGCCCAAGACGTCGGAGCCGACAAAGCCGCCGACGACCGACCCGACTCCAACACCGACGCCGGATCCTTCGCCTACGCCTACGCCAGACCCGTCGCCAACCCCGGCGCCTGACCCAACACCCACGCCGACCCCGGACCCCACGCCTGACCCGAGCCCAACGCCGACGCCGGACCCAACGCCGATACCTACCCCGGATCCGACACCCACGCCGGACCCAACACCTACGCCGACCCCGGATCCGACACCCGACCCGAGCCCGTCGACGCCGCCGCCTTCAACGCCCGTGCCGCCGGAAGGTACAAACTATTGCGCTCCGGGAGCTGACCGTATCTTCGGCACCAGCGATGAGGTCATCGGTGAGCCTGCCGCGCAGGATCCTGACGTGGTCGTCGTACCGATCTCCACGATTGTCACGACGGTCCTGGCTGACGGAACGGCCACCAACCAATGCGCACCGCTCGAGCAGCCTGCCGCTGCGGCAACACCCACTACCGAGCCATTGCGTGAACCGGAACCCGCAGTCGCTGGAACTACTGGTCCGTAGCACCGCCAGGCCATCCCGGAGCCGCCGTGCAACGAATACCGTTCAGCGGCGGGCCTGTGCCCATTCGAACGCCGTCACCAAACAAAGAGTGGGCCCCCTGATTCCGGGAAGGCACCACCATGAACAGCACCAGCCACAAAGCCGCAGTCCTCACTCTCTCCGCCATGCTCGCCGGTGCTGCCGTCCTCGGCACAGCCGGCGCATCCTCCGCCGCGAGCGCCCCGTCTCTGCCGACGATGACCCAGTCCGCAGAAGCAACAATCACGATCAGCGGCTTCGCCTACACGATTTCCGGCGTGGTGACGCCCGGCGCAACCGTCACCGTCATCAACAACGACAACGAGGCACACACGGTGACCGGCCGCGGCTCCGGTCAGAGCTTTGACACCGGCGCCGTGGCAGGCGGAGCAACGGGAACGTTCACCGCACCGAACACCCCGGGCGAGTACAACTTCGTCTGCATCTTCCACGGCAATATGAGCGGAACGCTCGTGGTTCAGGAAGCGTCCGCCCTGCCTCCGTCGACTGACGACAACGACGACGACGGCGCACCTCAGGACGGCAACATGAATCCCGGCCAAATGGGTGAGATGCCGATAGGCGGTGCAGATACCGCTGCCGAACCGGAGGAAGGCGGCAACCTTGGATTCCTCGCCCTCGGTGGCGGCTTCGTTCTCCTGGCGGCAGCGGGCGGAACCTACATCGTGCGGAAGCGCAGCGAGTAACGGGTCAGCGCAGCGGATCAGCCGTGAAGCTGATCCGTCGGCGCGGACGTGCTCGAACGAATGATCATCTCCGTGTGTGCGGTGTGATTCGTTCGGGCGTCCGCGTCGTCGTCGTCGACCAGCAGTTCGAGCATCCGTTCCACCGCGTGAGCGCCCTGGAGTTCCGGAAACTGGGCAATGGTGGTCAGCCCGAAGACTTCGCCGAGGTCGTGCCCGTCGATACCGATCACCGACAGTGCGTCCGGAACCCGCAGGCCCAGTTCCCGTGCAGCGACAATGGTGCCGATCGCCATTTCGTCGGAGGCACAGAACACCGCCGTTGGCCTGTTCCGGGGATAACCCAACATCTGCTTGGCGCTGGCATAACCACCGGCGATCGTGAAGGGGGCGTACGCGAGCCACGACGGAACGATCTTGATCCCGGCCTGCTCCATCGCCACCTCATATCCACGGCGGCGTCCCTCGGAAATGTTGAAGTCCTTCGCCGCATCCTCCGGACCGCCAATGTAGGCAATGCGCCGGTGTCCGAGACCAACGAGGTGCTCCGTAGCGAGCTGCGCAATGGAGAATTCGTTGACACTGATGGTGTCGGCACCGGGAAGCGGGCCGCCGATTCCGACAATGGGCTTGCCGACCGCCAAGAGCTGCCCCAGTTCGGTCTTGCTGAGCTGCAGGGACACCGAAATCACGCCGTCACAGCGCTGCCGCAACAGAAATTCCGACAGTACGCGATCCCTGTGCTCGGCACCTTCGCTAAGGTTGTACAGCGTCAGGTCATAGCCGGCGTCCAGCAGGGAAGCCGCCACACTATCCACAATCTGCGAGAAGTACCACCGGTTGACCGAAGGCACGACGACGCCGACATTCCGATTCCTGCCCGAGGCCAGCGAAGAAGCCGAAAAGGACGGCACGAAGTCGAGATGCTTTGCTGCCTCAAGAACCTTCAGACGAGCGCGCTCAGAAACCTGTCCGTTCCCGTTGAGGGCACGCGACACGGTTGCGGTTGAGACGCCGGCGAGCGCCGCCACGTCCTTGATGCCAACCACTGCGCCCTCCTTCAGAGCAAAGGACGGGCGCAGTCCTCTCAGCTGGGTCTCAACCACACGCATCGATCCGGAGCCAACATGCCATCGGCTCCTGTTCCTGGGTGACTAGCGGCGATAACCGTGCCCGACGGTAAGTACGATTCGCATTCTCCCATGTTCATGAGCACCATGATGTCCCCGTTAAGGAATACCACGGTGTCAGTGTCCTCAGAGTCGGTAGCCCAGGACAGCGAACCCGCTCCGAGACCGAGCTCTTTCCGCAAACCCAGGGCACGTCGGTAGAGGTTCAGGGTGGAGTCAGGATCGGCCTGCTGAACATCCCGCGAGAGTCCACCCCAACCCTCGGGCTGAGGCAACCATCCGGCGTCGCCCGCTCCAAACCCGTATTGTGGCTCATCTGCCCTCCACGGAAGCGGAACCCGGCAACCGTCGCGGCCCACGCGTTCTCCGCCGGTGCGGATGAAAGCCGGATCCTGGCGTAGTTTGTCGGGAATGTGCTCGTGGTCGGGGAGGCCCAGCTCCTCTCCCTGATAGAGGTAAACCCCTCCCGGAAGTGCGAGCATTGCCAGCGATGCTGCACGCGCGCGGTCCAGTCCGACGCCCTGGTTGTCCGCCCCCAGCCCGGCCTCGATGGCAAACCGGGTGGCATGACGGGGAACATCATGGTTGCTGAGCACCCAGGTGGTGGGCGCGTCAACGCTGTCGAACGCCAGCAGGGAATCCGTGATGATGCTGCGAAGTGCCTTCGCGTCCCACGGATGGTGAAGGTAGGCGAAGTTGAAAGCCTGGTGCATCTCATCCGGACGCACCCACTCAACCAGACGTGACAGCGGATCAACTACCGCCTCCGCGCAGAGGATGCGGTCGCCGTCGTACTCGTTGAGGATGGCACGCCAACGACGGTAAATGTCGTGGACGGATTTCTGTCCGAACATCGGCGCAAGATAACCGGGGTACCCCTCTGTGGAGCAGCCGTCCGGGCGCCCGTCCCAGTTCGGGAGGCCCTCGGCCTTGACCAGGGCATGAGCAACGTCCACCCGGAAACCGCTCACATTCCGGTCCAGCCAGAAGCGGAGGATCCGCTCGAACTCCAGGTGCACGGCAGGGTTGTCCCAGTTGAAGTCCGGCTGGGAAGAATCGAACAGGTGCAGGTACCACTGGCCGGCGGTGCCGTCTGAATTCAGGGTCCGGGTCCAGGCAGAGCCACCGAAGTGGGACTGCCAGTTGTTCGGCGGGTTGACGCCGTTGGGCCCGGCTCCATCCCGGAAGACAAACATTGCACGCTCCGGCGAGCCGGGCTCTGCAGCGAGCGCCTCCTGGAAGAGCCGGTGGTCGCTGGAGCAGTGGTTCGGCACGAGGTCCACGATCACCTTGATGTCCAGCTCGGCAGCGCGGGCAGTGAGCGCATCGAAGTCATCGAGCGATCCGAAAAGGGGGTCGATATCGCAGTAGTCGGCGACGTCGTACCCGCCGTCGCGCTGGGGAGAAGTGTAGAAGGGCGATAACCAGATGGCGTCGACGCTGAGCTCGGCGAGGTGCTCCAGCTCGTGGGTGATTCCCGCAAGATCACCCATGCCGTCCCCATTCAGGTCGCGGAATGACCTCGGATAAATCTGGTAGATCACCGATGAACGCCACCAGGAATTATCCGGGTGAGTTGGGTGGACTGGCTCGTCAAATGCGAGCTCACGGAGGATTGCAGGCGCAGCGGCGGCTACGGACATCGCGTTGGGCATGAGGTACATGCTAATCACGGAACCGTCATTTATGGAAGCGCTTGCAGTAATCAATTTCGGCTCGCCATCTGGAATTCCCGCTCGATCAACCATTTCGAAGGCAGGGGTTGTGGTCTCCGGCCGTAAGCGCTTACGATGTGTTCTGCTTCACTTTCAGTCGTTCATCGTCGAAGTGAGTGCACTGTCCACCTGGCTTCACATCCACCCTGCGCCAACAGCAAAGCGCCTAGTTCGTGCTGCGCGGCGCCACAGAAAGGCTCACCAATGAAGGTGCTCAAAACCAGCCGCCGGGCCTTCGCCACGGCTGCGGTATCCGTCGCAGTCATGGCAATGACCGCCTGCGGAAGCGGATCCAACGATGCTTCCCCCGGCGAATCCTCCGCACCGTCGGACCTCGCCGAAGGCGGATCCACCACACTCACCATGTGGGTGGACGCAGAGCGCGCCCCTGCACTCGAGGAAATTGCCGCGTCCTTCAAAGAAGACACGGGCATCCAGGTCGATCTCGCTGTGAAGGACTTCGCAGCCGTCCGCGATGACTTCATCACCCAGGTACCCACCGGCAACGGACCCGATCTGATCGTCGGCCCCCACGACTGGATCGGAACCTTCATCGAAAACGGCGTCGTCGCTCCCATCGAGCTCGGTGACAAGGCAGCCGAATTCCAGGAATCCGCGATCCAGGCGATGAGCTACAACGGAAACCTGTACGGAGTTCCCTACGCCGTCGAGAACATCGCCCTGCTCCGCAACACCGATCTCGTCGGCGAGCCCGCCGCCACCTTCGCAGAGGTGATCGAGAACGGCCAGGCAGTGGTTGAGGCCGGCGACGCGGAGTTCCCCTTCCTGGTGGGCCTCGATCCCAAGCAGGCCGATCCGTACCACATGTACCCGTTCCAGACTTCAATGGGCGTTCCAGTCTTCGCCCAGAACGACGACGGCAGTTACGACCCCACCAAGCTCCTCCTCGGCGAGCCGAACGGTGTTGAGTTCGCCAAGAAGCTCGTCGAATGGGGTGACAGCGGCATGGGCATCCTGAACTCGAACATCACCGGCGACATCGCCAAGGAGAAGTTCATCGCCGGTGAATCCCCCTACTTCCTCACCGGCCCGTGGAACGTTCCTGCAGCACAGGAAGCCGGGATCAACCTGGCAATTGATCCCCTTCCCACCGTCGGGGACCAGCCAGCCCAGCCATTCATCGGCGTAAACGGCTTCTTCATCTCGTCGCAGAGCTCCAACGCGCTTGCCGCGAACGAATTCGCTGTGAACTACCTGACCACCGAAGCGGCACAGGACGCCCTGTTCAGCGTCGGAGGCCGCCCGCCGGCTCTGACCGCATCCTTCGAGAAAGCCGCATCCGATCCAATCGTTGCCGCTTTCGGTGAGATCGGCGCAAACGGTGTTCCGATGCCCGCGGTACCCGAAATGCAGGCAGTTTGGGCTGACTGGGGCGCCACCGAACTCGCACTGATCAAGGGCACCGTTGAGCCCGAGGAGGCATGGACCACCATGGTCGCCAACATCGAGCAGAAGATCGCCGCTGGCTAGGACCGGCACGCTCAGCCGTTGTGGGCCGGTGACGACAGCCGGCCCACAACGGCACTTCCGACCCACTCGGCTGCTCTCCTCCGGTGAGCCCTCCTTCGAAAGCTCCGGCTCCATGCGCACTACCGAACCGCCCCGCACACTCCCACCAAAACGCTCCCGCACCCGCTACCCGACCGACTCGATCGGCGGACTGCTGGCGAAAATCATCCTGCTGGGGATCGTCGACGCTTTCGCCGTCTACGTCCTCATCGTCCTGTTCATGCAGGAGAAGTGGGCAGTCCTGCTACTGGCCGCCGCGGTCACCCTGCTCATCAACTGGATCTACCTGCGCCGGGGCGGACTCCCCGCGAAGTACCTGGCGCCCGGAATCTTCTTCCTGCTGGTCTTCCAGGTCTTCGTCATGATCTTCAGCGGCTACGTGGCGTTCACCAACTACGGCGACGGGCACAACAGCACCAAGGAAGACGCCGTCAACGCCATCCAGTTGTCGGCGCAGCAGAGGGTGCCGGATTCGCCCGCCTACCGGATCTCCATCGTCGAGCAGGACGGCGAGTTCTCCTTCCTCACCACCAACCCTGACGGCGACGTCAGCATCGGCACAACCGGAGACCCCCTCGAGGAAGTGTCAGACGCCGCCACCGACTCCACCGGAAAAGCCACGGAGCTGGAGGGCTATCGCACGCTGCAGTTCGATGAGGTCCTGGCCAACCAGGCCGAGATCCTCGAAGTCACAGTCCCCTTCTCCGATGATCCCGACGACGGAACGCTGAAGACCAGTGACGGCTCCACCGCGTACGTCTACAGCCCCACACTCGTCTACGACGAGGCCGCCGACACTTTCACGAACACCCAGACTGGAATTGTCTATACCGACTCCGGCGATGGAACCTTCGTGTCCGAGGACGGCGAGGAACTCGGCACCGGCTGGAAGATCGACGTCGGCTTCGCCAACTTCGTCAAGGCATTCACCGACGAGAACATCCGCGGACCACTGGTGCAGGTAACCCTGTGGACCTTCACGTTCGCCCTGGTCTCCGTCCTCTCGACCTTCGCACTCGGTCTGTTCCTCGCCAATGCCTTCAACCTGCCGAACCTGCGCGGCAAGCGAATCTACCGGATCCTGATGATCCTGCCCTATGCCTTCCCTGCGTTCCTCGCCGGTTTGGTGTGGTCCGGTCTGCTCAATCCCGAGTTCGGTTACGTCAACAACACCTTCTTCGGCGGGGCGGACATACCTTGGCTGACGGATCCACTCCTGGCCAAGGTCAGCGTACTGGTGGTCAACCTCTGGCTTGGATTCCCCTACATGTTCCTGGTCTGCACCGGCGCGCTGCAGTCGCTCCCCGAGGACGTTAATGAAGCTGCACGGATGGACGGCGCCTCGCCGTGGAAGCTGTTCACGACGATCAAGCTGCCGCTGCTGCTCGTATCCGTTGCACCGCTGCTGATCGCCAGCTTCGCCTTCAACTTCAACAACTTCAACGTCATCTACATGCTGACCGACGGTGGCCCCAGGCTCCCGGAGACCACTGCCAATGTGGGTGCCACAGACATCCTCATCACCATGGTGTACGAGATTGCGTTCGGTAGCGGGGTGGGCCGCGACTATGGCCTGGCCAGCGCCCTGTCCATCATCATCTTCTTCATCGTCGCCGCGATCTCGATCATCAGCTTCCGGCAGACCAAGGCCCTCGAGGAGATCCACTAATGTCTACCGAGACAAGCACAGCAGTTCTCACCGGGCCGGGTGAGTCGGGCGGAAGACCCGTCGAGCCGGCCACCGAACGTCGTCGGACGTTCGGAGCATGGTTCCGTGAGAAGGGCTGGCGGCACCTGGTCGGTGTTGTCACGACCCTCTTCGCGATCTTCCCCCTCCTGTACGTGCTCTCCGCGGCGCTGAACTCGACCGGGACCATGGCGGGCTCGAATGTGCTCTTCAGCCGGATCGACGTCGGCAACTTCGAGCAGCTGTTCAGTGACCCGAACCGCCCCTTCGGTAAGTGGTTCGTCAATACGCTGGTGATTGGCGTCGTCACCTCGGCGGCCACAGTGTTCCTCGGGGCGCTGGCCGCGTACGCATTCAGCCGCATGCGTTTCAAGGGGCGACGGTTCAGCCTGCTCTCGCTGCTGGTACTGCAGATGTTCCCGCAACTGCTCGCCGTCGTCGCTATTTTCCTGCTGCTGAACTTTATAACCGATGTGGTGCCGTGGCTGGGTCTTGGCAGTCAGGTCGGGCTCATCATGGTGTATCTCGGCGGCGCCCTGGGGGTGAACACGTACCTGATGTACGGGTTCTTCAACACAATCCCGGCTTCGCTGGACGAAGCCGCCCGCATCGACGGCGCCAGCCACGTACAGGTGTTCTTCACGATCATTCTGCCGCTCGTGACGCCGATTCTCGCCGTCGTCGGGCTGCTTGCCTTCATTGGGCTCAGCAGCGAGTTTGTCATCGCGAGCGTGGTGCTGACCGATCCGGACAGCCAGACCCTGGCGGTTGGCCTGTACTCCTACGTGGGCCAGCAGCGGTCGGAGAACTGGGGTGTGTTCGCTGCGGGCGCGGTGCTCGCCGCCGTCCCGGTCATGGCGCTGTTTCTTTACCTGCAGAAGTACATTGTGCACGGCCTGGCCGCGGGTTCGGTCAAGGGCTGATGTTTCTTCTGCCGCACCACGACGGCTCCGAACTCTACCTACCGGATCAGACGCCGTCCCTCGGCGACACTGTGCGCGTTCGGCTCCGCGTGCCGCTGACCGGGTACGGGCGTGTGCTTCGCGTGTACGTCCGGTCCC
The DNA here is from genome assembly GCF_011927905.1 of Arthrobacter pigmenti. Lineage (NCBI taxonomy): Bacteria > Bacillati > Actinomycetota > Actinomycetes > Micrococcales > Micrococcaceae > Arthrobacter > Arthrobacter pigmenti. Next base: position 2,872,213 of record NZ_JAATJL010000001.1, read on the forward strand.
TGCGTGATGGGGAGCCCCATTACGACGACGCCTCCCGGGTTCCTCATGATGTCGCCGCTTCTTCCGGGTGGGAGTGGTGGGAAGCGTGCGTTAGCCTGGTCAATCCTGTGACGCGCTACCGGTTCCTTCTTGAAATCTCCGGGAACGCAGGCAGCGAGTGGCACTGGCTGAACGCCGAGGGCCTATTCGGCAGGGATACCCCCGACGTCCATGACTTCCGGGCCGTCTGCCACGAACCCGCGCCCGTTTGGGCCCGGCGGGGAGTGATCTACCAGGTCTTCCCTGACCGGTTCGCGCGGTCCGCTTCCGGTGCCGCTTCCGCTGCACAGCGAGCGACTCCCGAGTGGGCCGTGGAGTGCACTTGGGATACCCCGGTATCGTTCGAGGGTCCTGACGCGCCCCGCCAGTTCTACGGCGGCGACCTCGACGGGATTACAGAGCGCCTCGACCACATCCGGTCACTCGGAGCAACGGTGGTGTATCTGACGCCATTCTTTCCGGCCCGGTCCAACCACCGGTACGACGCCGCTACGTTCAGCTGCGTGGATCCCCTCCTTGGCGGGGACGAGGCGCTTATCCGACTGGTGGATGCTGCCCACGCACGCGGCATGAGGGTGATCGGTGACCTGACCACCAACCACACCGGGGATGCGCATGAGTGGTTCCAGTCGGCTTTGGCGGATCCGTCGTCGTCGTCGGCTGACTTCTACTATTTCTCCGCGGACCACGCCATCTATGCGTCCTGGTACGGCGTTCCGAGCCTGCCCAAGCTGAATTGGACGTCTGCCGGGTTGCGGGAGCGGTTCACAGCGGTCATCGCACAGTGGCTGCAGCCGCCGTTCAACCTCGATGGGTGGCGCATCGACGTCGCGAACATGTCCGGGCGTCATGGTGCGGTCGATGTGAACCGGGCGGTGGCTCTGCAGGTACGCGAAACCATGCGGCGGGTGAAGCCGGACAGTCTGTTGCTGGCGGAGAGTACCAATGATGCGGCGGCTGATTTCGACGGCGACACCTGGCACGGCGCAATGACTTACTCCAACTTCACGCGGCCGCTGTGGCAGTGGCTGGCGCGCGACGACGCGCGGGTGAACTTCTTCGGCACGCCGTTGGCCGGGCCCAACCGGATTCCAGCGGAGCAGTTCGTGGAGTTGCATTCAGTGTTCGCTGCCGCGTTCCCGTGGCAGGTGCGGACGCAGAACATGATCGCGCTCAATACACACGACACCGCCCGGGCAGCGACTGTGATGATTCCGGGCGGACTGCTGATCGGGCTCGGCATCATGTTTACTATGCCCGGCATTCCTACTCTTTTTGCGGGCGACGAGTTTGGCCTCGAAGGCGTCAACGGTGAAGACTCCCGGGCGCCCTTGCCGTGGGACAGGCTCGAGGATCGCCATCATGAATTGCGCGACGCCGTAGCTCACCTCGGCCGGCTTCGGTTGAAGGTTGCCGCGTTGCCGGACGGCGGGTTCCGGTGGTTATACGCGGAGGGTCACGTCCTGATCTACGTACGCGAGCACGCGTCCGGGTCGGTGCTGGTGGTGGCTGCCCGGGCGGGGTTCGAAGTGGAGCTGTCGGGGCATTTGGTCTGCTGTTCCACCGACGGCGTTCCCGAACTGTGGGGCAGCGGCGACGTCACGGCTGATTGGAGTGCCGACGCGGTACGGTTCCGGAGCGGTGGGCCCGGCGTGCGGCTGTGGGCGCTGCCAGGGGTTTCGGTTTAGGCACTTCTCCGGTCATCGCCGTAAAAGTGTCAGAACGGCGGTATAGCTTCAAGGAAACCCCACGGAGTCCACTGAACGGAGCGCAAACATGACCGCCGCTGAGAACAACCCAGCCGAAGGCACTTCCTTAGCACCAGCTACGTTCCCGTCCACCCCTGCACGTTCCGCGATGCCTGAGTGGTACCCGGAACTCCTTAGTACTGTCTCGGGCAGAGTTTCTGCAGGACGTACCCGCGCCGCAGCTGTGACGAATCAGGAGCTCGTGGCTACGTACTGGTCGATCGGTCGTGACCTCCTGAAGCGGGAGACCCTCGAAGGTTGGGGCGCCAAAGTGGTGACGCGCCTGGCGACTGATCTTAGGGAACGTTTTCCGCAAGCCCGTGGTTTCTCGCCGCGTAACCTTCGCTACATGAAAGCTTTCGCGGACACATGGCCCGATTTCTCAATGTTGCAGACGCCGTCTGCAACATTGCCGTGGAGCCACCATGTCGCTCTGCTTGAGAAAGCGGATGACCCGCAGACCCGTCTCTGGTACGCCGAAAAGGCCATAGAGGAGGGTTGGTCACGGAACGTCCTGGTCCATCAGATCGAAACGCGGTTACACGAGCGATCCGGCAACGCCGTTGCCAATTTCAAGGCGACCCTGCCGCCGTCGGACTCTGATCTCGCCCAACAGATGACCAAGGATCCGTACGTCTTCGATTTCGTCGCGATGACCGACCGGCATAACGAGCGGGAGTTCGAGACACAGCTCGCTACCCACGTCGAGACGTTCCTGCTGGAACTCGGCCAGGGGTTCGCGTTCGTCGGCGAACAAGTGCGCCTGCAGATCAACGAGCAGGAGTTCTTCGCCGATCTTCTGTTCTACAACTTCAAGCTCCGTTGCTTTGTAGTTGTCGAACTCAAGGCAACGGCGTTCAAGCCGGATTACCTGGGTCAGCTCGGGATGTACATGGCTGCGGTCGACGATCTGCTCGCCCATCCCGATGACAAGCCCACAGTCGGTCTTCTGCTCTGCAAGACCAAGAACAACATCGTCGCCGAGTACGCGCTTCGGGGTTACTCGGCGCCGATCGGCGTGGCCGAATGGCAGAAAGAGATTGTCGACTCTCTACCCGAGGAATTCGCAGCAACCCTGCCCAGCATCGAACTACTGGAAGCTGAATTGGCGGACGACCTCTCAAGCTGAATCAAGTGAGTCCGTAGGACATCAAGTACTGCGCGCCGCCGGACTGGAGTGTCAGTGGCACACAGCGAACACATTGCAATCACACGGTGGAACACAGAGTGCAGATTGCTCTCGTTGCCTGCGTTGCCTGCGTTGCCTGCAGTGCAGGCAGATTCTCCAAACACTCATGCCCCCGCACGCTCAGCGAACAGGCTCGAGTCACGGAAGTCGACGCGTCCTGACGGGAACAGCCGAAGACGGTCAGTCCTCTTCGCCGTGCCCGGTTTCCTCCTGGCGCTCGTTCAGCTTCTCCTCGGCCTCACGACGGCGACGCGCCACCGCCTGCTCATCCTGGTTGGCGCTCTGCCAATCGCGCTCCTCGTCGGCGGCAGGTTCCTGTTCACGTCCAAGTTCTGGGTTCTCGCTCATTGCACCATGCTCCCACCGACACGGCCCTCGCGGAACCCGTCGAAACGCTACGCCCGCTTGAACCGCAGCGTCACCAGCTGGAACGGCCGCAACGAAAGGGAAATTTCGCCGTCGTCGTTCGTGGAAACAAAGTCCGCCGGTATCGGACGCTCCAGCAGATCCGTCACCTCCACCGAGGAATAGTCGAAACCAGGGGTAAGTTCCGCTGAGGTACGTGAACCGTACGCCTCATACAAGCGGACGACGACGTCGCCACTGCGGTCCTCCGCCAGCTTCACCGCCTCCACAACCACTGCAGGATCAGACACACGCAGCACCGGCGAAACAGACGCCCCGGAAACACCGGCCAGAGTACGCACCGGCAGATTCAACCGGTACCCCTCGGCGATGGCATCGGCCACGGCAGAATCCGGCCGCAACGAGAACTCGAATGTGTGCGATCCCTGATCGGCTTGCGGATCCGGAAACAACGGCCCCCGCAGCAGGGACGCCCGCACCAACGTGCACGGCGAACCCGTCGGCGATTCAGCGCGCGTGATGTCGTACCCGTAGGTCGAATCGTTGGCCAGTGACACCCCGAAGCGGGGCTCCCCGACCTGAATCCACCGATGCGCCACCGTCTCGAACCGTGCAGCGTCCCAGGAAGTGTTCGAGTGGGTCGGCCGGTGAATGTGCCCGAACTGGATCTCCGATGCCGCCCGGTCCGCCAACACATCAACGGGGAAGGCCAGTTTCAACAGCTTCTGCTGCTCATGCCAGTCAGCCTCGATCGACAGGTCCACAGCCGTTCCATCACCGCTCAGCGAAATCCGCTGCACCAGCCGCGACTTCCCGAAGACCCGCTCAACCCGCAACACCGACCCAACGACGTCGATCGCCGCAGCGTCAGTCAGTTCGGTGACATTGAACTTGTAGTGCTCATCAATGTCCCAGGCATCCCATTGGTTCGGCGTATCCCGGAACAACTGGAACACATTCGCCCGCATGCCCGCCGGAAGAACCTCACGGCCACCGTCCGCAAGAGACACCAGCGACGTGAACAGGCCGTTCTCATCAACCGTCAACCTTAGTGACGGGCTCTCGAAAACCCACGAAGATCCCACCCGCGAGGGCACGAACGAGCCGTCAGACTCCGTACCGGACACAACCGCACCACCCAGCGCAGGCACGCCGGCGACGTCGTACGGTCCCGCATTGAGCGCAACGGACGCTGAACCCGTACCCAACAGAGCACTCAACGCGTCCGAAATCAGCGACTCAAGGGAGGCGGCAACCGAGGCGTAGTTCCGCTCCGCTTCCTCGTGCACCCATGCAATCGAAGACCCCGGCAGAATGTCATGGAACTGCTGCAGCAGCACTGTGTGCCAGGCATCCTCAAGGGCGTCGTACGGGTAGGAAAACCCCGCACGCAGCGCCGCGAGCGAACACCACAGTTCCGCCTCACGCAGCAGGTGCTCGCAGCGCCGGTTGCCCCGCTTGGTGCGCGCCTGCGACGTGTACGTTCCGCGGTGAAACTCAAGGTACAACTCCCCGGACCACACCGGCGCATCCGGATATTCGGCGGCAGCCTCCGAGAAGAACCTCGACGGCGAGGACAAGCTCACGGTCGGCGAACCCTCCAGCGACGAAGTGCGCGCGGCCGCAGCGAGCATCTCGCGGGTCGGCCCGCCACCGCCGTCCCCCCAACCGAACGGAACCAGTGACGTGTTCGCCGCACCCTTTTCCCGGTACCGCCGCTGCGCGTGGGCGAGGTCGTGGCCGGAGATCTCGGAGTTGTAGGTGTCCACCGGCGGGAAGTGCGTGAACACCCTCGTCCCGTCAATGCCCTCCCAGTTGAAGGAGTGGTGCGGGAACAGGTTCGTCTCGTTCCAGGAAATCTTCTGCGTCAGGAACCATTCGGATCCGGCGGCCTTAACAATCTGCGGCAACGCGGCCGAGTAGCCGAACGAATCCGGCAGCCACACATCGTTCGGCTCCACCCCGAAGTTCTCCAGGAAGAACCGCTTCCCCGCAACGAACTGCCGTGCCAGCGCCTCACCACCGGGCATGTTGGTATCCGACTCCACCCACATGCCACCGGCGGGCACAAACTGTCCGGTTCGCACCTTCTCAGCAACTCGTTCGAAGACAGAAGGATAAGAAGACTTCAACCACGCGTACTGCTGCGCCGAGGACGCCGCGAACACAAAGTTGGGGTCCCGGTCCATCAGATCCAGTACGTTCGAGAACGTCCGCGCCACCTTCCGCACGGTCTCGCGCACCGGCCACAGCCAGGCACTGTCGATGTGCGCATGGCCGACGGCATGCATCCGGTGCGCACTGGTATACGCCGGGGATGCCAGGACAGAGGCCAGACATGCACGGCCAGCAGAGGCAGTGCGCGAGACATTCGAGGGGTCGACGGCGTTGACCGCCTTCTCGAGCGCCCGCAGGATTTCGTGCCGGCGAGGCAGATCGACCGGCAACTCGTGCATGAGCCCGTTCAGCGTCCACACGTCCTGCCCCAGTTCCCAGGCCTCACTGTCGAACAGCGCAACCTCCGCCCTGCTCAACGTATAAAGGGGATCAGCTCCGGCAGTGGACAGGGAACCCAGCGGAGTGGGCTGGTAATCGAACCCATGGATCACGTTCGGATTCGAGGCTGCCTCAACATAGAACTCAACCGGTTCGCCGGGAGCAGCGGAAAGCGGAACCCACACGTTCAGCGGCTCGAGTGCCTTGATGACCCGACCGTCCGGCGCGTAGACGAGTCCTTCGGCCTGGAAGCCGGGCATCGTCGTCGTGAATCCCAGGTCCACAACCGCTTCGAGGGCAAAGCCGCTGGACACGCTCCATTCCTCCGGCACGGTGCCACTGAACCGGAACCAGGTGGTACCCCACGGCCTGCCCCACGCGGACCCGACCGCGAACGGCGAGAATCGCCCCGAAACGGCGTCGGCGAACGGCACCGGCTCCCCCGGCGCCTGCCACATCGAAACCTCCAACGGCACACGAACCGGCCAGACGGCAGGGGTAAGCCGTTCGGTGAGGAAGCGCGCAATCCGGGCTTCGACGAGGATTCGATTGTCGTGCATGGACCTAACCTTTCAGAGCGCCGGACATGGCAAACGAGCCACCGAACACGCGCGAAACGAGGATGTACAGGATGATCACGGGCAGTGCGTACAGGATCGAGAAGGCGGCCAGCTGGCCGTACGCCACCGTCCCGAACTGCCCGAAGAACCGGAAAATGCTCACCGCGGCCGGCTGGTTCTCGAGGGAGAACAGCAGGATGAACGGAACGAAGAAGTTTCCCCACGCCTGGATGAACACGAAGATGAAGACGACGCCGAGACCCGGCCGCATCAACGGGACCACAATGTGCCACAGCGCCTTCATGGACGACGCTCCGTCCACCCACGCCGCTTCCTCCAGCGAAACGGGCACCGAATCCATGAAGTTCTTGGTCATCCAGATGGCCATCGGCAGGGATGTCGCGGCAAGAAAGAATGTGGTCGCCGCCAACGAGTCCAACAGGTTCAGCTGCACAAAGAGGCTGTACACCGGAACCATGATCGCGGTGATCGGCAGGCACGTCCCAAACAGCACCGTATAGAGGAACGGCCGGTTGAACCGCGTGTGGAACCGGGACAGCGGATACGCGGCAAGCACGGCTGCAAACACCGTGACCAGTGCGGATCCACCGGAGAGGATCAGGCTGTTCAACAGCGGGATGAACGTCTGCTCCGGCGTCAGGATCGCCGTGAAGTTCGCCAACGAGAACGACGACGGCAATGCAGTTTCGTACGTGGCCTCCGCATCGAGGGATGCCAGCACCAGCCAGCTCAGCGGCACCACGAAGCACAGCCCGATCACGGCGAGCACGGCGCTGGCCGACCAACTCGGGGCACCGCGGCGAGAGGCGCCTCGGTGGGAGGAGCCGGAGCGCGGGGCAGCGGAGGAAGGCGCCGTCGTCGTACCGGATAGACTCACGGCTTCCTCTCCCGCAGCAGGCGAATGTACGCAAGTGAGAACGCGGCTCCGATGATCAGCAGAACAACGGCGATGGCGGTTCCGTAGCCGATGTCGCTGTAGCGGAAGGCTTCCTCGTACGCCATGATCGGCAGGGTGGTGCTGCGGTTGGTCGGGCCGCCGGCGGTCATCACGTAGATGAGCGTGAACACCGCGAGGGTCTGCAGCGTGATGAGCATGAGGTTGGTGGCGATGCTGCGCCGAATCATCGGAAGCGTCACGAACACCAGCGACTGTGCACTGCCGGCGCCGTCAATCTCCGCCGCCTCCGTGACCTCCCGCGGCACATCGCCCAGCGCCGCCTGGTACACCATCATCGAGAAGGCTGTGCCGCGCCAGATGTTGGCGAGGATGATCGCGAGCATCGGGTGCTCGAACAGCCAGTCAACGCCCGGGAGTCCCACGAGCCCGGTCAACTGGTTCAGCGTCCCATCACGGAAGAAAAACGCGTACGCCACGAACGCCGCCACGATCTCCGGCAGCACCCACGCCGCAACCACACACACCCCGACGACGGCGGCAACCACCCTGTGCGCCCGCCGCATCAGCAACGCCAGGCCGAGACCCAGGAAGTTCTGCCCGATCACCGCCGACACCAGCACGAAAATAACCGTGAGCAGCAGCGACTGCGGGAACAGCGGATCCGTGAACAGGTTCACGTAGTTTTCAAACCCGATCCACTCCGGGTTCTTGGCGTTGGCGCCGGTCAGCGCTGCGTTGGTGAATGATCCGTAGAAGGACCAGAGAATGGGCCCGGCCAGGAAGATCCCGATCAGGATGAGTGCCGGCACTATTGGAAGGACCCTCGGCACTCCCCTCAACAATGAAGAAATGGAGCGGGAGGCCCGTCCGTTGCGCTCCCGCTCCTGTCCGTTGGTCCCGCGCGGCCCCGGCCTTTTGTTGCCGGTTGAGCGGGAGGTGACGGTCGAAGAGATGGCTACTCCTCCAGCACGTTCTCTTCGCCGACAATCGAGACAAGTGCCTCGTCGTAGGTCGCAGCGGCTTCCTCGGGAGAGGCTCCCCCGGTGATGACTGCCTCGGTGGCTTCCTGCACAGCCGTGGAGATTTCGGCGTAGTCGGACGTCGCCGGCCGATAGTGCGTCACGTCCACCACAGCGGAAACGTCCTCGACGAAGGGGTTCGCCTCAAGGTATGCAGGGTCCTCGGCGATGTCCGTCCGTACGGCGATCTGCGAGTTGTCGATCGTGTACTGCAGGAGGTTCTCCTGGTTCATGGCCGTGGTGAGGAACTCGAAGGCCAGGTCCGGGTTCCCGGTTCCGGCACCGACCGCCAGCGTCCAGCCGCCCGACATGCTCACCGCACCGGGCTCCTGCCCGTTCTGCGTGGGGAAGGGCGAAACCCCCATGACCTCGCCGTACTCCGCCCATTCGAACTGGCCGCCTTCCTGCCAGAACGACGGCGCGTAGGAACCTTCCACGGTTCCGCCCATCTTGTTCCCGGGCAGAAGGGTGCCGATCACGGTCTGCCAGACGTTCGGATCCAGCGCCTCGGCGGGAGTGACGGCCAGTTCCTCGTCATAGAGCGTCTTCAGGAAGGCCAGGGAATCAACGAACCCCTCCGATCCGGCGATCCACTTTTGCTCTGACTCGTTGTACAAGCCGCCGCTTTCGGTTCCGTAGAGCAGCTCGTAGAAGCTCTGCATCACGGTGCCCTCCCCGGTGCCCGTGCCCGCGTACATGCTGAACGGCACTGAATCCGGCTTCGCTTCCTTGACGGTGCGTGCCATCTCGAGGATGTCGTCCCAGCTTTCCGGCTGCCACGGGACCTCGATACCGGCGTCCTGCAGCACCTGCTTGTTGTACCAGATGACCCGGGTGTCAGTGCCGAGGGGCACCGCGTAGGTGCCGCCGTCGTCGGCTTTGCCTGCTTCCTTCGCGGCTGCGTTGAAGTTCTCCCACTCGTCCCAGCCGGCGAGGTGTTCGTCAAGCTTCAGGAGGTAACCGGCATCGACGTCGGAGCGGAGGCGGAAGGTGTCCTCGTAGAAGACGTCCGGAGCGGTGTCCGGCGAGCGCTGTGAGAGTGCGAGGCGGGTGTTGTAGTCCTCGTCGGTGCCTTCGACCGGTTCGAGTTCAACGGTCACGCCCTGGTTCGCGGCCTCGAATTGTTCCTTTGTTGTCTGCATCAGGGTGTCCAGCGGTGAGGCGTCGCCGGCCTTCTGGTAGATGATGCGCAGCGTGGTGTCTTCGGAACTCTCGGTGCCCGCGGAACATCCGCTCAGGGCTAGAAGCGCGGCAACCGCCGCCGCTGGAACAATTCGAGAGGCGCCGCGCATGGTTCTCCTTTGAAACTTCGGGGCATCGGGAGACTGTCCGATACCGAAATAGTACGTCGAATGGATTTAAGGCACAACGGTGCGTCACAGGGCCAGGAGGAGCCGCTCCGCGCGGGGGCCGAGCGTGCGTTCCAGCATGAGGCAGGCGGCGCCGATGGCAGCGACGTCGTCCCCGATTCCGGTGGACACCACCTCCACCGGGTGGATGCTCCGCGCGGCCCGGAAATCGAGCAACGACGACGGCACCACCTCAAGGTACCGGTTCGCCAACGGCTCCCAGAACGGGCCGCCGAAGACCACCCGGTCCACGTCCAGGATGTTCGCGACGACGGACACCGCCCGCGCGGTCCGGACGGCGGCGCGGCTCAGGATCTCGACCGCCTGCTGATCGCCCTCTTCGGCGGCGGCACACAGTTGTGTCAGCCCGTCGGCGATGTCCCCGTTGCGGTGCCTTTCGGCGCTGAGCACCCCGAGGCGCTCAGCTTCCCGCACGAGTGACTGCGGATCACATGTCACGGCAATGCAGCCGCGCATCCCGCACTCGCACTCGGGGCCGTTCGGGTCTGCCACGATATGCCCGATCTCGCCGGCGTTCCCCGACGCACCGCGCAGCACCTCACCGTTCACCACAATGCCGCTGCCAATACCGGTTCCGATATAGACGAAGATGAAACTCTGCGTGCTCTCATGCCCGCCCGCCCAGATTTCGGCAACGGCCGCGGCGGTGACGTCCTTTTCCACGAGCACCGGCATGCCCGTTGCCTCGGCGAGCGCGTCACGCAGCGGCACCCGGTGCCAGCCGAGCAGCAGCGGAGGGTCGACGACGGCGCCCGCCGGCTGGTCGATCGGCCCCGGGGGTGCCACTCCAATTCCCTCGATCCGCGCCGGATCCACCGGAGATTCCTCGAGCAGCGCCCGCACTTCCCCGGCAATTGCGTCGATGATCTGCTCCGGCTCGGTGCCGATGGGCGTTTCCCGGACGCGGCGGTGCAGCACGGTACCCATCAGGTCCATGAGAAGCACCGTCATGACTGCCGGGTCCAGGTGAACCCCGATGGCGTACCGACCGGAGGGGTTGATCCGCAGGATGGTGCGCGGTTTGCCCGGTCCGCTGCCGGTTTTGCCCGCCTCCACGATAAGTTCCTCGGCGATCAGGCGGCGGGTGATGTTGGAGACAGCCTGGGGTGATAGCCCTATCAGGTCCACCAGTTCCACCCTGCTCAAACCATCGCTTGAACGACGGATGGCATCAAGAATGACGCTTTGGTTGAAATCCCCCATCCTGGGGAGGTTGGTGCCACGACGCACGTCAGAACCTTTCCTCCATTGCGACTGATGCACGATCCTACAGCTTGTGTCCTGACCGGATTGGGATCTGCGCCGATAGACTCGGCTGGAACTGCCCCGTTGCTGGGGTAGAGCGAACCGGCTGAAGGGAACAGGGCGTGGGCGAGATCGGTGAGTTCACCGGGGCGGGCACGGTGCTCGCGGTGGATTCCGACGTCGTCGTACTTGGACAGGTTGCCGACGCCCTTCGTGCCGCCGGGTACGCCGTCATCGCGCACAGCGATGTGGCGCCGGGAATGGAGGCGGCGCACCAGGGGAAGGCGGATGTCGCCGTCGTCGGTGCTTCTGTCGCCCTTGAGTACCTGGGGACGATCGCGAAGGAAGCCGACCACCTGTTGCCGCGCAACATCCCCGTTGTGCTGACCGCTGCCACCGCCGGGCAGGTGACGTCGCATCCCGAGCTGGCGATGCGCTCGAGCGACTATGTACTGCTGCCCCTCGATCCGGACGAACTGGTGCACCGCGTGGTTACGGCGGTTCACCGCAACGGGCTGCGCGAGGAACGGCGCAACGAATCGGCGTTCCTGCGCGAACGGATCCGCCGCATTTCGGACGCCATCCGGCACACCAACTCCCCCTCGGAGATGATTGACCTGAGCCTTGCCGGGATCGGTGAAGCGCTGAGCGCGGACGAGGTCATGCTGCACATTTTCGACGACCGGCGCATCTCCTGCGACTCGGGCGCGTGGCGCAGCGGCGAGGGTGCGGTGACGCCCGCGGGCGTGGGTGAGCTGATCGACGAGCTGCGTGAACTTGGGACGGACCTGTGGCGGACCTCGGGCTCGGTGGCCGTGATCGACGGCGAGTCCGAAGACGTTCCCGCCCGCCTGCACCTGCTGCGCGCCGCGTCGGCCGACTTCACGCAGAGCGGGTTGCTGCTGCCGATCGGCGAGGGGTCCAGCGCGTTCGGTGTGCTGTGGATCGTGGCCGACCGCGGGCGGCGCAAGTGGTCCAGCGCGGAGATCTCGCTCCTGACGCACCTGCTCGGGAACCTTGCTCATGGCGTGATTCAGGGTCAGCTCATCCTGGGGCAGCAGCAGGTGTTGGACCGGTTGCACGAGCTCGATTCCGCGAAGGACGCGTTCGTTGCCACCGTGCATCACGAGCTGCGCACTCCGCTGTCCTCGATCCTCGGTTACGTTGAGCTGCTTCAGGACGGCGACGGCGGCGACCTTCCCCCGTCCGCGCTGAAGATGCTGAAGATCATCGAGCGCAACGGGCAGCGCCTGGGCAGCCTGGTGGAGAACGTGTTGGCGCTTTCCGTCCTCGATGCCGGGACTGAGCTGGCTCCCGCGCCGGTGGACCTGGTGGATTTAGTCGAATCGATCGTCACCGACCTTCTGCCGCTGGCCTCGGCCAAGGGCGTTAGCGTCTCGCTGGCCCCGACGGATTCGAAACAACTGGTCAGCGGCGTGCGGGAACTACTGGAGCGCGCCTTCGTGAACGTGCTCTCCAACGCCGTGAAGTTCACTCCCGACGGCGGTTCGGTCACCATTAGGTTCAGGCCGGACAACAACGACGACGGCGCCGTCCGCGTCGAGTTCGAAGACACCGGCATGGGCATCCCGGCGGACGAACTTCCGCAGTTGCTGACCCGTTTCTACCGGGCATCGAACTCGGTGGCCGCCGAAATACCCGGGACCGGCCTTGGGCTGTCGATCGCCGCGCAAGCCGTTGAAAGGCACGGCGGAACCCTCGGCGTGCAGTCCCAACTCGGCAAGGGAACAACCGTGACGATCGAGCTGCCGCGGTCCTGAAACCTTTTGGACACGTTCGGCACCAATACCGTTCAGCCTCTCGACACTGACGTGCAGTCTGGCAAGGTGATAGCTATGGTCTCTGATTCCTTTGAGCGCACAGCCGTTGTTGTGGAGGACGATTCCGATATCCGTGAGCTCCTGGCGCTGACGCTCTCGATGGTCGGCTTCAACATCATCGAGACGGCGAGCGGGAAAGAGGCCCTTGCCCTGGTCCGGGAACACCAGCCCGACCTCATCACCCTCGACCTGAACCTTCCGGACCTCGACGGGATGGAAGTCTGCCGGCAGCTTCGGCCCATGACCGACGCCTACATCGTGATGGTCACTGCGCGCGTTGAGGAGATCGAGCGAGTGCTCGGCCTCGAGATCGGGGCGGACGATTTCATCGTCAAACCCTTCAGCCCGCGCGAAGTCCGGGCCCGCGTCGCTGCCATGTTCCGTCGTCCGAGGAACCTCGCGGAATCTTCTGCGGGTCCGGCTACTGATTCTTCTACTACTGGCGGCGCTTCGGCATCTGCATCATCTGTTGCAGCCGGCTCTCCTGCATCTCCTTCCGCTGCATCTTCTGTAGCGGGCGCGTCCGCAGCCGGCCATCCCGACGGGGGCGGCGCCGTCGTCGTGCATGGTGCCCTCTCGGTTGATATCGAGGGAAGGGTGGCGTGGCTGGATGGTGAGGAGCTTGCGCTGACGAAGATCGAGTTCGATCTGCTCGCCACGCTCATCACCGGGCCGCGCCGGGTGTGGACGCGCGAAAGCCTGCTCGCGCGGGTATGGGGCGAGGGGTGGACAGACGATCATCACCTCGTCGAGGTGCATATCCGGAACCTGCGCAAGAAGCTCGGCGAGGATACGAGGGAGCCTCGGTTCATCCGAACGGTGCGCGGCGTTGGGTATCGGTTGGTGCCGGTTACCTAGTTCGGTCTGGACCGAAGCTCGGGCTCAGCCGGGCGCGCTGCTCAACCGGACGCGCGCTGCTCGGTGGCGAGGTGGGAGAGGAATCGTTCGGCTTCGCGGACCAGCGCGGGAAGGTAGCAACTTCGGTCGCCATTGCGGATGTCGGTCAGGCACTGCTTGGTCACGTACTCGAGGCGTGGCGCACCGACCATGGAGGCACCGATGTTCAGGCTCATCAGGGTGGCAATCGCGGCGGCTTCGTCTTTCGACCGGAGGCTGACTGTGAGGTTCTGGATCCGTTCCGGCAGGAGGCGTGCGAAATTGTCGCGGTAGCGGAGGGCGTCTTCGGGGCTCGGCAGTTCGGTGGCCAACTGCTCGATGACATCGCGTCGGTGAACGGACAGGCTGTCCGGTACGGTCAGCTCGGCGCTGTCCACTATGCGAGCCTTCCTGGTCTTGAACCAGGCCATCTGGCGCCTCCGATCAGTGAAAACGGACGGATTGATACGGGTGGAAGTCGTGTGCGAACCGTTTCCGCACCAGTCGTCCTCGCACAGGATGTCGCCGCAGAGAGGGAACGCTGCGCTCACTCCAACAATCGGCATGGTCTGTCCCTTCCCCCTGGAGGTTTTCCCCAACCTCCGGACCGGCGAACGGTCCGGTCCGGAGGAGTTTTGGGGATCGCCGGCCCGGAGGTGGAGTTCCGGGCCGGCACGTCTGCTTCGGATATACCTAGTCTGGACCGCCCATTTCAAGAGACTGCCCGATTTTCGCCGAAGCTTTCCTCAAGAATTGTGGTGCGGCCGGCTCTGGTTCCCTCCCGCCCGGCACTATGTCCTTTCTAGAAAGTGCACGCAGCCTGCACTTTGCAGCCTTTGCCTGCGATGAGTGCAGTGCAGGCACTCCCCAGAAACACTTCACACCTCCGGCTGGTCACCCTGAGCGCGAGATGTGTTGAACTAGTGTCGTCAGGAATCGGCCGCAATGGAGAGGAGAAGCCCAGTGGTGACCGGCACCTCCCCCAAGCGCCCACCCACCGCACAGGCCTTCGCGCTGGGTGAGTTGCGGCGCATGATCATCGCCGGCGAAGTGCAGCCCGGCCAGCCCCTCCGTCAGGACGCACTTGCGGACCGGCTCGGCGTCAGCAGGGTTCCGCTGCGAGAAGCATTCAAGATCCTCGAAGGCGAAGGGCAGATCGTCTACGAACCGCACCGCGGCTTCAAGGTCGCCCGGCTCTCCCTCGCGGACCTGCTCGAGGTCTACCGCATCCGCCAACTTTTGGAGACCGAGGCCGCCTATGCCGCGGTCGAACGCGCCGACGAATCAGTCCTGCAAACAATGAAAGACGCCGCCAGCGAAGTCGAAGCCGCCAGCGCCGCCGCCGACATCCTCCCCATGACTGAAGCGAATCGCCGCTTCCACTTCGTGCTGCTCTCAGCGTCCGGGATGCCGCGGCTGGAACGGCTTATCCAACAGCTCTGGGACGCCACCGACACCTACCGCTTCGTCTACTACGGCGTCCCCACCAACCGCCAGCGCGTCGAAGACGAACACAACCTCATGATCGATGCCTTCGCCGACCGCGACGCCGACCGCCTCGTCAAGCACCTCGACGAGCACCGCGACCACGCCGTCGATGCCCTTCGCACCTTCCTCGAAACTCCGTAGACCCCGGCACGCAGCTGGACCTCATAATTTCGGTCGAAATCGTCAATCTCGTCAGATGGTTGGACGACTTTGTTGATATCGACCGAAATTTGCGGGACTGAGGGCGGCGGAGCGTGCGCAGTTGGCGAAGCGAAAAAGACGAAGTTACTTCTACGAACTATTGTGTGACGACGGTTACATCGGCTACAATTTTTGTATACAATCTCCAAAGCCACTCAATAGCGCACAGGACCGCCCGAAGGGAACTCATTCGTGGAGAACTGGCTCGGCCTCGCCAACCGGCGCGTACTGATCGCCGGCGCCGGCGGCATTGGGCAAGCGTGCGCGACGGCGTTTGCCCAGGCGGGTGCCCGCGTGGTCCTCGCGGATATCAATGAGACGCGACTGCAGAACCACGAGAACACCCTGCGCGCAGACTTCTCGACCGCCGAAGGTTGCGAAGACGCAGTCGAACAAGCCGTCGGACAACTCAAAGGCATCGACGTCCTCGTCCACGCAGTCGGCATCAACCACCGCGTGAACATCCTCGACACCACCGACGAAAACTGGCAGCGCACCCTCGACATCAACCTCTCCAGCGCCTTCCGCCTCGGCAAGGCCGCCGGGAAGCACATGGTCAGCGCCGGTTGGGGCCGCCAGATCTACTGCTCCTCGGTGTCGGGCCTGCTTGCCCATCCGGACCACGGCCCGTACGCCGCAAGCAAGGGCGGCATCAACCAGCTGATGCGCGTCATGGCACGGGAGTGGGCGAAGGACGGAGTCACCGTCAACGCGATCGCTCCCGGTTACACGGAAACCGACCTCACCAAGGCCCACCTGGACAAGCCCGGCGTCCGCGAGCACTACACGTCCCTGGTCCCGGCCGGGCGGCTCGGCACCGTCGAGGACCTCACCGGTCCCGTCCTCTTCCTCGCTTCCGAGCAGGCATCCTTCGTTACCGGACACGTTCTCTACGCGGATGGAGGCCGTACCCTTGTCTAGCCGCCTGCCCCTGCTGCACCCTGAGAACATGACCGCGGACCAGCGCAGTCTCTACAACCGGATCGCCGCCGGCCCACGTGCCAACGGTCCGTTCCGGATCATGCACGACGACGCCACCCTCGCCGGCCCGTTCAACGCCCTCGCGCATGCGCCCCTGATCGGCGACGCCGTCCAGGAACTCGGCTCCGCACTCCGCTTCAAGGGAAAGCTCCAGGACCGCACCCGCGAACTCGTGATCTGTGCCGTCGCAGCCGCCCTGAACTCCGAGTACGAGTGGTACGCGCACAGCCGCGCCGCCGTCGTCGTCGGTGTAACCGAGGAGGAACTCACCCAGCTCAAGGCGGGCACCATCCCTCAGGAAGCGTCGGACGCGGAGAAGTCGGCGCTGAAGTTGACCCGCGAATTGATCGCCGAAGCCGGCATACCGGACAGCACCTTCGAGGACGCTCAGCAACACCTCGGCCATGAGGGAACCGTCGAAGTCACGGTCCTCGTGGGGTACTACCGCACCCTCGCGGGCCTACTCGCAGTCGCCAATGTCAAAGCCCCTGAAGACCAAACTCCAGAAGACACCACCCAACCCGAATGAAATCCAACCGAGTATCAAGGGAGAAACCCATGACCAGCACCTCTCACAAGGCTCGCGGATCGCGCATCGTTGCCGCCGCAATCCTTGCACCGGCACTGTTCCTCAGCGCCTGCGGCAGTCCCGTCACCGATAACGCAGGAGGAGGCGGCGGAGCTGACAGCGGCGACGGCGGCACCCTGTCGATCGCGACCGGCGGCACCGGCGGCGTCTACTACCCGCTCGGCGGCGGTTTCGCGACTGTCATCCGCGAAAACGTGGAAGGCTACGACGCCACCGTGCAGGAGACCAACGCCTCCGTCGACAACATGCTGCTGATCCAGAGCGACGCCGCGCAGCTCGCACTGGCGGTCGGTGATGTGGTGTCCGACGCCGTCGAAGGCGTAGGCGAGTTCGAAGGCAATGCCCTGGACGTCTGCTCGCTCGGCAACGTCTACAACAACTTCCTGCAGCCCATCACCGTCGAAGGCACCGGAATCCAGTCCGTCGCGGACATGGAAGGCAAGGTCATCTCGGTCGGCGCGCCGGGATCTGCAACGGAAGTTGCAGCGATCCGCACGCTCGAAGCCGCAGGAATTGACCCAGAGTCCGGCATCGACCGCCGCCAGCTCGGTGTCGCGGAAACCGTCGCGGCACTTCGTGACGGCACCATTGACGCCGGCTTCTGGTCCGGCGGCCTGCCCACCGGCGCCATGATCGACCTCGCCAGCGACGGCGACATGGTAATCGTCCCGATCGGCGAGTACGCAGCACCGATGGCCGAGGAATACGGCGACTACTACGTGGAGCAGGAGATCCCGGCTGACACCTACGAGGGCCAGACCGAACCCATCTCCGTCATCGCCTCGCCGAACATCCTCGTAGCCTCGGCCAGCATGGACGAGCAGCTGCAGGAAGACATCACGACGGCGCTGTTCGAGAACAAGGAACAGCTCATCCAGGTGCACCCTGCCGCTGAGGAAATGGACGCGGCCACCGCGGGTGAGGTTCCGTTCGTCGAAACCTGCCCGGGCGCCCAGGCTTACTTCGACCAGGCGGGCTAACCAAACATGCGCAAGCTCGCCGTCGTCGTTGCTTTGCTGGTGTGCCTGGGCACACTGGGAGGGATCGCCGCGGGAAATGCCGGCTCGACCGAGCGTTTCCTGACAGTGACGAACGACGACGGCGAGCTGGCCCGCGTGCCCCTCACCGGGGACACCTTCGCGGTGAGTTACCGCAACTCGATCTACGAAACCTACGCCGAGGAACGCTACGAAGTGCAGGCCGACGGCTCCTACCGCCTGGTTGAAATCGCCGCCGACCAGTTGGCGGTCCTCGAGGAGTACTACGGCGTCCCCGGAGCCCCCGAGGCGGCCGTCCCCGATGACCGCCGCAACCACGTTGTACCGCCGAACCCGGACCGCCCGGTGGTCTTTGACACCCTCTCGATCGCTGCCACCGACCTCGGGCAGCGCACCCTCCACGTCCCCGGAGAACCGCCGCTCGAGCTGTGGCAGCTGGTCGGGGACCGCAATCCGTTCGTTGTGCTAGACATCAAGGAGACCCCATGACCGAGCGACCCGACGGCAAAGGCGCCGTGGCTGCACACAAGGTCCAGGATAAGGACCGGGACAAGAACGACGACGACGTCACCCTCGCCGGCTCCCCCGACCCGGCGAAGGACTCGATCGACGAAGAGGCGCTCATTGCCGAATTCGAGGCCGAGAAGCCCGCCCGGCACCTCAGCGGCAAGCCGGAAATCATCATCAAGGTCATCGGGGTCGCGCTGTCCGTGTTCGGCCTGTACTGGGTGTTCAACCCGATGGCCACCCAGTTCTACCTGCCCGCGTTCCTGATGATCGGGCTGTCCATGACGTTCCTCGTGTATCGCGGCTGGGGACGAACGGATAAGGACAAGGAAAAGAAGAAAGCCGACAACCCGCACGCCCTCGACTGGGCGCTCGCGGTCATCGCCATCATCCCGTTCGCTTACATCATCAGTGACTGGGACGCGTTCTTCCGGCGCGCGATCATCCCCACCTATCTCGACCTGATCATGGGCACCATCGCCATTCTCGTGGTGCTCGAGGCCTGCCGCCGCACCGTGGGCATCCTGGTGCCGATCGTCGTCGTATTCTTCTTCGCGTACGCCTACTTCGGCCCGTACTTCCCGGATCCGTTCGGGACCTCATCCTTCGGCTGGATCCGGCTGGTGGGTCACAACGTCATGGGAACGCAGGGCATCTTCGGTGTGCCAACGGATGTGGCGGCCACGTACATCATCTTGTTCACTATCTACGGCGCCGTGTTGACGGCGTCGGGCGCCACGAAGTTCTTCATCGACCTTTCCTTCTCGGCGTTCGGGCAGTCGAAGTCCGGCCCCGGGCGCACTGTGACACTGGCGGGCTTCCTGCTCGGTACGGTTTCCGGTTCCGGTGTTGCCACGACGGTGACCCTCGGTGGCATCTCCTGGCCGCTGCTTAAGAAAGCCGGCTACCCGAAGGAACACGGCGGCGGCGTGCTCGCGGCTGCCGGTATCGGCGCGATCATGTCTCCTCCAACACTCGGCGCCGCGGCGTTCATCATCGCCGCGCTGCTCGGCGTCTCCTACCTGCAGGTGCTGATCTGGGCCACCATCCCCACATTGCTCTACTACCTCGGCATCATCCTCGCCATCGAGATGGACGCCCGAAAGTTCAAGACCCACGCCGTGGAGATCGACACCAAGCCCGTCGGCAAGCTGCTGCTGCGCTTCGGGTACCACTTCAGCTCGCTCGTGGCGATTGTCGTGTTCATGGCGATGGGCATGACGCCGTTCCGCGCCGTCGTTTTCGCCACCGTCCTCGCGTTTGTGCTCAGCTTCTTCGACCGGCAGTCGTGGATGACGCCGAAGCGGATCTGGGACGCGCTGGCCACCGGCGCAACCGGTGCGCTCTCGGTCATCCCCGTGATGGCGGCGGCGGGCCTGATTGTCGGCGTCATGACGCTGACCGGGCTCGGCCTGAAGCTGGCGAACATCATCGTGGACTTCGCCGGCGGCAGCCTGTTCCTGACGGCCCTGTTCTCGGCGATCTCGGTGATCTTGCTGGGCCTCGCGGTTCCGGTAACGGCGAGCTTCATCATCTCGTGGGTGATCATCGGCCCGGCGCTGCAGGACGTCGGTGTTCCCGCCTTCGCCGCCGCGATGTTCATCTTCTACTACTCCGTCCTCAGCGAAGTGTCCCCGCCCACCGCGCTCTCGCCGTTCGCGGCGTCGGCCATCACCGGCGGTAAACCGATCAAGACCATGTGGCTCACCTGGCGGTACACGCTCTCGGCGTTCCTGGTGCCGTTCATCTTCGTACTCACCGGTCCGGGAATCGGCCTGCTGATGCAGGGCGGAATCGGCACAGTGCTGATGGCGCTGGTGGTCTCCACCGTCGCGGTTGCGGCGCTGGCGGTTGCTACGGGCGGCTGGATCATGGGGCCGGCCAACTGGCTGGAGCGTGGACTGATCGGCGTCGGTTCCCTGCCGTTACTGGTGATGGAGCCGATGTACCTGGGGATCGGTGCCGCGCTCATCGCAGTCGGACTCGTCCTCCACATTGTGCGCATCAAGCGGCACAAGTCCGATGAAAGCCCCACGACGACGACGGCCCCTGTACGAGCGTCGTGACCTCCCACCAACCCGGACGGCCTGTCACCACCCTGCTGCAGGCCGTCTCCGTCACCACCACCGGGGTACTGCCCGCGTTCCTCCTCGGAGCACTGGCAGTACAGATCCGCGACGACCTTCACCTCGGCCCGGCACAGCTGGGCATCGCGGCGGCAACGCTGTTCGCGACCTCCGGGGTGCTGGCGCGGACACTCGGTGGCGTAGTACAGCGGGTGGGCGCGGGCCGGGGCATGGTCATCTCGGCCTCCCTGGCCACCGTGGCGTTGGCAGGCGTCGGAGCAGCACCGTCATTTCCCGTTTTGGTGGCGGCCCTGTTCATCGGCGGCACTGCCAACGCCATGGCGCAGCCCTCTGCGAACCTCGGGATCTCCCGGGGCATCGGCAGTGACCGGCTGGGCCTGGCGTTCGGCGTGAAGCAATCCTCAATCCCGGCGGCGTCCTTGCTGGGCGGCCTCGCTGTACCCGGCATCGCGCTGGTATTCGGTTGGCGGTACGCGTTCTTTATCGGCGCTTTGTTGGCACTGTGCCTTGCGGTCTGGGCCTTCTTCCGCGGGCGGGCACCTTTTAGTACGACGACGACGGCGGCCCACCCCGAGGACCGCGGCACCCCGCGCGCCGGGCTGGTGGTACTGACGATCGGCGCCGGCCTCGCTGCGGCCGCTGCGACGTCGCTCGGTGTGTTCCTGGTTGACTCGATGGTGCAGTCCGGCATCTCCCCCAGCGCAGCCGGGCTTTTCTTCGCCGGAGCCGCAGTGCTGGGACTCGGCATCCGCATCCTGCTGGGCGCCCTCATGGACAAAATGCCGACCCGCAGCCCCTACGTACTGATCGCGAACCTGTTGGTGGCCGGCGTCGTCGGCTATCTGCTGCTCAGTGTCGGCTCCGAACCGCTGGTCCTGGCCGGCACGTTCCTCGCTTACAGCGCGGGGTGGACGTGGCCGGGGCTGCTGCACTTCGCGATCGTGCGCGATAACCGGATGGCGGCCGCCTCGGCCACCGGCGTTGTGCAGACCGGACTTTCACTCGGCGCGGCCGGTGGTCCGCTGCTGTTCGGGCTGCTGGTGAGCGCAACCTCGTATTCCACCGCCTGGGTGGTGGCCGGCGTCGTCGCGCTTTTCGCTGCTCTGACCTTCCGCATCGGGAGGCGGCTGATCCGAAAATCCCGCGGCCTCCCCGTTCGTTTTTCAACAGTTGTTAAGGAGTCTTCATGACACGCTACGCAGTTATTGGCGGCGGCATCCTGGGCACCGCCGTTGCGCGCCGCCTGCTGCAGCAGCAGCCGGACGCCCAGGTCACGGTGTTGGAGAAGGAGTCCTCGCTGGCTGCGCATCAGACCGGCCGGAACTCGGGTGTGGTGCACGCCGGGCTGTACTACACGCCCGGGTCGCTCAAGGCGCGGCTGTGCCGGCGCGGGGTCGAGTTGCTCAAGGAGTACTGCGGGTCTCGTGACCTCGAGTACAACGAGATCGGCAAGGTCCTTGTCGCCCGGAACGCTGTGGAGGAATCCCGGCTGGGCGACATCCTTGACCGCGCCCGGGCCAACGGCGTCCCGGGTGTTCGGATCATCAACCGGTCCGAACTGCGCGACCTCGAGCCGCACGTCGACGGGACTTCCGGGCTGCACTCCCCGCACACGGCGATCGTGGACTACGGCGCAGTGACGCGGGCTTTCGCTGACGACGTCGTTGCTGCCGGTGGGACCGTGCGCATGGGGTTCGAGGTCACGGGACTGAACACCCGCGGCGGCGAGACGCTGGTGACCGGGACCGTTGACGGCTCGCCGACGTGGGAGATTTTCGACTCGGTGGTCAGCTGCGCCGGGCTGCACGCGGACCGGGTCGCGAAGTTGGCCGGTGACGAGGAGGATCCGAAGATTGTTCCCTTCCGCGGCGAGTACTATCTGCTGCGCCCCGAACGTCGTTCACTAGTGCGCGGGCTCGTGTACCCGGTGCCGGATCCGCGCTATCCATTCCTCGGCGTGCACCTCACCCCGCGTACCGACGGCGAGGTGATGGTCGGGCCGAACGCCGTGCTGGCGCTGGCCCGCGAGGCGTACGGCTGGGGCACCCTCTCCCCGCGCGACCTCGGCGACGCCGTTGCCTACCCCGGCTTCCGGGCCTTCGCGAAGCAGCACTGGCGGACCGGCGCCGTCGAAATGATCGGTTCACTCAGCAAACGACGCTTCGTGAACGAGGCACGTAAGTACGTGCCGGAACTGACCGTCGACGACGTCGTTCCCGGGCCAAGCGGGATCCGCGCCCAGGCGCTGGACCGCGACGGTTCGCTGGTGGACGACTTCCGGATCACCCGGCACGGCTCGGTCCTTGCGGTGCGCAATGCGCCGTCGCCGGCCGCCACGTCCTCGCTCGCGATTGCCGAGCACATTGTTTCGCAGGTCCTAAACGAAGAGGAAGCCGCATGACGCATTTGAAAAGGGGGCTCTGGGGCGTGCTGGCTACGCCGTTCGCGGGGCCATCGTTCGCCGTCGACACCGAGTCGCTGAAGCGCGAGGTCGAGCTGTACACGCACATCCCCGCCACCGGTCTGGTGGTGCTCGGGGTGTTCGGTGAGGGTGCCACGCTCGATACGGGTGAGCAGCTCCTCACCGTTTCCACGGTCGCCGAGGCTGCGGAAGAGACGCCGCTCGTGGTGGGGTTGTCCTCGCGGACCACTAACGTGGCGATCGAGCAGGCACATACGGCGGTCAATGCTGCCGGGTCTCAACTGGCAGCACTGATGGTGCAGGCGAATACGCCTCAGCCGGATGCCCTGGTGGCTCATCTCACCGCGATCCACCGGGCCTCCGGCGCCGACATCGTGCTGCAGGATTACCCCGTGGCGTCCGGCGTGAAGATCAGTACGGCGCAGATTCTGGCCGTCGTCGAACGCTGTCCGTTCATTGCGGCCGTGAAATCGGAGGCGCCGCCTACTGCTGCGGCGATTGCTCAGTTGACCCGCGCGACCGACGTGCCGGTGTTCGGTGGGCTCGGCGGCGTCGGGCTCCTGGATGAGCTTGCCGCCGGTGCCGCGGGCGCCATGACCGGCTTCTCGCATCCCGAGGCGCTGCAGCTTGCGATCACAGCGAACGACGACGGCGGCTTCCGCGCCGCGCGCGACGCCTTTGCCCCGTGGCTGCCGCTTGCGAACTTCGAGGGGCAGCCGGGGATCGGGCTCGCGCTGCGCAAGGAGATCCTTCGTCGGCGCGGCATCATCGCGGAGGCGCTGGTCCGCCCGCCGGCACCCACTCTGCCGTCCGAACTTGCCGACATGATCGACGCCCACCTCGACGCTGTAAAGGAGCTTGCCTAGATGGATACCGGACTCAAGGGAAAGAACGTACTGGTGCCGGGGTCGAGCTCCGGGATCGGACTGGCCATTGCGCAGGCTCTGGCTGAAGAGGGCGCCAATGTGGTGCTCGCTGCCCGCCGCGAGGACCTAGTCCAGGCCGAGGCAGCGAAGCTGCCCTCCGCCGTCGGAATCGGTCTGGACCTCAATCATGAGGATGCGCCGGAGCGGCTGGTCGAGGCCGCTGAGAAGGCGTTCGGGCCGATCGACGTGCTGGTGCTCAACAGCGGTGGCCCGCCGCCCGGGGGTGCAGCTGACGTGTCCGATGAGAAGGCGCTGGCCGCCGTGCACCAGTTGCTGCTGCAGCACATTCGGCTCACTTCGCTGGTGCTGCCGGGGATGCGGGAGCGCGGCTGGGGGCGGATTGTCGCGGTCGGGTCGTCCGGGGTGCAGAGCCCGCTGCCGAACCTGGCGTTGTCCAACATCGGCCGGGCCGGGCTCGCGGGTTACCTGAAGACCCTCGCCAACGAGGTTGCTGCCGACGGGATCACCGTAAACATGGTGCTGCCCGGCCGGATTGACACAGACCGCGTCGCGTCGCTGGACGAAGCCGCGGCCAAGCGCACCGGCAAGACGCCCGAGGAAGCCCGCGCCTCCTCCGAAGCGACCATCCCCGCAGGCCGCTACGGGAAGCCGGAGGAGTTCGCCGCCGTCGTCGCGTTCCTGGCAAGCGGGCCCGCGGCCTATGTGACCGGCGAGCAGATCCGCTGTGACGGCGGCCTGGTGAGGAGCTACTGATGATGAACAACCCCACGCTGAGTGTGCAGATAATCGCCTTATCATCGGCGCATAACGCCATTATCTGCGCACTCAACAGCCTGAGCCAGCGAGGAGCATGGCAATGATGAATCACACCCTGCACCTTTGCTCAGTTCACGACGGCGACGGCGCGGACGAGCTCGCCGCCGTTGTGCACCCGCAGCGCGGCGTCGCGCTGGTTCGTGACCTGATCCGTGATTTCCGCGGTGATGTCCGGGAGGTCCTGGTCGAGGAGCTGCTCGACCGTCTGGAGAGCGCTGCGTCCGAAGCGAACGACACTGTGTTCCGCGACCCGGCGTCGGTGGCGTACGGCGCGCCGTACCGTCATCCGCGGATGCTGTGGGGCATCGGGTTGAACTATGTGGAGCACGCGTCGGACCTGTCCGAGGGCGTGCCGGAGGAGCCGGCGTCGTTCATCAAGGGCGACCACACGGTCATCGGGCCGGGCGAGGACATCCCCATCCCGTCCCAAAGCGAGCGGACCACGGCGGAGGGGGAGGTCGCCGTCGTCATCGGCCGTTACTGCCGCAATGTGGAGGTGGAGGACGCGTTGGACTATGTGGCCGGCGTCGTGCCCGTGCTGGATCAGACGGCCGAGGACATCCTGCAGCGGAACCCTCGGTTCCTGACGCGGTCCAAGAACTTTCCCGGTTTCTTCTCGTTCGGGCCGCGGATTGTGCCGCTCGCCGAGGCCGTGGGTGACGGGATTCTCGCGGACATGGAGGTGTCAACGGTGGTCAACGGCGAGGTGCTGCGGACCAACACCGTGGCGCACATGCGGTACAGCCCCGAGTATCTGATCAGTTTCCACTCGAAGGTGATGCCGCTCTACCCGGGCGACATCATCTCAACCGGCACGCCGGGCGCGATCCACATTCGCGCTGGTGACGTCGCCGAGGCGCGGGTTTCCGGCGTCGGCGTTTTGAGCAACCCCGTGATTACGGGTACCTGAGTTACGGATTTGTACCACCCGCATCGAGCGGCCAGAAATAGCGTCTTTCGGCGACGAAGGCGGTCATTTCCGGCCTCTCGATGCACTAGTAAGGAGGATGACGCGCAATGGGCACGTCAGTTTCGGGCCGCTCTGCATCGGGCCCGCTTGAGGGCGTTCGTGTCGCGGACTTCTCCCGCGTGCTCGCGGGGCCGTATGCGTCGATGATGCTCGCCGATTTCGGGGCGGACGTCATCAAGGTGGAGAGCCCTGCCGGCGATGACACGCGGTCGTGGACCCCGCCGGTCGATGAGCACGGCGTCGGCACGTATTTCTCGAGCGTGAACCGGAACAAGCGCTCGGTGGTGTGTGACCTCCGGACCGACGAGGGCCTCGCCCGGGCGAAGGAGATCGCGCTTCACGCTGACGTGATCATCGAGAACTTCCGGCCGGGCGTGATGAAAAAGTTCGGGCTGGACTATGAGACGCTGCAGCGCTCCGACCTCATCTATTGCTCCATCACCGGATTCGGTTCGACGGCGGGAGCCCACCTTCCGGGGTACGACCTCCTGGTGCAGGCCGTCGGTGGGCTGATGAGCGTGACGGGGTCGCTGGATTCGGAGCCGAGCAAGGTGGGTGTGGCGCTGGTGGACGTCGTGACCGGGCAGAACGCGGCGCTCGGGATCCTTGCGGCGCTGCGTCATCGGGACGCGACCGGGCAGGGGCAGCGGATTGACGTGAACCTGTTGTCGTCGCTGCTGGCTGGGCTGGTGAACCAGGCGTCGAGCACGCTGGCCACCGGGGAGTCGCCGCAACGGATGGGGAACGCGCACCCGTCGATCGCGCCGTACGAGACGCTTCGCACTGCCGACGGGCCGCTCGCCGTCGCCGTTGGGACGGACCGGCAGTTCGCCGCGCTGGTACGGGTGCTGGGCGTGCCCGCGCTTGCGTCTGATTCCCGTTTCGAGACCAACACCCAGCGCGTGGCGAACCGCGATTCGCTCAAGGCTTTGCTGGAGGAACAGTTGGCGAAGCGGTCCGCGGCCGAGTGGGCCGCTGAGCTGTCCCGGGAGGGCGTCCCGGCCGGGAAGGTGAACTCCATTGTGGAGGCGCTTCAGCTGGCCGAGGAGCTGGGGCTTGATCCCGCCGTCGAAATGAACGACGACGACGGCGCCCGCACCAGCCACCAGGTCGCCAACCCGATCCATCTGTCCGAGACCCCCGCCAGCTACCGGCGCTTGCCGCCGTTGCTTGGCGAGCACAACGATGCGACGTTCGCGGCGCTCACGACCACCATCAGCGGAAAGTAGGAGACCCATGACTGTTGACCTTCTGTCCATCGACTCGCTCCTGTCTTCGGAAGAAATTGAATTGCGCGCGTCCGTGCGGTCCTTTGTCGATTCCGAGATCCGGCCCAACATCGCCGAGTGGTATGACAACGCGGTATTCCCGCTGGAGATCGTGCCGAAGATGGCGTCGCTGGGGCTGCTCGGAATGCACATCAAGGGGTACGGGTGCCCGGGCCGCAGCTCGGTGGAGTACGGGCTGGCTGCGCTGGAGCTGGAGGCCGGCGATTCGGGTCTGCGGACATTCGTGAGCGTGCAGGGGTCGCTGGCGATGAGCGCAATTGCCAAGCACGGGTCCGAGGAGCAGAAGAACGAGTGGCTGCCGCGCATGGCTAAAGGCGAGGCGATCGGTTGCTTCGGGCTGACGGAGCCCTCCTCCGGGTCTGATCCCGGGTCGATGACCACGTTCGCTCGTCGCGACGGTTCCGACTGGGTGCTCTCCGGGGCCAAGCGTTGGATCGGGTTGGCGTCGGTGGCACAGGTTGCGATCATCTGGGCAATGACCGACGACGGCGTCCGCGGCTTCGTTGTGCCCACTGACACTGCCGGGTTCGTGGCGACGCCGATCACGCAGAAGCTGTCGATGCGGGCATCGATCCAGTGCGACATCGAGCTGACGGACGTGCGGCTGCCTGACTCGGCAATGCTGCCGAACGCTCGTGGTTTGCGCGGGCCGTTCGAATGCTTGAACGAGGCGCGGTACGGGATCATCTGGGGAGCGATGGGCGCGGCGCGGGACAGCTACGAGGCGGCGCTGAACTATTCGAAGGAGCGTCTGCAGTTCGGAAAGCCGCTGTCCGGGTACCAGATGACGCAGCAGAAGCTGGTGAACATGGCGTTGGAGATCAACAAGGGGATGTTGCTGGCACTGCAGGTTGGCCGGTTGAAGGATGCCGGGACGCTGGAGCCGTACCAGATTTCCGTGGGCAAGCTGAATAACTGCCGTGAGGCGATCGAGATCTGTCGGGAGGCCCGGGCGATGCTGGGCGGCAACGGCATCACCCTGGATTACTCGCCGCTGCGGCACGCGAACAATCTGGAGAGCGTGCGGACGTACGAGGGAACCGACGAAGTGCATACCCTGATCTTGGGGAACCACATCACGGGCACGCCTGCGTTCCGGTGAGTCACTTCCCCGAGCCTGAACCGTCCGGCCTCCGCCGTGGCCTGACCAGCTACGGCGACGCCGAGTTCTCACTGTTCCTGAGGAAGGCGTTCATCAAGGGCGCCGGGTACTCGGATGATGCACTGGACCGGACCGTCGTCGGGATAGTGAACACCGGCAGCGGCTACAACCCGTGTCACGGCAACATGCCGGCGCTGGTGGAGGCGGTGAAGCGTGGGGTGATGTTGGCAGGCGGGCTGCCGGTCGAGTTCCCGACCATCTCGGTGCACGAGAGCTTCTCCTCACCCACCAGCATGTTCCTGCGGAATCTGATGTCGATGGACACCGAGGAGATGATCCGCGCGCAGCCGATGGACGCCGTCGTGCTCATCGGTGGGTGCGACAAGACCGTGCCGGCGCAGCTGATGGGTGCGGCTTCGGCAGGTGTTCCGGCGATTTCGTTGGTGACCGGGTCGATGCTGACCGGTGGGTACCGGGGCGAGCGGGTCGGTGCGTGTACGGACTGCCGGGCGTTCTGGGGCCGCTTCCGTGCGCAGGAGATTACAAAACCAGAGATCGACGACGTGAACTCGCGCCTGGTGGGCAGCGTTGGCACGTGTTCGGTGATGGGGACGGCGAGCACCATGGCGTGCGTTGCCGAGGCGATGGGGATTGCGCTGCCTGGGTCGGCTTCGGCTCCGGCTGTGACGGCGGACCGGGTGCGGATTGCCGAGGCGACCGGAACGCAGGCTGTTGCGTTGGCGACCGCTGGGCTTTCACCGTCTGCGATCCTGACGCCTGAGGCATTCGAAAACGGGCTGCGGATGCTGCTGGCGATCGGTGGGTCGACGAACGCGATCATTCACCTGACCGCCGTGGCCGGGCGGCTCGGTATCAAACTGTCACTGGACGAGTTGGACCGGATGAGTGCGGAGACGCCGGTGCTGGTGGACCTGAAGCCGTCGGGCAGGTACTACATGGAGGACTTCCACCGTGCCGGCGGTGTCCCGGCTGTGCTGCGTGAGCTGGGTTCGCTGATCAAGCGAGATGTGCTCACCGTGACCGGGCGGACGTTGGGTGAAGAGATCGACGACGCCGGTCCAGGCTTCCCGCAGGACATCATCCGGCCCTTGTCGGATCCGATCTACCCTCAGGGCAGTCTGGCGGTGTTACGTGGGAATCTGGCGCCGGGTGGGGCGATCATCAAGCAGGCAGCGGTGTCGCCTGCGTTGCTCGAGCACTCCGGGCCGGCGGTGGTGTTCGAGAACGCAGCTGACCTTGCCGCGCGAATCGATGACCCTTCGCTCGACGTCACCGCTGATTCGGTCCTGGTGTTGCGGAATATCGGTCCGGTGGGTAATCCCGGGATGCCGGAGGCTGGGTACCTGCCGATCCCGAAGAAGCTGGCGGCCCAGGGTGTGAAGGACATGGTTCGAATTTCGGATGGCCGGATGTCCGGTACCGCAGCTGGTGCCGTGGTCCTGCATGTGACGCCGGAGTCAGCCGTCGGTGGACCGCTGAGGCTGGCGCGTACCGGGGACACGGTCACGTTGAGTGTCAGCCGGCGTCTGGTGCAGCTTGAAGTGTCGATAGAGGAACTAACCCTTCGCGACGAAGAGCTCGGTCCCGCGTCACCCGAAGTCCCCGATCGCGGCTACCGACGTCTCTACGTTCAAGAAGTAACCCAAGCGAACGAGGGCTGTGACTTCCGTTTTCTCAACCTGCCCGTGGCCAAACCACGGAGAAGCCTGTAAGACAACGAGCGGAACGGAAGTCATCCCGGCCGGAAGCACTCCAGCGATTGACCGAATCGGAAGTTCACCGCTCCGGGGGGAATCTCATCTTGGTCAGTGCGATGGCTTGGTACCTCACCTGGCCAGCTCGACATCGTCAGGAGCGACACCAACTTCAGGATTGAGATCGTGAGGTGCGGCATAACGTTTTCGTTCCTCATGGCCCAGGAGACCAGTCCATGCGCTTGGTCTGGACTCTGAGGAAGGGGCACGGCTGCAAGATGGGTCCCAACCTCCCATCGCCCCGATACAGCATCCGCGTTGAGTGTGGCCAGAGAGACGTCTTCCACGCTCTGGCCGGTTGGTGCGAAGGTTGGCAGCAGCCACGTGCCGGTTTCCTCCGCATTCGCAATGTGACCCCCCGTCGCTCGAATTTGCGATGGAACCAGCGTCAAGCCAAGCTCTTCCTTGGCCTCCCGGGCGACCGCGCGGAGTGGATCGAAAACTCCGTCGCGATCGATGTCTTCGACGTCATTGCCAAGGCGTCAGATCTCCAGGTTGCCGCCGGCTCCTGAGCCCCAATATCCCGGGTGCACGCTTAGGTCACCGCCTTCGGCGATGATGAAGTATCCGTCCCTTGTCAGCGGCACCGACAACGCCAAAAGGCCTTCGTGGGACGCCGGTTCTGAATTCTTCTAATCAGAATCGCTGGAGGGTCTCGCTACCCATGGGATGCAAGACAGAAGGACGAGACAGGTCCCGCTAGACGCTCTCGAGCAGCTAGATTCGGATGCAGGTGGACCTGAACCCGGTCGGAGTACGGCCTTTGATCAGTGGTCAATTCGGAACCAACGATCGGACCACGGACAGGCTCGGACTCGCGCTCCAACACCTAATCCACCGCCGCGTAGGCCCGATCCATCGAGTGGGATGTAGATGGGTCCTCGTCGCAAGGCGGCACTCAGCTAGTTTTGACCGACCACTCAAATCCAATATGTGCCAGCAACGGAGCTATCGGACTAAGGCGTCAGTCCTAAGCGAAGTAATCCAGCACAAAGCAAGAGGCTTATGCCGCCCATGGAAGCGAAGCTCATCGATAGCTTGACCAGAATGTGCTTCGTCCAGGCGATACGGCTCATGCGAACCATCTGGTTACTCAGCACCGAAAGCATGTCAGCGTCACGAATCTTCTCCTTGAGGTCACCAGGCTTCCAAAACTTTACGTGCCCGAAGTAGATGAAGTTGTCCGGCCACTCCTTCTTGACGTGGAACAGCCTAAGCCGAGGAATAACAACCCACATGGAACAACCCGCTCCGAGGATCAGCGAGACACACGCGACTGCGTAAGCAATGTTCTGCCACGGACCTTCAAGCACTGCAAACATCCGGTCTGATGCTGAAAGGGCTACCGTTACACCCAGCGCCGCGGATTGCAGGGTAAAGGAAAAAGAGGCCTTGGCGTCAACCTTGCCGGTCCAGTCCACAAGCGCTGCATGGATCTTCCATGCGGTATCGAGCGCCTCTTTGTCTCTGGTATTTGGCTCCATCTTCGCCTGATTACGCCATTTCACTAGAACGACCAGTGGTAAGAAGTCTTGTAGTAGGAGTAGTTTTTGGCACCCATCACGTGGGTGTAGGGGCCTTCCCACATATGAACGCCTTTGCTGAGCTTCAACGCGTCGGTCAACTTGTTGTAGGTGTTCCCGCCGATAAGAGTGGAGTATTTTCCCTGCCGCTGGTCGCTGAGCTTAGCCGCGAGGTTCGGAGCGGTTCCAATGGAGATCATGTCGTCGCTGCCGCGGAATCCGGCACGAACCAAGAGGGATTTACCACTAGCAATGCCACAGCCGTGCTTGAGCTGCCATCCGCTCTTTTGGATGGAGCCGAATTGCTTAGTAATCGCAGGCTGGACCAAGTTCCTCATCGCCCACTTGATCTGCATAGCGGACTTCACCGCGCGGTCGTACCTGTTCGGCCCCGCATAGATGCCCATAACGCGATCGCCGTCAAAACTTCGGATGTGACCCTTATTGGACCGAATAATCCTTGTGCTGACAACGAGGTAAGCCTTCATGACTCTCGCGACCGTATCCGCGGGGGCGATGGCGACCAGGCCGGATGAGTCGGCCATGTCAGCGTATAGGTAGGTCGATGGAAGATAAAGACCCTCCGAATAGCCCATTTTCGCGGGGTCGGGCACCGTCTCGATTACACCGTCGTTCCGCTCGGTCGTCGTGAGCTTGGTGTTGATCGTCTTTGCGATATCACCTTCGACGTCTGACTTGAGCATTATTCTCCCCTTGCTTCCCTCTGAACGTTGAAGTGAGCGTATCCAAAGCACACCTATGGTTCGCAATACGCTCACGAGACTGGTTGTTAAGTTCAGTCGATTTGTATCCCATAGTTGGACGTCCGAATCTGCTCGACGCGCCCGCCCCCTATGTCCTTTGTGGAAGCTATCGACCACATGGCTTTTCCATCAATACGGGAATAACAAGTCGAATAACTCATCGCATTCCACATTCTGTCCGTGATGATAGTCCGTGCGAGATGCAGTTCGCTGAGTTTCGCGGCGATGTTCGGAGCATCTCCAATAGATACCAAGTCGTTGTTGTTACGGACACCGGCGCGCACGATAAGAGCGTCGCCCATGTCAATGCCTGTCCGGCTGCTCAGTACCCAGCTTGATTTGAGGTACTCATTTAGACGGTACGAGAGGCTCGGCCTGACAAGCTCATCTACCGCCCACTTGATCTCTAACGCGGTCTTCGCTGCAACAGAGGCAGCTCCATCGCCAATGAAAATGGCCATCACACGGTCTCCGTCATAACTTCGGATCTCGCCCTTGTTATCACGAATGACCCTTGTAACAGCGGCCAAGAACGCCCGCACGATCTGAGCTGCGGTGGTGGCAGTGTGCTTCTTCGCCAGTCCCGAGGAGTCCGCCATATCCGTATAAAGGTAGACCGCCTTCAACCAGACCCCGCCATTACTCAGGTTCACCGAGTCGGACGTCGGCACCACCTGGCCCCACCTCGTGTCCAGCTTGGTCCGGAGTATGGTGTCTATGGCGGCGCTGTGGTCAGTTCTGCGAGTCATGGTCCCCCAATTTCAAGTTTTAGAGCGAGTGCCCTATCAGCGTAATGATCGGTGCTGACATTAGTGCTCCTCCCACCGTTTACGAGACTGAACTTCGGAACCCTGCGATCAAGGCGGCACTTCAACCGAACGCCCTCGGACGTCTATGCGAACAGTCGAAGCTCGCGGACTCACAGGCGCACCGATCCCGTAAGACCTGCCCGAGAAAATGCGCAAATAAAGGTCCGGCGTCAGCAACATTTGTTTGTGTTGCAACTCTAGGATTGCAACACACTAGGACGAGACAACCCCACTCCCCCGCCACTACTACTCCCCCTATGTCTTGCTACCCTGTCTCCCAAGTAAGGGCATCCTTCCGTGACTGAGAAGTAGGTTGCGAGACAGTTTTGGGGGCTATCGATGTGAAGGAGCGGTATGGGAAAGCTGATTGGGTATGCGCGGGTATCAACTCGTGCCCAGGATACCGACCGGCAAGTCGCCGACCTCATGGTCGCGTACCGCCGAATGCGCCTGGAGCGCCTCTTGGCACCCGCGGCCACAACGCGACTGGCGGCGGCTGCTGCCGTAGTCAGAGTGGGAAGTGTGTCTGCCAGCTCACCGAGGTCAACAACCGCCACCAGTATTGTGGGCAAGTTTTGGATCTCGTCGATGAGGCGTACACCCCTACCGTGCATCAAGCGCGTCTTCATCGTCGACTTCTGCAGTTTCTTCAGCTTGGGCCGTACTGTGTCGCGCCACAGCTCGTCAATTTCACTGGGTAGCGTGGGATCTAGCGCCGAGGATTCGAGCTTGCTGCTCAGCTCCTTCACGGACGCCCTGTAGTCGCTTCGACCCTCGGCAAGCTCCTCTCGTGCCTCCAGAATGTGGTTCATCGGAGCATTAGGGAACACAGGCAACCTCTCAACCAGACCTGCGCCAACGGCAGCACGACGAGATCTGCCGTCGGCTACAGCCGGGAGCCCGTCAAATCTCGCCGTTACCTGGATTAATGAGGACTTCCTTCATGTGGAGATACCGGCGTGCTGGCCAGGGGCGGTATTTCCCTGTGCGGCGGGCACGCATCTCCTCGCGGTTCTCGGCGACGTTCTCATAGACTTTCTTGAATCCCATTGAGAGGCCCCCGTCACCGATCGGGGCCATGTTCTCGACCATTTCATCGGCCCACGCGTCAGGATGGATCGCAGTACCAGATATTACGGTCCCTTGTGAATGTACGGTGAGGCTGATCATGCCTTCCTTCATCTCGTCGTCGACGCCGAAGGCGAAGTCCAGCAGAGTCTCAAGCTGGAAGTCGCGGGGAGAGACCATCTCGCGCGTGATGCCGTCGGCGTCGTCCGTGAAGTCGTATAGCTGGATATCGTCGTCGGTACTGGGGGAGGCGTCAGTCATAAGCGTTCCGTTCGGTTCCAGTGCGCCGACGTGCGCGTAGAACCAGCCTAGTAATGCAAGGGCTCATCCCGGTTGGGGTGCAAGCGTGTAACCAATCCGCTGCGTTGTGCGCGATTTGCGAATTATAAGCTATTGTGTTAGAATTGTAAAGTACCAAATAAGCCCCTTGTAGCTCAAAGAATAGAGCGCTTCCCTACCAAGGTTGAGGTTACGGGTTCGAATCCCGCCAAGGCTTGGAAAGCCCATCCCAGCGTCGGGGTGGGCTTTCACTTTCCCCGTAAAAGCAGATGCCCCATTCAAACGAACTGTGAACATACCTCCGCAACGTCATCTACCCTTACTCGGTAAGGCCGTGGGTTCCTAGGGCAGATTCCTCATGGGAGGGTTTTTCCATGAACGATGAAAAGGACGTCCGCATAGTTTCTCAGTTTGTTCTCCGCGCGCGGCGCGTTGCCGCTCACTCGTTGGCCCAGGAGCGCGGCAAGCTCGAGACGTTTGCTGGGTTCAAGATCGACGGACAGGTCACATCGGAAGGTGTCATGTCGATGCGGCGGGAATTGCCAGATGAGGAAGTTTTTGAATCTCTCGCCGCCCGCGTGCGCCCAATGACGCTGGAGCGCGAGCCTATCTACTTCAAGGAAACCTTCAAGGCTCTTCATCGACTCCTGGAGTCATCTGACAAAGCTCCTAGTGAAGAAATGGGCGAGCGGCTGGCGCAGTTGCACAAGGATTGGGCCGCGATCGATCTACAGGGCCGTGGGTACCTAACGTTTTGGGTACAAGCTGAGCGTCGTGACGGATCTGGCAGGACGCCCCCGGTCTCGGATATCCAACTTGCCTCTTCGTGGATGTACGCCGACTTGGTGCACTCCGACCCCAAGGGCCCGAAGCGAGATGGCCTACTCTTCCCAATCAAGGAACGATACTCCGCTGCCGTAACCGTCTTCTCCCGCCTTGCACTGCTGACGCTGGCAACTCATGACGCCTTCATAGAGTTGTACAGTTCCGGCGCGATTGAGCTGGACCCCCTATCGCTTGATACAGAGATAGTGGTCGGTAAGAACGAACTCATTGACGAGGGCGTGGCTTATGTGGGGCCAACCGATGGCCCGATGCCAAGTATGGAATCCGTGTTTGATGATCTTCCCGAAGGCTGGGAGCACTTCACGCCAACAGTCTTGCTGCGCAACAATCCTCACAATCAGGTCGAGGTTGTTATTTCGGCTGCGGATGGGTCGACTATAGCTACCCACGAGGCGGCTGTGTCAGCGCGCTGGCAGGAGAGCGAAGAATCTCATTGGGCGGTGTTGATAGCGGGCGTAGTCACAGCGGAGTTTGCCGTAAGGGTTCAAGATCGGGTTGTCTCTGACGGTCGGTTCATCGGATGGGACAGCAATGCGACGACAAACAAGATGAAGCTGGCCGATTTGAAGTTACAACGTGAGATGAGAGAGGCCGCAAAGGTTAACTTCTTCGCGTCGGATACTGAATTTTTCTCGTTTACGGTCCCCCCGATGAGCGCGGAGAGAGCGGCGTTCATAGACGTTTCCATCGATACGTTCAGCGATTTAGTCGCGATCGAGGAGATTCTGGAGGAGCCCTTGGCTCCATTGGAGGGGTCCTACTCGATCGTTCATCGCGCAACCTTGCGACAAGCCCGGTTATTGATGGAAGGACACATTGTGCCGCTCGCTCCTTCGCCGATGCAGATTACCGCGCCAAGTGGAGTTGTCCCTCAAGCTGTGCTAATGGCGAAGCGTTCGTTCAAGCTAGGAAACAGCACATACATACCAATACCTCAGCTGCTGGTGAGACACCCGTTGATGCGAGCTGACCAGGTAGCGGCAGTCCCTGCCAGTGACCCCCCTACCGATTCGATCACTATGACCGTTCCGATTGACGAACCGTTCGTAGCATGGGTTCCAGAGCTACTTCCTCACATCAACGATGAAGACTTGAGACAACCGACAAGGCTGGGCTTAAATCACCTGGACGAGTCAACGCTTTTTGGTTTATGGAGCGGAACCATCTCAACCATCGCCCCCCCGGTCAGGAGTGACCATCACGGAAGCTGAGGTCATCAGTTTTCAGCACCTGACCTGACAAGGTTGAGACGTGCAAAAACTTAGGAATCTCGGCCGTTGCCTCCGCCGCTCCCAACAACCGCCAACGAGTAAAGCTCAGGAGCCCTTACACAGCTCAGCAGGGGTAACTGAGTCAGAGGCACAAATCCTGGCTCGTGAAGACGCGAAGGTAGAGATACTCATCACCGCCTTCGAGCGACAGGACGCGCTTGTATCCCACATCGCTTCCACGTCCGACACTAAAGCTTCCCTGCTCTTGGTACTTACTGGTGTCGTTACGGCGAGCAGTTTTTTTGAAGGATCAATTGAGTGGACCGGCCATATCCAAGCTGGTGGCATCGTCGGCTTGGTTGCTGTTGCGCTTGCACTCACAACCGCAGTTCTGTCCATCACTGCGATATGGCCACGTACAGCAAATGTTGTCTACCTAGACGAGTTGGTTAAGTACGCAGAGACCTCAGAGAGTTCAGTCGATGAGTTCAAGCATTATCAGCTGACGCTGATGCGGGAATCCGTCCTCAATCGATTGAATCAGCAACGGAAACGGAGTGGCCGCCTGAAATGGGCCTTTTACGCAGCGTCAGCGATGTTACTTGCGACCGCCCTGAGTGTAGGGCTAGGGGTAAGCCCAGGAAGCGGAAACTCCTCTGGTGGGCGTAGCTTTATGTCAGTGGAATCATAGGAAGCAAAGGAAAATCCATGCCCGACGACAAAACATCTAACGACAAACCGAAGGATCGGCCCCCGGGTGCGATCAAACCCTTAGTAATTACGAACAAGCTAACCGAGCTCAGTGAAGCTGGGAGACAGTTCGAGGAGAGCAAGCGACCGCCCTGAGTGTAGGGCTAGGGGTAAGCCCAGGAAGCGGAAACTCCTCTGGTGGGTGTAGCTTTATGTCAGTGGAATCATAGGAAGCAAAGGAAAAACCATGCCCGACGACAAAACATCTAACGACAAACCGAAGGATCGGCCCCCGGGTGCGATCAAGCCCTTAGTAATTACGAACAAGCTAACCGAGCTCAGTGAAGCTGGGAGACAGTTCGA
Source organism: Arthrobacter pigmenti (assembly GCF_011927905.1). Classification (NCBI taxonomy): domain Bacteria; kingdom Bacillati; phylum Actinomycetota; class Actinomycetes; order Micrococcales; family Micrococcaceae; genus Arthrobacter; species Arthrobacter pigmenti. The sequence continues at coordinate 2,909,546 of NZ_JAATJL010000001.1, forward strand.
GGAGAGCAAGCGACCGCCGGCCACGGGCAGGTAAATCTCGGCAACGAGAAGAGCTTCTGTCCCAGTACCAGCAAGCCTGTTATGGCGAGCAGCTATTCGGGAGTCACAGGGCCTGCAGAAATTGGAGGTGCACCGTTCTTCGGCACAGCCCACCTCACTCTAGCTCCTGATGAAAAGTGCCGATAACGGCCCCTATGTCGCTTAAAGGGCGCAAATGTGTGAGTTCGCGGTCAGGCTCGGCTGCTTTTCGTGCGATCTGCCCTTAGATTCGGCTACCTCGTTGGCGGCGCCATGCCGACTGGCAAGTCACTATGGCAGTGAGCTTCCAGCTCGTCGTCTATAAGGCTGCGCTATACCTGTCGACGGCGTGGCTCGAGGCTGGTCTTGGGAATGCACACTAACCACGGAGCGTTGTGAAGCCCAGCGGTTCCACTGGGCCGCAGGTCTTTTGATTAGCGTCAACTCAATACAGGAGCACGATCATGGCGAAGGAACTCGAGCTCGGACTCGACACGTTCGGAGACGTCACCCGGGGCGTGGACGGCAATCCCGTTGCGTACGACCAGGTGATCCGGAACGTCATCAGCGAGGCAGTCCTCGCCGACCAGGTCGGAGTCGACTTCTTTGGCGTCGGAGAACACCACCGCGACGACTTCGCCGTCTCTGCGCCTGAAACAGTGCTGGCCGCGATTGCCGGCCGGACCGAGCGGATCCGATTGGGATCTGCGGTCACCGTCCTCAGCTCCGATGACCCCGTACGCGTCTACCAGCGCTTCTCGACACTGGACGCAGCCTCCAACGGCCGGGCGGAGGTGATCCTCGGGAGGGGCTCCTTCACTGAGTCCTTTCCCCTGTTCGGCTTCGACCTCTCGCAGTACGAGGCACTCTTCGAGGACAAGCTCGACCTGTTCGCCGAAGTCCTGAAGGAAAAGCCCATCACCTGGTCGGGAAGCACCCGCCCCGGTTTGACGAACCAGCGCGTCTTTCCCACGACCGCCTCCGGAAAGCTGAAAACCTGGATCGGCGTCGGAGGGAGCCCCGAATCCGTTGTGCGCACAGCCCGCTACGGCTTCCCCATCATGCTTGCCATCATCGGCGGCGACCCGGCCCGATTCGAGCCTTACGTCGATCTGTACCACCGCGCCCTCTCCGAACTGGGCCAACCGAAACTACCCGTGGGCGTCCACTCCCCCGGCCACATCGCAGACACCGACGAGCAGGCTCGGGAGGAGCTGTGGCCCGACTTCGCTGTGATGCGAAACCGTATCGGGGCCGAGCGCGGCTGGGGCCCAACGAGCCGCGCGGAGTTCGACGTGGAGGCCGACTCCGGTTCCCTTTACGTCGGCTCCCCGGAGACCGTCGCGCGCAAGATCGCGGCTACAGCGACGACCTTGGGCCTCGACCGCTTCGACCTCAAATACAGTGCTGGCCCGCTGCCCCACGAAAAGCTGATGCGCAGTATCGAGCTGTATGGAACGAAGGTCATTCCGATGGTTCGGGACCTGCTCCGGTAGGCTGCTGAGCAATCACACAGTGGGGCGAGCTTCCATCCCGCGCCACGCAACGTCGAGTGCGGCACGGCAGCGGGCACGAGTTTTCGGGTCCTCGACGCGGTCTCCGCGGACCACCAACTGGTAGTAAAAGACGCCGGCGATGAGGTCGAAGCAAGCCTCCACATCCAGGTCTGCACGGAGCTCTCCCTTCTCGATTCCGGCGCGGAGTGCTGCCTCGATCGGCGCCCGACGACGCGATACATGCGATTTCCAGTACGCCTTCTGCAGTTCGCGGTCAGCCATCGCCAGCCGGATGCGCTGACGGAACCGCGCCTCCGAGTAGCCGCCAAGTCCGGCTCCATCGCTTCCGCCAAGAAGTCCCCCGATGATTGACTCACGCAGGTTGCCATCAATCGGAACAGCAGGCGGCATTTCACGGCCGACGTCGAGAGCCGCAGCGATCAGCGTCGTCAGCGAAGGCCACCGACGATACAGCGCCGCCTTGCTCACGCCACTGCGCTCCACAACCCGTGAAGCCGTAATTTCTGCCCCCTGGTCAATGAGCTCCAAAGTCACCTGCAGGATCTGGCTGTCAATCTCCTCATTACGCGGACGGCCCGGACGCCGACGCACAGTGCGCGCCGGCGTCGCGACATCGACGAGCGTGGTCGTCATGCAACCGACCGCTCGCGCAGACCGGCAACAATCGCATCCGACAATCCCGCTGCACGCAGTGGCGCCAGCGCATCACCGTGCCGCTCACGAAGCCGGTCGAGCATCGTCCGCATCGAGATATCCATCGGCTCCTCGGACAGCGTCAGCGAAGTCATCTCCTCGAGGTCGAACCCGAGCCGAGCCATTAGCGTCCCTATCACCGGGCGCATCCGCTCGTGAATGGCTGCCATGTTGAGGTCGGTGCGGGCGTAGTCGGTGACGATGTCGTCGTCGTCGGCTCCCAACACCAGCAGCAGGATCGCCGCGAGCACACCGGTCCGATCCCGGCCCGCCGCGCAGTGGAACGCCGTCGCGCCAGGTGACACCGCAATAATCCCCAGCGCGGTCACCAGCTGCGGCGTTGCGGTCTCCACCATCCGGGCATACATCTCCCCCATCGCCACGTGATCGATGACGAAGGATCGGTCCTCCGGCATCCCCGCACCGATGCTCGCCATCAGCGGCAGGTTGTGGTACGCCACCGGATGGGACGCAAGCGGCCCGCGGCCGGTCAGAGCAACCTCATCACTGGTCCGCAGGTCAATCACTGAGGTGAGGCCCGCACTCACGAGGCGGGCGGCGTCGTCGTCGGTAATCACCGCAAGGTCATCGGCACGCAGGGCCAGCCCCTCGCGGAGGATGCCGCCGGCGACCGGGATGCCGCCGAGGTCGCGCAGGTTGACCGGTGCGCTGGGCTCGATCTCGGGGGTGGTGGTCATTGTCATGTGATTCTCCTTCGGATGAGGGCGCTGCCCTGGTCGATCACCGTGACCAGCACGATGATGCAGATGATGATGGCGCTGAGGTGGCCGTAGTCGTACATGCGCATGGCGGTGGTGAGTTCCAGGCCGATGCCGCCGGCGCCCACGAGCCCGAGGATCGTCGCGCCGCGCACGTTCCCCTCGAACAGCAGGAGCGTGTACGAGACGAGAAGTGGCGCAGCCTGCGGCACAATCCCGTACTGGATGACCTGCCGCTTCGACGCGCCAACCGCTTCCATGGCGACGATCGGACCGCGGTCCACGGACTCCATCGCTTCGGCGAAAATTTTGCCGATCGAGCCGAGGGATCCGAGCGTCATGGCGAGAATTCCCGCGAACGGGCCAAGCCCGACGGCGGAGACGAACATGAGTGCGAACACCAGGTCCGGCACGGAGCGGATAACGTTCATGATCCAGCGCGCCGGGTAATACAGCCACTGCGGTGCAATGTTCGACGCCGCCGCGAACGCGACGAGCAGGGACAGCACCGCGCCGAGCACGGTTCCCACGATCGCCATCTGCAGGGTTTCGATCAGCAGGGTGACGATGGTGCCGAACTTCGAAAAATCGGGCGGGAAGAGCCGGGAGAGGAACTCCCCCATGTTGACCGTTCCCTCACCGAGCTTGGTGAAGTTGAACTCCGCGCCCAGGAAGGACCAGCCCAGTACGACGACGACGACAGGCAGTCCGAGCAGGAACCTCGCCCTGGGTACCGAGAAGGCGCGCTCAAGGCGCAGGCGTTCGGCTGGGTCGAGCGGTTTTCCGTTCGTCGCGCGGGTGGGGTCAGGCGCCGTCGTCGTCATGGTTTGCTCCTTCCTGGCTGTACAGACCCGCGAGCTTCGCGGCGTCGAGCCGGGCTGTGGGTGCGGAGACGAGCATCTCGCCGTGGCGGAGGCCGACAATGCGATCGCTGTGCGCGAGGGCGAGCGGAAGCACGTGGAGGCTGACGAGTACGGGTATGCCGTCCTCGGTGGCGATACCGCGGAGGAGTTCGAGCACGGAATCGGCGAGTTTCGGGTCGAGCGAGGCGACGGGCTCGTCGGCGAGGATCACGCGGGGCTGCTGCATGAGCGCCCGGGCGATCGCGACGCGCTGCTGCTGGCCGCCGCTAAGCGAACGGGCCGGGTCCTTGGCTTTGTGGGCGATGCCAACGCGGTCGAGGTAGTGCATGGCCAGCTTCCGGTGCTTGCCGCTGAAGCCGCCCGCCAGGTTGACGGGTCCCGCGGCGTGAAGCGCGCCGGTCAGTACGTTGGTGAGCACGCTCATCCGCGGGATCAGGTTGAACTGCTGGAAGACCTGCCCGACGTCGGAGCGCAGCTTTTGCAGTTCGCCTCGCAGGAGGTTGGTGACGTCGTAGCCCACGACGCGGACGCTGCCGCCGGTGATGGGCGCGAAGCCGGTGAGGCTTTTCATCAGGGTGGATTTGCCGGAACCGGATGCGCCGAGCAGGGCGACCATCTCGCCGGGGCGAAGGTCGAGGTTGACTCCGCTGAGCACCGGCTGGTCGCCGTAGGCGACGTCCAGGCCACGTACGGTGACGAGAGGGAGCGCCTGCCGGAGCTCCGCCGTCGTCGGCTGGGTTTGGGTTGGGGTGCTCATCTAGCCCAGGTCCTCGAGCTGCACGCCGGCGACCTCTGCGATTTCGGCGAATCCCTTGAAGATGCTGGGGTCGGGGTCCATGACCTCCTCGAGTCCCACGAAGCCTTCGCCGAGTGCGCCGAGCTCTTCCGCGTTTTCCTCGGAGAAGACCTTCGGGAGGGCTTCCTGGAGGAGTGCGCGGGTTTCGTCGTCGAGCGTCTGGCGTGCGAGGACGCTGCCGGCCACGTCCATGGCGGGGCTTTCGCCCACGCCGCGCCACTCGCCATCGACGAAGGGGAACATGGGTGCGCCCAGTTCAGTGAGCATGATGGCGGTGCAGGCGGCGTCAACCTGGCCCTGTTCGAGCGCGGCGAAGCTGCCGGCGTGGCCGCCGGCGAAAATGGCCTCGTAGTCGGTGCCCTGCTCGAGACCGGCCTCGTGGAGCATATAAACGGGCATGAAGTAGCCGGAGCTGGAGGCCTGGTCCGCGAAGGCGACGGTCTTGCCACGGAGGTCTTCGAGTGTTTTCACCGGGGAGTCGTTGAGGACAACGCAGGTGGAGACGGGTTCGTCATCGCCGGCCCAGGCCATGAGGGAGTCGACCTCGCCGGTGTTGACGGCGAGCGCGGAGGGAAAGCCGCTCATGATGCCGATGTCCACGTGGTCGGCGCGGATGGCTTCGACGACGCTGAGGTAGTCGGGCACGTCGGTGACCTCGACGGGGCGGCCGGTTTCCTTCTCTACGAGGTCGGCGAAGGCGTCGATGGGGTTGGCCTTGGTGGGGTCATCGCCGAGGGGGATGGTGGCGATAGTGATGGGTTGTTCTTGTGTCGTCGCTTCTTGGGAGGCTTCTTGTGAGGTGGCGGCCTGGCAGCCGGTGAGCGCGAGGACGGTGAGAATGCCTAAAGCAGGAACGGTGCTGTAGCGCATGGTGGACCTTTCACGGGGGACGTTTCGAATATCGAGAACGTCTGTATTCAATCCGAGGGAGGTGACCGGGAATTACGAGAACGGTGTACTTGTAATGAAACGCGGGATGAACAATGTGGCAGTAGTGTGGGTCGCCTGCGCCTATCGACGGGTCGGACGTTTCACCAGCACGGCAGCAATCGACCAAGTGGGAGTGTACGACCATCTCGACCAGTCTTCGCCTGCAGCGTGGGCTCTCACCAGCTGTCTGATCGCGCGACGGTGGCGGTCCGGGTTAGCACCGGACCACCACCGTCACCAGTGGTGCTAGCCGGTCTTGGTTACGTTCGAGTAGTCAATGAACGTACTCGGTGCTTCCACGATCCCATGCACGTTCGCATTGAAGATGCGCGGCAGCCGATTCTGGTACATGAACAGCCAAGGAGCGTCTTCCGTGATGATCCCTCCGGCCTCGCGGTACAGTGCACCGCGCTCTTCAGCGTCGACCGTCTCGCGCGCCGCTTCGAAAATATCGCGCAGCTCATCGTTCACATACCATCCGCGATTTACACCATTCGGCGGCACTTGGTCGGGCCCAAACATTCGCTCGAGCCAGAATGCACTATCCGCACCGGTGCTCCACCCGTTGAATGAACCACTAATATTCGGTTCATAACCGGGGCTCTCCAAAGCGACCATGGACGTGAACTCGACGTATTCGACATTCAGATTTACATCAACCGCTGCGAGGTCCTGCTGCACGAGCGACATGATGTCGGTTGCCGCGGCGAAGCCGGGCCCCGAGCTTGGAGAGAATATATCAATTTCCAGAGGAAGGGTTACGCCCGCTTCCTCAAGCAACTCCGCTGCTCTCTCAGGGTTGTACTCGTACGAAGGCTCGATTGATTCGTCCCACGCCGCGCTACCGACGGGAATTGCACCATATGACGGCCTCACCTGATCATTCAGCAAAGCTTCAATCGCCTCTCGGTTTACCGCGTAGTTGAGGGCCTGACGAACCTTGACGTCGTCGGTCGGTTCAGCTTCGGTGTTGAAGCGGATGAAGTACTGATTTGCGGGGTCAGGATACTGAATCACCACGTTGTCATTGCCGCTCAACCGCGAGACTTGCTCGGGGCCGGCGAAGAGGATCACATCGATTTGCCCTGTCTCGAGCGAGGTCGCCATCGTTGTCTGATCCTGGATTGTCACAAAGACAATGCCGGCCAGACCGGGACGGCCATCCCAATACTCCTCATTGCGCGTGAATTCGAGTTGCTGCCCTTGCGATACCGTCTCGATAGTGAATGGTCCCGTGCCCACTGGTGCCCTGCCGATGTTGTCCCCTTCCGCCTCGAGTGCGGTCGGGCTGATGATGGCCATACGCCGGTCTGTGAGCAACCGTGGCAGTTCGGCGAAAGGAGATTCGAGCGACACCGTGACGGTGTTCTCCGCAGCCTCGACATCGGAGATATAGCGGGTTAGGAAGGTCATGTTTGCTGCCGCAACGTCGGAATAGAGCGGCGACTCTTCGTCGAGGAGGCGAGCGAAGTTGGCGAGCACAGCTTCGGCCGTGAGCTCTGTCCCGTCGTGGAAGGTAACTCCCTCGCGAATTGTGAATGTGTAAGAGAGCCCGTCTTCTGACACGTCCCACTCCGATGCAAGCCCTGGAATGACTTCGGCCGCTGACTTTGTTTCTGTTTGGAGGTCCTCTTTGAGGAGGGTCTCGTACACCGCGTCTGTCACACGGAGCCCAACCGTTCCGTTGATGGTGTGGGGGTCGAGTGACGGTATCTCGCTTTCCGATCCTATGATCAGGACGGCTTCGTCGTCGGCCGCCTGCTCCTCTGGAGCTGCCGTGCATCCGGCGAGTGCGAGGACTACAGCCGTCGCTAACGCCGCAACTTTGATGGGTGTTCGTTTGGAAAGCATTTTTCATTACCTCTTTGTAGTGATTTGCTGGTGCTGGCTGTAGTCTTTTGCGCTGCGAACCACCCGCATCTCAGGTCAGTGGCGGTTCGTGTGAACCCTCCGCAGCGTTGCTCTCAGGCACTTCCTGACGTCGGAACCTCCTCTGCGCGGGGAAGTCGCGAACCGGTTGATCGGCTTCTTACTGATATCGCGTTGGCGATGGCAAGGACGAGTGAGCAGGCAAGCATGGCAATTGCAATGGTCTGGATTGCTGCCGTATCGACCCCCGAGGTGAAGGCGACCGCCAATAGACCGGTTGATAGCACGCCACCGAGGCTGCGGGAAGACTGATAAAGGCCTGATGCAACACCGAGCATTGATGGGTCGGTGCTCTCGTACATCTGCGATTGCAGGCCGAGGTTCGTGCCGGCGTAGGAGATCCCGAACAGCGCGCAAGCCACAAGAATCACCCAGAGCGGGGCGGTGTTCGTGAACAACAGCAGGATGCCGGCTGCGCTGGCCGCGAGAAGAGTGCTACCCAGCACCAGCGCCCGCGACCCGATGCGTGCAATCCACAGTCCGAAGAGGGCAGACATGATGCCGCCCAAGGAAGCCAGCGGCAGCATCACCAAGCCGACCTGTGCCGGCGTCAGGCTCTTCACTATCTCAAGCCACTGTGGGATCCCGAACAGGGCGCCGTAGAAGAGCAGGTTGAATCCGATAAAGCGTGCGTAGACCGACAGCAGCGTCTTGTTTCCGCGAAGCATCACGACGTTGAGGAAGGGCTGGGGCGTGCGCTTCTCCCAGACGAGGAAGATCACGAAGAGCGCAACCGACGCAGAGGCGAGCGCCACAGTGAGCAGTCCGAGGGGCGGCATCAGGCATAGGAGCAGCAACACAGTCGCCCCCGCGAACAGAGCGATCCCCAGGAGATCAGAACCGACCACCAAGGCACGGAATGTCACACGTTCATGATCCTCATCGCGGGGGACGATCTTCATGATCCCCAGCGCCGCGAAGAGGGCGAGCGGAATGTTCACCCAGAACAGGGCCTCCCAGCCTACAGCCCAGACCGCAAAGCCACCGAGTACCGGGCCAACGGCCGCACCCGTGAAGTTCGCCGTGGCAATTCCGCTGAGCGCTCGCTGTACGTCAGAGCCGTGCGAAGCCCCAAACTGTCGGATCATCGATACCGCCGCAGGGTATGCAGCAGATGCGCCCACCGCTTGGATAACCCGGCAGGCGACCAGCATGAGCACGTTGGCAGAAAGTGGTCCGAGCACACCGCTGATGACGACAACTCCCATCCCGAGCAGGAAGACTCTTCGAGCTCCGAACCGGTCGGCCATCCGGCCGAGAACCGGCTGTGCCACCGCTGAGGTGAGGTAGAACGCTGAAGCAAGCCAAGACACCGCAACCGCCGTGGAATCGAAATCGACCATGAACGACACCAGGGCGACCGCGATCATGGACGAATTCAGAGCGCTCAACACCGTTCCTGAAGCCATCGGCAGGAGCACACTCCATGGAAGTTTCTTCACGTCTCAAACCACCGAGATGCCCAGCTCATTGCCCGGTATCGAGGCGAGCAGGGCCTTGGTATACGGGTGTTGCGGGTTCTTGAAGAGCTCCTCCGAGGGCGCCGCCTCCACGATCTCGCCGTCCTTCATGACACATACATAGTCCGAGATCAATCGAACGACTGCGAGGTCGTGCGAGATGAACAGGTAGCTCAACCCGCGTTCGCGCTGAAGGCGGCCAAGCAGCGCAAGAACCTGTGCCTGCACGATGACGTCGAGGGCGGAGACTGGCTCGTCGCACACGAGGAGTTCGGGATTGAGGGCGAGGGCGCGCGCAATGGCCACGCGCTGCCTCTGTCCACCGGAAAGCTGGCCTGGCCTGCGGTCGATGAGGTGAGCAGGCAGAGCCACCTGCTCGAGCAGCTCAAGCACGCGTTCACGGCGTTCCCGCTTACTTCCGCGCCGGTAGAAAGCTAGCGGCTCGCCTACTATCGAACCGATCGTGTACATCGGGTTCAATGAGGAGTATGGATCCTGGAAGATGGGTTGAACGCGCTGCCGGAACTCCGCCAGCTGCTTCTTTGTCATGGTTGCCAGGTTTGTGTGGTCGAAAGCAATCTGACCGGAGGTTGGTTCGATCAGCTTGAGCATGATGCGGGACGTCGTGGTCTTTCCCGAGCCGGATTCACCGACAATCGCAACAGTCTTTCCGCGCGGGATGGTGAACGACACATCGACATTTGCAGTGACGTCCGCTCTCCGACCCCGCATCTTGTACCTCTTGGAAAGGCTTGAGGCGATGACCAGTGGGCCCGCCGCATCGTCGGCGGCTTCACGTTCGACGTCTGGGGACTCGGAGCGGAGCCTGGCCACTGCAATACTCGGAGCGGCGGCTAATAGCGCTCGGGTGTACTCCTGCTGCGGATTGCCGAGGATCGTTTCGGTTGCTCCCGCTTCCACGATCTTTCCGTCCTTCATGACGATGATCTTCTGCGAGCGCTCGGCGGCCAAGGCGATGTCATGCGTGATCATGAGTACGGCTGTCCCAGTGTCCCGGGTAACAACCTCGAGTTGATCAAGGATCGTACGCTGCACCGTGACGTCGAGCGCACTCGTGGGTTCATCGGCGATGAGAAGCAGCGGACGACACACCAGTGCCAATGCGATCAGTGCACGCTGGCGCAGGCCACCCGAGAGCTCGTGCGGATACTGCTGCGCGCGCATCTCCGGGTTCGGGATTCCAGCGGCGGTCAGAGCCTCGATCGCCTGAGCCTGTGTGTCTCTGCCGGCCGGCTTCCTGTGCGCATTGATTGTCTCGATCAGCTGTTCGCCGATCTTCATGAGCGGGTTCAAGTTCGACATGGGGTCTTGTGGAACTAAGCCGATTTGGCTGCCGCGCATCAAACGCAACTGCGGTTCCGGGAGTGACGTAAGGTCCTTTCCGTCGAAACGAACGGTCCCGCCGGTAATTCGACCATTGCGCGCGAGTAGGCGGATGACCGCCATCGCCGTGGTCGACTTGCCTGAGCCGGACTCCCCGACTATGGCAACCGTCTCTCCGGGATTAACGCTGAAAGAGACGCCCTTAACTGCGGACGTTGGCCCAGCACCGCCATCGAAGATGACGACCAGGTTATCGACCTCAAGCAGGGGCGCTGGCCCTTGGTTCTCGCGCATGTTCGACTCCTCGCTCAGTTCTTCGCTCTGCGGGCCCCCAAGAGGGCTCGCATGGGTACTAGTCGACATCGTCGGCTCCAACTCGCAGTGGGCGAGCGCTCACCTTGTCTGCGAGCACTGCGTGGCTGGCCCCAAAACCTGGGACTCCCGTGAAGTAGCCGCCCGGCCAGGAGCCGGCACAGCCTAGATACAGACCCCGCAGCCATGTGCGATAGTCATGTAGTCCGCGATTCGGCCGGTTACCAAACAGGCTCTCCAAGGTCATGTCGCCATGCGTGATATTCGCCTTGGGAAGACGAGTGATCGACTCCACCTCCACCGGGCTCATGAATCGGTGATCAATGATGTAATCGCGAATCCTTGGCATGAGAGTACTCACCTGGTCGATGCATACCTGCCCGAAAGTCTCGGTGCGAGACTCATCCCACTCCCCCTCGGCGAGTTCATAAGGCGCGTGCCACGCATTGATGCTGAGTAGGCCTCGTCCCTTCGGCGCCAGGTGCGGGGACGTTTCTGAAAGTAGCAGCCCCCAGATTATGGGGCTGCTGGTGGGCCGCCCGGCCAGTCCGTCGCTGATGCTCTGCTCGATGTACTCGAACGAAGGCGCAATGCGGAATTGTGCAGCACAAGCCTGCGCTGTGGAGAGTCCATCAGGTAAGTCGGCATACTCCGGTTGGCCGTCGAGGGCTAACACGATTTTGAATGCCGAACCCGAATCTGCCTCTTCGGACAGCAGATCTGATGTTGGTGTTGGATCATCCACCAGCAGACTGCCGGTGAGTTGCGGATCGATGGCCGAGATGACGACAGGGGCGATGTACTCGTCACCGGACTCCGTTACTACACCGCTCACACGATCTCCGTCGTGCAGGATGCGCGTGACAGGTGCAGAGCAGATAATCTCACCACCATGGGCGCGTAGACCGGCTGCTATGGCATCAACGATCGCGCCGATACCTCCGACGGGGAGTCCCGACGAACCACGAAGGGGGGATGCCGTTACTTCGAAGTCGCTACCGCTCGCCATCGAAATGGGGCGAAGCATGAGACCGACGGCGCTGCCAGATTGGGTGGGTGGCAGCATGTTTCCGTTCAGGGCGATCATACCCAGCAGCGCTTTCGCCTCCGTCGACTTAAGTGATTCGTCTAGTAAGTCGGCGAGGCTTCCGTGGAAGACACGCTGATAAAGCGAGGCATGTCCTGAATTCGCCATGCGTTCATCGAGCGCCTCAATCGTCGGAGAAGGTGAGAAGAGCGAGACGCCGAGTTGGCGGCCGAGTTCCTCCAGGCTGGCAAGCAACTCCTGATAGCGATCCGCCTCACCCGGGACGAAACGGTTCAGTTGGTCGTGCACGAGACGGCGGTCGCGGTAGCCGATGAATGGGTTGGACGGAAAAGCGTGAACGAGCGTCGGATCGGGGCGGATGAACTCGAGACCGTACTTGTGGAGTTCCAGATCAGTAAGCACACGCCGCTCGAACGAGCCTGGCGAGTTCGCGAACGATGTGCGGTATCCCGGTAGGAACTCGAAGGCACCAGCCGGCCCTCCCACGATGTCACGCGCCTCAAGCACAAGCACGCTTTCGCCAGCACGAGCAAGATAGCTTGCGGCGACAAGACCATTGTGGCCGCCGCCTACAACGATGGCGTCATAGCGCTGTGTCATTCTGGAACTATCCGATCTTGATCTTGGGGTTGAAGTAGGCGTAGAGCACGTCCACGATGAAGTTGATGATCACGAAGATGATGGCGATCAGCAGGATTCCTCCCTGCAGCAGTGCGGTGTCACGGCTGGTAATGGCTTGGGACATGGCCAGACCGATGCCGGGCCATGAGAACACAGTCTCGGTCAGTACTGCGCCGCTGAGCAGGAATCCTGCCTGAAGACCGATCACCGTGATGACGGGTGGCATCGCGTTGCCCAGTGCGTGACCGTAGATGACTTTGCGCTCGGGGATCCCCCGCGAACGCGCAGTGCGCACGTAGTCACTACCGAGTGTTTGCAGCATGGAGGCCCGTGTCATCCGCGTGATGATGGCCACCGACCATGCTGCAAGCGTGACTACGGGCAGTACGGCGTGATGGGCGATGTCGAGGAAACCACCGCCACCCACGATCGATTCCATGCCGCTGACGGGCGTCACTCTGAACGTCAGCCCGAAGATCAGGATAAGGATCATCCCCAGCCAGAACGACGGCATGCTGGTGAGGAACAGCACGAGCACGGTAACACCGCGGTCCCGCCCGGAGTTCGGCTTGCGGGCCGCCCACGAACCCGCAGAGATTCCGACTACCGCTGCAACAATGACGGCCGGTATAGCAATGATCACTGTGTTGCCAAGACGGCTAAGCAGCACTCCCAAGGCCGGCTCACCATAAGTGACCGATTGCCCGAAGTCCCCCTGCACGAGGTTACCGAGGTAGCCCAGGTACTGCAGTACGAGGTTCTCGTTGAGGCCCAATTCCTCGCGAAGCCGCTCGCGATCCTCCTGCGTAGCACTCCCACCGAGTTGGACGTCCACCGCATCGCCGGGGATGATCTGGCTCATGATGAACACCGCGAGAGTGACGCCGAAGAGCACCGGGATGAGTTGTAGGCCGCGTCTGCCCATGTACTTCAACACGTCAGCTTCCTTTCTGCATGTTCGGGTCGAGACGGTCGCGCACTGCATCACCAATGAGGTTGAAACCGATTGCGAGGATGACAATGGCCAGACCCGAAAGCGTTGCGACATGCGGTGCCGAGATCATGGCCCCTCGACCGCCTCCGAGCATTGACCCCCAGTCGGCCGTTGGCGGCTGGGCGCCGAGGCCGAGGAAGCTGAGCGAGGCCGCCAGAATCACGTTGTTACCGGTTTGCATGGCCGCGAGCACCGTGATGGGGCTCAGGATGTTTGGTACGACGTGGCGAATCGCTATCCGCCAATGACCGATACCGAGGGTGAGGGCAGACTCGATGTATGGCTCCTCCTTCACGCTCAGCACAGTGCCTCGCAGAACGCGACCAAACTCCGGAACTGTAACGACCACCATCGCGATGAGCATCGACTGTGTGCCCGCACCGAGCGCAGCACTGATGCCGAGTGCCAGCAGGATCCCCGGAAACGAGAACATGACATCGAAGACGCGCATAATGAAGGAGTCCAAGAAGCCGCCGACGTAACCGGAAAGCAACCCGATGAGCCCGCCGACGACCAAGGCGATCAAGGTCGGCACCACAGCCACAAACAAGGCGAACCGACCGCCGTGGATAAGACGGCTCAGCAAGTCACGACCCAATTCATCAGTACCCAACGGGTGGCAAGGGCTGAACATCGGCAGGAACTTATTGAACGGATCCGCAAAGGCCGGGTTATGCGGGGAGATAACGTCGGCGAAGATCGCACAAAGCACGATCACGCCCACGATGATGAATCCGGCGGCGTGCGCCGACGAACCCATGCGTGGCAGGGACTTCATCCGCAACTGCCGAAACTTCGGCGCTGCTTGGTCCGCGAGTGGCATCGTCGCCCTTCCCATTACCTTGCTTTTATTGGCTTGCTATTGCATCCCCAGTCAGGCAGCTGTCCACAGGCGGCCCAGATTCGGTATGACGTCCTTTAGCCCTAAGGTGCGCAGCGCATGCCACAACGTGGATTGATTGCTGCTAATCACGTCGGCGCCGGTATCCATCTCAAGGTAGGGCAGCGTCTCAAAAGTGCGGTACGTGCCGCAGCTGATGAGGATGGCATCGGCGTTACCCGATTTTTTGTATACTGAACGGCCCAGCTTGTAGGCGCTGTCTGCGTTGTGCAGGCTGGCCTCATACGGATCAGTCATCTGCAGCCCCTCGAGCGCTGCGACCTTAAACCCGAGTTCCTCCATATATCCGGCCAGTGCCTCGTTTACCTCGTCGGTATAGATGGTGCCAATGGCAACTGTCTTAGCCCCAACCGCCTTGAGCGCCTCGACCGCCGACTCCTGCATGGTGATTGCAGGAACTGCTGTCTCAGCAAAGATGGCATCCTTGATCCGTTTGTCGGCCGCAGGCCCTTCGAGGAAGGTACCCGGTGCGCCACACTGCACGATCAGGTCCACCTTCGAGCTCGCGAGCTGACGGGAAGCCTCCACGACCTGCGACATCATGACCTTCAGCCCGTCGCTGTCCACCTTCGGAACGATTGTCCGGGCATCTGCGAACGCGACACCCGTCGGTGCGACAGAACGCCACTCTTCAGCGCCCTCAATTGCCGTAGCCGGTCGAATCTGGCCAATCTTTGCACGCCAACCTAAAATCATTGTTATTCACTTCCTGAGCTGTTGTCTTTGAGGGGATAAGAGTCTTCGTGCCCTGTTAGCCGCGCCAGGCCATTTGTATGGTCTTTGCGGCCTCCGACAGTGCGGTGATGAACTCGCTAACTGTTTCTTCGGAAATCCGAATTGCGGGGCCATAAATGCTGAGGGCGGCAAGGTCATCGCCGTGCCGACCGATGGGAACCGACAACCCGACTGCCCCATCGATCCATTCACCGTGGCTTATGGCCATTCGCTCGACCGCGGCAACTTGCACCCGCTCCTCAAGCTCAGCGGGTTCCACCTGATGGCGACCCTCTGCGACGCCCTCGGAGATTGCGCGCTCGATGGCGAGCTTGCGTTCCTCGGGGGTAAGAAGACTGAGCAACACGCGGCTGGTGGCACCTGCGAGCAAGGAGTGCGGACGACCAACGCCCGTGCTCAACCTCAACTGGTGTGGGCTCTCCGCCTCATAGACCGTGACGCGCTTGTTGTCCGTCAACGTTGACACGCTGACTGTCTCGCCGGTTTTCACCGCGAGAGCCTCGGCAATCCCGGCCGCCGCACTCACCAAGTTGCTGCTAGTGGTGTATTGCCAGGCGAGCGTTAGAGCAGCCGGCCCGACGGTGTACTTCCGCGACGCTTCGTCCACGCTCACCAGGCCAGCCACGAACAGGGAGGAGAGAATGCGCTGCACCGTGCTCTTGCTGTAACCAAGGTCGCGGCTGAGCTCGCGAACCCCGCGCGGTTCGGAGCTGCCGCAGACATCCTTCAAGACGACCAGCGCCTGATCCACGACCTGGACGGTCTCATTGTGATACAAACCGTTTGAGGTTGTTGCCTCGCTTGGGGTGGCAGAGGTAGTCATCTCACTTACCTCCAGTCAGGGTAGTCGGATCAGTCCAGGAGAGGTATCGCGTTTTCGGTCGCATATAGGCGCGTAAAGCGCTGTCAGACTGCTCTGTTGGACCCTGACCGGACAGTCCCCAACCGCCGAATTGGATATGGAAGTCGAGACCGGTTGTCGGCTGATTCACCAGGACGGTGCCTGCTTTGGCCAGGCCGCTGAACGTCATCGCCTCTGCGAGGTCCTTTGTGAAGATGGACGACACTAGGCCGTAGCCGGCCGCATTTACCGCCTCACTCGCCTCAACCACAGAGGCAACGGGCACGATGGTGAGCACCGGACCAAAAACTTCTTCTCTCGCGATATCCATATCCGGGGTCGTGCCGGTGATGAGCACCGGCCGTATGAACGAACCTTCTAGTTCATCGACGGTCAGCTTGCCGTCGGGTGGCCAACATAGGGTCGCCCCGGCGGCCACCGCCTCCTCAACCGCTTTGGTCACGTGGTCGACAGCCGTTGTACTTATCAGTGGGCCTATGACCGTCGAGGCCTCGCGGGGATCGCCTAGAACCATACTGTCGGTCGCCAGTTCCGCGGTTATGCGTTCGATAACATCCTCGACGATGGACTCGTCGACAACGAGGGAGCTGGCAGCCGTGCACTTCTGACCGGCCATGCGGTACGCACTGGCGACAGCTGCAGGAACCGCGACATCGAGATCGGCGCTTTCCATAATGACGATGCTGTTGCGTCCGCCCATCTCACACTGGAACGGTACGCCGCGTGCAGCGGCGGTCGCGGCGACCTGGCGTCCGACAGCAGTGGAACCAGTGAAGGTGATGGCGTCGATGCCGGAGTGGTCAACTACGGCACGACCGACAGTTCCACCTCCGTTTACTATGCTGAGCAAACCGCTAGGGAAGAGCGGTGCCACCAGGCGAATGAGTGCCGTCGTCGTAGCCGCCGCCTCCGACGACGGCTTGATGACGAATGCATTTCCCGCAGCCAGCGCCGGAGCCATCTTGACTGCGGTGAGGTTGACCGGGAAATTCCACGGAGTGATCGCTCCCACCACGCCGACCGGCTCCCACTCAACCATGACGTGAGTATGTGCTCGAGCAGATTTCACCACGACCCCGCGCTCCCGCATCACCGAGCCAGAGTGAAACTCGAATACACGTGCGGCGTTCTGAATCTCGCCGATCGCTTCAGACTTGGTCTTTCCGACTTCAGCTACCAGAACGGAGGCTAGGGGTTCAACGTTGGCCCTCATCGCCGCGGCCGCACTCCTCAATGCGTCAGCCTGCTCAACAACTGACATGGCGCACCACTCGGCTTGCGCATGATGGGCCGTGGCTATCGTTTTATCGAGCTGGTCCGTCGAGACGTCGGGTATGACGAACTCCACGGCGCCCGGCGCGAACGGCGAGCTGCGTTCCAGCACGTCGCCGCCGGGCGCGGCGCTCTCCCATCGACCGGAGATCAGGCTTTCCAAGACATTCATATCCACTGTGTCCTTACTGAGATGGCAGCCACCTCGAATGGGTTCGGCTTTGGATTCGCGATGCTACTGATGCTGGTTGGCGGGATCGACCGGGTGGACGGCAAGCGGGTGGACCGTGAGGTCCATCCAAGGCCAGACCGGCAGCGCCGAGAGAATCTCATGCAGTTCCGTGGAGTCTTTCGCATTCCATAGCCCCCAGTTCTCGCGGCGGCCGGGTACCCGCCACATACGCAGGAGGTTGCCGGACTTTGCCCGCTCGGCTGCCATGGCTCGTTCGGTTACGACTAGATTGTCGTGCTCGGCCTCCGGCATGTCGTGTGGGAGATTGATTCGTATATTGACAAGAAATTCCATGACTCCTCTTTCGCTTGAGGCTGGTGGTGCCTAGGAACCGAAGTTCTGGGCGAAGATGCGGGACCAGTTACCGCCGGCGATTGCGGCGACCTCCCGCTCGGCGAATCCGGCCTGCGCCATCCGCTCAAGCATGAGGGGATAGCCGCGCGAAGAGTCGAACCATTCGGGGAACTCGACGAAGCCGGAGACAGGCACCATCGAGGACCGGCTCCAGCGACCCTGGCGCCACCACAAGATCTCCTCGTCAGCGTGCCCCATGTAAAAGTCTGAACCGAAGGCGACATGCTCGATCCCGACGAGGTCGACCGTCCACTTGATCATGTCGATGAAGTCATCGATCGTGCAGTCTTCTCCCTTGGGAGCAATGCGTGGGTACATGCTGAGACCGATGACGCCACCCTGCACCGCCATTTCCTTGAGCACTTGAGTGGACTTGTTGCGGAATGGAAGCTCGACATCCATCCCCACGACGTCGATAGGGTTTGCGTGGGTAATCGCGACCGGCTTCTCTGAAGCCTCAAAAGTCTCCAGAATGGTTCGCTCGTTGCAATGTGAGACATCGACCATCATGCCGACATCGTTCATTTCCTTAATGAGGTTCTTGCCGTAGGTACGGGAGAGGCCTGCGTTGTCGTCCTCCCAGCATCCCGCCCCGGCCGAGTTCTGCGTGTTGTACGTGAGTTGGGCGATACGCACCCCCGCTTCACGGAAGGCCCCGACAAGATCGAGGTCACTCTCAAACGGGGTGGAGTTCTGAAATCCCAGTATTACGGCAGTGCGTCCGGAAGCCGCAGCGTCCTCGATGTCGGCGACCGTGCGAGCGGGGGAAATGATGTCTGAATGCTCTTCGAACAGACGGTGCCAGCGCCCGATTTCGCGCATCGTCTCTGTGGAGTTTTCCCAGATAGCCGTAGTGACATGGACTGCGGACAGATTCCCCGCACGCCATTCTTCAAACCGCTCGCGTGATGGCTTGCTGAATTGTAAAGCGTCGATAAGCAGCATTTGAAAACCAAATCTCTAGTGCTCGACAGCGAGCCGAGGCATCGCTACGAACGTGAACCGGATATCTGGGACAGTGGACCAGATTGATGAGTCGACTCTAATTTGACGGTTTGACAAAGTCAAGGCGTCACCTCTCGCGGGCATAATGGCGTGAGCACTACGGGCGTCGATTGCTTCGGAGACGCTGGTGAAACAGGCACCAGCTCATGCATACCCCCCTCCAATAACCCCGGATTGCTTTGCGCGCACTCGCCACCTCTGCGTGCCCCGCGGCTTCCCGCTTGATATCGGAGCGTTTGCAGCGGCCGGACCGTCACTAGCTCCGGCTGCGGTGGAAGCAGTCCGGGACTCCCGCAGACAACAATGAGAAGAGCGGTCACAATTCGCCGAGAATCCACCTGACCACCTCTCGCCCCACGACGAGCCTGGCGGGGCCAGAGGGCCTACTGACTGATCCGAGGCGACGCGGAGGCGACCAGGTTCCAAGAGTGCATGTCCCGCATCAACGCTCGGACCATACCTATTGACTTCCGTATTCAGCGGGGGCTAGCATTTGAGCCATTCTGGTCCACTGTCCCAGAATTTGAGCTATAGCAGCAGTGGAAGGTACGCGCAACTGCCGTCACTACCACTAGGAGAGAGCGCAATGTCAAAGTCGTCATATTCACCCGTAAACAAAGCCGGCCTCGTTTCGCTGGCCCTAGTCCCTCTACTGCTCGGAGGATGCGCAGCAGACAATGGGGAAAGTGCCAGTGAGGGCAATACAACGGCCGTGCGTCTCGCGCTCGACTGGACCAGTTACGTCGGTTATCACTCCCCGTTAGTCCTCGCCGATGACAAGGGATACTTCGCAGAGGAGGGACTGAAGGTAGACTTCAACCTCACCGCTGGTTCGAAGGACGGCGTCCTCGCGGTGGGAACCGACCAGGCTGACATTGGGTGGGTCGATCTTTCGACAGCGTCCGTCTCGATGCTGGCCGAAGTGCCAATCCAGGCTGTCGCCACGGTGCAGGAAAAGAATGCGACTGGTCTCACCGTACTTGAGGGAACCACGCTCGAATCCCCTGCAGATGTTCGTGGACTTCGCATTGGCAGTACGCCAGGCGGCTCGGACTCTACCCTGATACCCGCATTCCTGGAAGCCAACGATATCGACGAGTCCGACGTGACCATCGTCAACCTACCTGCCAACGGCAAACTTGCATCCTTGATCACCGGCGACGTCGACGCCATCAGCGGTCAGGTCTACTACTACACGGCCCAGCTCAAAACGCAGGGCGAAGCACCGCATGGCCTGCTGTACTCGGACGCCGGGCTTGACGTTCTCGACCACGGATTCATTGCAAGCAAGGCCTTCATAGACAGCGATCCCGAAGAGATTACCGGCTTCCTTGCTGCATACCGCAAAGCGCTCGCAGAGACCATGGCCGACCCGGAGGCCGCCTGTGATCTGACAGTCGCACGTTCAGAAGGAGCACTGACGCAAGAGGGCTGCGTTGCTGAGTTGATTGAGTGGCTCGATTTGGTCTTCGATCCTGAGAGTGAAACCTGGGCGAGTAACGACCCAGAAGTTTGGGAGAACACGGTCAGTGTGCTGAAGACTTACGGCGGCGCCGAGGGCGATGTTGCTGTTTCGGACATGTTCACCAACGAACTGGTGGAGGCTGCCAACTAATGTCTACTTCCGCCGCCAGCTCATCCCTGTCAAAGAGGGCAGTCGGGATTCAGTGCCGAAACGTCCGCCGAGAATATGAAGCTCGAAAGTCCGTAGTCACGGCTTTGGAGGATATCTCTGCCGAGGTGTCCCCGGGCGAGTTCGTCTCCCTTCTCGGCCCGAGCGGGTGCGGCAAGTCAACTCTTCTCCGGCTGGTCGCGGGCCTGGAGCCGACGACGTCCGGTGAGGTGATTATCGATGATGACCTTGTAATTGAGCCTCACCCCGATCTGGGCATCGTTTTTCAGGATGATCTTCTCATGCCATGGCGCACCGTACTTGAGAATATCCTTCTCCAGTCGAACGTGCGACGCATAAACTCCCCGCAAATGCGTGAGCGTGCCATGGATTTGATCGACCAAGTGGGGCTCACCGGGTTCGAGAACAAGTATCCTAAACAACTGTCCGGCGGAATGAGGCAGCGTGTAGGAATCTGCCGAGCGCTGCTGCACGGTCCGAGGCTGCTTCTCATGGATGAGCCCTTTGCCGCGCTGGATGCGATGACCCGCGATCAGATGTCAGTGGACCTCGCCGAAATGGCCAGCCGTCTCGGTATGACCGTACTGTTCGTGACCCACTCCATCAGCGAAGCGGTGTTTCTTTCCGACCGCGTATTCGTGATGTCTGCACGCCCGGGCCGAATAACAGCGGAGATCGATATCGCCTTGCCTAAGCCGCGAGGGCTCCACGTTCGCGAGAGCGCAAAGTTCGTCGAGCACGTGGGCGACGTCACGAAGGTTTTCGAGCGGTTGGGAGTCCTCAAAGACCGGCAGCACACGAACTCTTAAATCAAAGGTTGTTAGAACATGTCACATACGCCGACGTCCGCAGTACAGACCACAAGTTCGGAATCACACCAAAGAATTACGGTGCGCAGGCTGGCTGCTGCGCCGGGGGTCGCCCCGGCCATTATGTTGATTGGATTGCTCGTGCTCTGGGATGCCGCAGTGCGCATCTTTGACATTCCCGCGTTCCTGCTTCCGTCTCCTATTTCGGTGGCGGAGTCTGGCCTCGAGAATGCCGAGCTGCTGTGGAGGCATTCTGCGGTGACTTTGGTCGAAACCCTGATCGGTTTCGCACTCAGCGCGGTCGTCGGAATCTTGCTGGCAGTCATCATGGTTGCGTCGCCGTCGGTTGGGCGCGCGCTATACCCGATCCTCGTCGGTTCGCAGGTGATACCGAAGGTTGCCATCGCTCCGCTCGCAGTCGTGTGGATCGGTACTGGAATGGTGACCGCATCGCTGATCGCTTTCGTTATGGCCTTTTTCCCAGTGGTCGTTAACGCCACACAGGGTTTAAATTCGGTAAGCGACGGTTCGCGTCACCTTTTGCAGTCCATGCGTGCGACCAAGTGGCAGGAGTTTCGCTATCTGCGTTTCCCGACCGCGCTCCCTCACATCATCACCGGGTTGCAACTCGCGATCGCATTCGCGATCGTGGGCGCCATTGTTGGGGAGTTCGTCGGCAGCAACTCCGGTCTCGGTTACTTGCTGATCGTCACGCAGGGCAACCTTCGCACTGACCTGCTGTTCGCGGATCTCATCGTGCTGACTGTGATGGGGCTTGTCCTGTACTACGGTGTGGAACTGATCGGCAAGCTCGTTCTCCGTCGCCGATAATCGAGATTACTCCCTCTTATCCATCGCGTTGCTCGGATGCCGTCGACGCAGTGGGTGCGGAGTGGACGGCACGCCGCTGTGAGCCATTCGAGAGACTCAGGAAGGGCGTTCGCGACGACTGGCTCGCTCACGCTGCAGGATGCGGGGCCGCATAGTCGCCCTTGGTCTCACCCACCAGTTCTAGCCCGCGGTTTGCAACGATCTCATTCACGTTCAAATTGGTGCTGGTTCCGGCACCACCTTGGATGCGATCCACAACAAAGTGCTCATCGAGCAGTCCGTCCATCACCTCCAAAGACGCCGCCCGGATGGCCGTCGAGCGCGCCGACTCCAGCAAACCCAGCTTCTCGTTCGTTCGAGCAGCTGTAGCCTTGATTGCACCAAAGCCCCACAACTGCGACCGCATGCTGCCGATCGTTCGTCCACTTAGCGGGAAGTTCTCGGCTGCAAACAGGGTACTGATGCCCCAGTACGCTCTGGCAGGAACTTTCCGCTCCCCTAGGCTGCATGTCTCGTTCCAGCAAAACCTTGCCAGTCGACATTGGCTCTTGACTGTTCATGCTTTCTTTCTGAGTGGGTGGTGGAAGCGAGCTTGCTCAGATAGTCCAGCGTGGTGAGCGCCAAGGCGGCAGCGCCGTCGTAGATTGCGTGGTTCGCTGCCCCACCGACACAGTGGGCCGCGAAGCTGGGCTGGTGTTTGCCGCCGGGAAGCAACCCAGACCTATATAGGGGTGAATGGCCGGAACCACCTGCGACAAGTTGCCCATCTCGGTGGAGGCAGGGTTCATGATCCCTGCTCCGGCAGCGCGTTGAAGTTCCGCCCCAGCGACTCGGCGTGCTGGACGTACAGCTCGAGGGATCGCTGATCAGTCCGGAGATCGGAGTACGGTTCAGACTCCGGCGTGATCGACAGCTCGCAGCCAGATGCCAGAGCGCCGGCTTCGAAACACCGGTACACGCGCCCCTCCAGCCCTTCGAGGTCCGCCGGCGTTTCGGCGTGGTCAGGGCGGGCTTTCGCCCTGTGGTGTGATCATGGATGCTGCATTCTGGGTCGCCGTTGCAGCTACTGCCATCTCGCTGGTGGCTCTCCTGCGTGAAGAACACCATCAGCGCTGGAACTCTTCCCAGGAAGCTCCGAGGCGAGCAGTCCAGAGCGTCGCCGATGCTTTGGACGAGATTTCGAATCTCTTAGAACACGCCGAGGTTGCTCTACCGAGGCCAGATTAGGGGCAGTTCAGACACGCATGCCATGAAGCCACCGGTGACCGGCTATTGGTGGCAAATGAAAAGGAGGGCCACCCGTCCGCAGTCAAGCTCACGGACAATGCGACCCTCCTTCAGACGCCGACTGGGTTACTGCTTCACCGAGGCCAGATCATCACCCTGAAGCAGGTCGATGCCCTTGGTTTCCTTCATGCTCAGCACCGCAACCAACCCGATGATGCCGACGATCACCAGGTAGAAGGCGGGCATCAGGGTGTTTCCGGTCTCGGCTATAAGCCAGGTCAAGAAGTACGGAACGGTGCCCGCGAAGATGGCCGCTGTGACGCTGTAGGCCAGGGACAGTCCGGTCTGACGAGTACGAGTCGGGAACAGTTCAGCGGCTGCGGCAGCATGCACACCGAGGATGATCGCCAGGATGATTCCGAGTCCGAGCGTTCCGACGACTCCGGCCCACGCGGCACCCGACCCCATCACCAGGAAGAGAGGGACTGCCAGGACGATCAGTGAGACAGCCGCGATGATCAGCACAGGACGACGTCCGTAGCGATCCGATGCAGCCCCGCAGATGGGAACCAGAATCAAGCCAGCAATTGACGCGACGGTCGACAGAAGTGCGGCAGTGCCGGCGTCAAATCCCAGCACAACTTCCTGGTAGGTAAGGAGGTAGACAAGTACCACGTAGAACGTTACGTGCATCATGATCTCCAGCCCGCTCATCTGCAGCAGCTGCTTGCGGTTCCGCTTGAAGACCTCCTTGACGGGACTTTGGGGAACATTATTGAGCTGTTCGAGGGAGAGGAACTCGGGGGTGTCCTCAATCTTGGTTCGGATGTAGAAGCCTACGATTCCAAGCGGGACAGCGATCAGAAACGGAATACGCCAACCACCTGCCAGGATGGCTTCCTCAGAGAGGACCGACGTCAGCAGGAAGACCACCAGGGAAGCAGCCAGGAAGCCCAGGAGGCTGCCAAACTCCAGCCAGCTGACACCAAATCCGCGCCGCTTGCGCGGTGAGTATTCGGCCAGGAACGCTGCGGCGCTTCCGAACTCACCTCCGGCCGCGAGGCCCTGCACAACGCGTGCCGCAATCAGGAGGACCGGTGCCCAGATGCCGATGGCGTCGTAGGTAGGCAGGAGGCCGACAACCAGTGTGGCCGCCGACATGGAGAGAATGACAATTGAGAGGGTTTTCTTCCTTCCGATCCGATCACCCAGCGTGCCGAAAAGCAGCGCCCCGAGTGGGCGGACACCGAAGGAGATCGCGAAGACCGCGAACACCGAAAGCAAGGCCGCGGTGGCATCCTGCTCGGGGAAGAAGATTACAGCGATCGTTGAGGCGAGATAGGCGTAGATTGCCCACTCGAACCAGTGGACAAAAACACCGATCGAGCCGGCCGTGACGCTCTTGCGCAAGCCCTTCTGATCGACCCGTTCCTGTGCATGAATGTTCACCATGGTTCCTCCTACGAGGTGGGGTGTGAGTTGGGAATCCGGCTGGAGCGCCTGGCGAAGGCGTGATCCGGGTCACCTTGGTCCTAACCAATTTCAGACCATGCGTCTTGATCTGTCTAACACTTATATAAACTGAAGAGCATCGAAAATTCAGATGTGCAACGGGCAGCCGCACCGATCAGCACCAGGCGCCCAGCGGCCTGGACGAGCGCCGCCTGTCACCCGAGGAGATTCGCGTCGCTCTAGCCGAAGACGGCGCCGCCTCACACGACTAAGACTCCTAGCCCAACCCCGCCAGGCTGCTCGGCGACAGCGCGAGGGATAGGCGCTGTTCGTCCAACAGGCCACGCTCCACCGCCAGGGATGCGATGGTCCGATTGCTGGCGAGTGCTTCCTTCGCGAGGTCAGCTGCTGCCGCATAACCGATCAACGGCGCAAGGCCGGTGACAACGCTGATCGACTCGAGCATGCGCTGTTGCAGGACCGCCGTGTTCGCCCGGATTCCTTCCACACAGTGGGTGCGCAGTTGGCGGCATGCCGCGGTAAGCCAGTCGAGAGATTCGAGCAGTGCGTCGGCAATGACTGGTTCGAAGGCATTGAGCTGAAGCTGCCCCGCCTCCACAGCCATCGTCACTGTCGCGTCCGCACCTACCACCCTGAAAGCCACTTGATTCACCATCTCCGGGATAACAGGGTTGACCTTTCCCGGCATGATGGACGATCCTGCCTGAACGGCGGGGAGGAAAATCTCGCCGAAACCGGTCTGCGGACCCGAGGACAACAGCCGCAGGTCGTTGCAGATCTTCGACAGCTTCACCGCAGCCCGCTTAAGGACGCCCGATACCAACATGAACACACCGGTGTCGCTGGTGGCCTCCACCAGGTCGGTAGCGGAGATGAGCTGCATTCCGGTCAGCTCATTGAGTTCCACGATCACGGCTTCACGGTAGGCAGGTGGTGCGGTGATTCCGGTTCCAATGGCGGTGGCGCCAAGGTTGGACTCCCGCAGATGCGGCAACAACTCAAGCAGGCGCTTCCGGTCCTCACGAAGGGTTTCCGCGAAGGCCCCGAACTCCTGACCCAGGGTCATCGGCACAGCGTCCTGCAGTTGGGTTCGCCCAACCTTAATGATGTCTGCGAACTCCTCAGCCTTCGCCGCGAACGCGTCGCTGAGCCGCTCGTGCTCGTCGCAGAGGATCATTAACTCGCGCTGCAGGGCGATCTTGATGGCCGTCGGGTAGGTGTCGTTGGTCGACTGGCTGCGATTCACATCGTCTATCGGATGCAGCGCCGGGTATTCCCCTTTGGCCCGGCCCATTAGCTCCAGGCCGCGGTTCGCCACCACCTCATTGACGTTCATGTTGGTGCTGGTCCCAGCCCCACCCTGAATACGATCGACAACGAAATGGTCATCCAGCAGCCCGTCCATCACCTCACGGGATGCCGCCTGGATGGCCTTCGACCGCTCCGGCTCCAACAGGTCCAGCCTCTCGTTGGTACGAGCAGCGGCTGCCTTGATGGCACCGAAGCCCCACAGCATCGACCGCATACTGCCGATCGTGCGTCCGCTGATCGGGAAATTCTCCACAGCCCGCAAGGTGCTGATACCCCAATACGCATCGGCGGGAACTTCCCGCTCCCCGAGGCTGTCCCGCTCAAACCGAAAATTGCCGGTCGACGTTGACTCTTGGCTTGTCATGAATCTTCCTCAGTAGAGAGACGGGCTACGCCAGGTAGTCCAAGGCGGTCAGCGCCAAGGCGGCAGCGCCGTCGTAAATTGCCTGATTCGCTGCCTCACCGACACAGTGCGCTTCGAAACTGGGCTGGTGATTGGCCGCAGGGAAGCAGCCCAGACCTATATAGGGATGGATGGCCGGAACCACCTGCGACACGTTGCCCATGTCGGTGGAAGCCCGGTTCATAGTTGCCTGCTCCGGCGGCACGTTGAAGTCACGGCCCAGCGACTCGGCATGCTGAACATAGAGCGCGAGGGCTCGTTGGTCGGTCTGGAACTCGGAGTATGGTTCGGACTCCGGAGTGATCGACAGCTCGCACCCGGAAGCCAGGGCTCCGGCCTCGAAACACCGATACACGCGCTCCTCCAGCCCTTCGAGGTCCGCCAACGTTTCGGCACGGACGTACCAGCGGCCCTCCGTCTTCTCGGGGATGGCGTTCGGCGCCTCTCCCCCGCGGGTCTGGATGCCATGCACCCGAGTGCCGGACGGCAACTGCTGCCGCAGCAGGCCGAGTGCAACCTGCGCGACGACGAATGCATCGTTCGCGTTGACGCCCATCTCCGGATATGCGGCCGCGTGCGCCGACTTCCCCTGGAATTCGATGTGGCTGTGCGCGACGGCGTAGGGCCGGGCATCGGCCGAGTCCACGGGACTGGGATGAGCCATCATGGCCAGGTCCAGCCCCTGGAATGCGCCGCGCTTCAGCAGCTCGATCTTGCCGCCTCCGCCTTCCTCGGCCGGCGTCCCGTACACCTCGACGGTGAGATCGCGCTCGTCGGCGAACTCGGCGAGCGCAGCAGCTGCGCCACACGAGATTGCGGTGATGATGTTGTGCCCGCAGGCGTGGCCGAGGCCGGGAAGTGCATCGTACTCCGCCATCAGCCCAACCCGTCGGCTACCTGTACCAAAGACAGCGCGGATTGCCGTTGCGAACCCGAGGTACTCCTTCTCCACCTCGAAACCGAGGCTCGTCAGGTACTCCGCGGTCCACGCAGCCGCCTGATGTTCCTGCCATCCCAGTTCCGGGTTCGCGTGCAGCTGTTCCGAGAGCACAATCAGCCGCGGGTGGTCGGAGGAAACGCTCTCCAGAACGCGCTTCCGCTGGCCTACCTCAACAGTTTGCTCAGCGGTCATCGCCGGGCACTCCGTAGCCGACTGACGCCGCCGGGTCGAGCCCCCGAATTACGTAGTCCTCGCGCTGCGGCAGCCACACCTCGAGCAGCCGCTCGAGTTCGGCAATCGGATCCTCGTGCCAGTCCACCCTCAGGTCAGTGTCCCGCCAGCCGTGACCGGAGACCACGGACAGGCCCGCCGACATCACGGGCCCTGCTTCTCCCCCGGCCACTTCCGCAGCTCTCATCGCGGCGAGAAGTCGCTCTTCCAGCTCGCCCGTCGCGGCCTCAAACCCGTCGCACAGAGCCTGCGCGACGTCGGCGCTCGCCAGCATGTTACCGGCCGCCACACAGTTCGGCCCGCGCCCCTCGCCGTACGTGCCAAGGGTATGCGCACCGCTGAAAACAGCAGACCCACCCGAAGCATCCAGCACAACAAGCTGCCGGAAGTCGACGGCAGGAGCATCGCGAACGACGGCGTCGAGCGCCTCCTGTGCGGAGGCTCCCGCCTGCATGCGGTCGAGAATTGCGCCACCGAGCCGCGGATCGGTGATGTTCTGCGAACTCACGACACCGACGCCGTCGCGCAGGTGCGCACACCGCGCCGCAACAGCGGGTGAGGAGGAAGACACTGCTAGACCGAACCGGCCTTCCCCGTCGGTGGCGGCGATGCTGAAGGTCACTTCTGCCCCTCCGGCGTCGAAAGCACAGCAGTCGCGTCGATCTCGACCAGCCACTCGGGCCGGGCGAGCGCCTGCACCACGATCCCGGTCGACACGGGATATACACCCTTCAACCAGCGGCCCATGGTGCGGTACACGGTCTCGCGGTAGCGCGGATCGACCAGGTACACGGTGACCTTGACGATGTCCTCAAGGCTGCTGCCGGCTTCTTTCAGCAGCATGTCGATGTTGGCCATGGCCTTCTCGGCCTGCGCCTCAACGTCGCCGATCCCAACGGACTCCCGGGTCTCCAGGTCCTGCCCAATCTGGCCGCGAAGATAGACAACCCCGTTCGCGACGACCGCCTGGCACAGGTCATTGTCCAGATTCTGCTCGGGGTAGGTTTCCTTCGTGTTGAAGGTGCGAATGCGCTGGTGCTTCACTGGGCTGCTGCCTCTCCACTGCGTTGCCGTTACATGGTCACCACCGCTGAGCAGGTGGGTTCTGATTCCACCTTCCTCCGGCATCTTGAATCTGTCTAACAGTCATTTCCGACGTGTTGCATCAGTAGAAGTGTTGAAGGAGTAGGCTATCCCGCATGGATGTCACGCTCACCCAGCTGCGCTACTTCGTCGAGGCCGCCGCCCAGCAGTCCATGACCGGAGCGGCCCTTCGGCTGAACGTCGCGCAGTCCGCCGTGTCGGCCGCTGTCTCCCAGCTGGAGAAGAGCGTCGGCTCGCAGTTCTTCATCCGCCAGCGCTCCAAGGGCCTGCTGCTCACCCCCGCGGGCGAGCTGTTCCTCCGCGATGCACAGGCCGTCCTCGCGCACCTCGAAGAAGCCCTCGATCACGCCAAGGGCGAGCAGAGCAGCATCGAGGGCCGCATTCGTCTGGTTTGCTTCAGCACCCTGGCGCCCTTCATGCTCCCCGGGCTCCTGGGGCGGCTCCGCACGGACCACCCGCAGCTGGAACTCGAGGTCACCGAAGCCGACGCCACCGGCTGCTCCGCCGCCCTCCTCACCGGCCAGGCCGACCTCGCCCTCTGCTACGATCTCGGCCTGCCCGAAGGCATCGCGGTCACCGCCGTCGACAGCGTCCGCCCGTATCTGGCCCTCCCACCGGAGCACAGGCTCGCATCACGCAAGGAGGTCTCGCTCTCCGAGGTCGCCGAGGAGCCGTTCGTCCTGCTCGACCTCCCGCACAGCCGCGAGCTCATGCTCTCCATCCTGCGCAGCGCCGGCTTCGAACCCGACGTCCAGTTCCGCTCCGCCAGCTACGAGACAGTGCGCACCTTCGTAGCCAACGGCCACGGCTACTCGATCCTGCACCAGCGCCCGCAGCACGGATTGACCTACGACGGCGGCCACGTCGCCGCCGTCGTAATCAAGGACAAAGTGCCGGAGCTGAGCATCGTGCTGGCCCGGCTGAGGACACAGCGTCCGACGGCCCGCATGCGCGCCGTAGCGCAGAGCGTGCGCCAGCAGCGCGCGGCGGCAGGGAAGCCAAAACAGCCTGGGACAAAACAGACGAAGGAAATGGCCTAACCCACACCCGCAGTCTGTCCGGCCGAAAGCCGCGCCAGCGCCCGCTCCATCATGTGCCGCTGCCGCGAACCCGTAACCGCATACGGGTCAAGCATCGACGTGACGTGCAGCCCCATCATGATGTTCAAAAGCTCATCCGCAACGAAGTCCGGGTCCGGCAGAGGCGGGCATTCGCCGTCGTGCTCTGCTTCCGCAAGAAAGCCCATCATCAGGCTGCGCCAGTGCAGCAGCGCATCGCGGCCAACGGCACGCAGCGACTCCTCCGTCTGCGCACGCTGCCAGAACGAAATCGCCACCCGGGCCTCGACCACGGTCAACGGATCCGCAGGAATGATCTCCAGGCACAGCCCGCGGAGCGCCGCAAGACCACGGCGGCCACGGGTGCCGGCGTCGATCCGCTCGTTGGTCCGCTCACAGATCAGCTGGTACGACGCCAGCAACAACGCATCCTTATTCGGAAAATAGTGGGCCAGGACGCCCGGCGCCGCGTAGCCGCACTCCCGGGCAATATCCCGCATGCTCGCGTTCTCGATCCCCTGCTCGGCGATCAGCCGCCAGGTGGTCTCGATGATCGAACGGCGTCGCTCCTGGTGGTCCACCAAGCGGGGCATGACGCTCACTCCTTCGGTTCTGCGGGTCCCATCGCCCGAACGTGTGCACAGTACCATCGCGGGGAACGCATCCCCGCGATGGTACTGGCGCTAGTGGCAGCCGCCCGCTTCAGAATGCCCGACGGCGGTGCCCGCGGCACCGCTTGCCGCTGCACTTCCGGAAGCACAGTGGCCCGACGACGACGGCGGCACGTTCAGTGTGGGGTTGGCGTCGAAGAATCCGTGCGGCTTCAGTGTGAAACCGGTGGTGTCGACGGGCATGATCGGCCAGTCCTCGGGCCGCGGGAAGTGGGTCAGCCCGAAGGAGTGCCACACGACGAGGTCCTGCCCGTCGAGGTCGCGGTCCTGCGCGACATACGCCGGAAGGCCGGCACCGCCGGGGTGCTGGTTCACGAAGTCGCCGGCGGCGTAGAGCTCATCCTCGGCATGCTGCGTGACCCAGAGGTGGCGGCGGGCGAAAGCCGCGCGTGAAGCGATCGAGGAATCATCCGCCATGGCCAGCGTCGGGCCGCCCTCCGGGTAGAGGGTGTAGCCCACCGGGTGACCGAGGTGGTTCAGCGACTGAGGGTTGCTGATGTGCCACACGCGGCCCTTGGTGCCGTCGGCATCGCGGACCGCATCGGATTCGCGGGCCAGCAGCGTGCGCTTCAGGGTGAAGGCGTTGCCGTGCGGGTTGCCGTCACCCTTGGGCAGGCGCACGAGGTCGAGTTCCTCGACGCGGTTCGTGTCGCCGTCGACCATCATGTCCAGGCGGGCACTGAAGAGGTGCTGGTGGTACGGAGCTCCGAGTCCCGGGGCGATTTCCGAGGCGTAGGGGTAGTCCTTGTCCGGCAGGGCAGCGGTGAAGACGATGCCGGTTGCCTTGGCCTCGAACTCGATGGTGCCGTCGAGGTAGAGGTACCAGTAGAAGCCGTAGTCGTAGTTGCCGACGGTGGTGAAGAAGGAGACCACGAGGCGGCGGTTGCGGCGGACCTCGTTGGAGCCTGCCCACTCGTCCGTGTGCTTCCACAGGATCCCGGCGTCTTCCTCGTGGATGCAGATGCCGTTGTCGATGGTGCGCGGGTTGCCGAAGTCGTCGGCGACGATCGGCGAGAGGTAGGTGATTTCGCCCAGGCAGTCACAGCCGAGCTTGAGCGAGTTGGCGTCGCGGCCCACCAGGTATTCGCCGGAGTCGAAGTAGTTCTGCCAGTTCCGGTACGGCGAGGGGTCACCGTACGGGACCACCATTTCGGAGATCGATGCGCGGTGGATCAGCGGGCGCCGTCGTCCTTCGTGAGTGAAGTGGAGCTGCTGGAGGACCAGGCCTTCCCGGGCATCGAAGCCGACGCGCAGGTCCCAACCGGCCCACGACAGGTGGTTGCCCTCAAGTGTGAAGCTGGGCCCCTCGGGCTGCGTGATTTCGATCGGCTTGAGGTCCGTGCGGTGTTCGCCGTGGATCGCGGCCTCGGTGTAGTTACCGTTGACCGCGGGAACGTCCACCGGGCCGTCGTCGATCAGGTGATCCACCCGGCGCTTCTCGACGTCGACAAACGCCACGAGGCCGTCGATCGGGTGCGCCCACGCGTGGTCGCTTGCGTGGTCCTGCCGGAAACCGAGGCCGCGCAGGAGCCGCTTGCCGGTCTCGTTCTCGTACTCGAAGACGCCTGCAGACAGCGGCGCCACCCGGACCTGCGCCGGCGTGAGCCCGCGGGAGGCCAGCGCGGCCATCCACTGCGGATCCTTGGCGAGGATCTCCTCGATGATCTCGAATTCTTCGAAGAGTACCGGCAGTTGGCCGTCGACGGCGGGATTCAACTCGCGCCGGTCGAGCACTTCATGGCGGGTCAACGACAGACGAACATCCAGCGAGCGCGACAGCGCTGCGTCCCAGAGCATGACGCGGACGGTCCGGTCGATGTCGTCGGCTCCATGCAGGGCGGACTTCGGCGGATCGATCAGGCCCAGGTAGGCGAAGCGGGTGGTCTCTTCAACGAGGCCTGCGCCGGCGAGGATGCACCGGGCTTCGCGGATTTCCTCGGCAGTGAGCTGCTCCAGCGGATGCTGCGTCCGCGCAGCCGGAGCGGATATCTGTTGGGTCATGGCACTTCCTGAAAGTCGAGTTTTGGTGGTACAACTGTTCAACCAACTTTTTGATGTTACGCACATCACGTGCCGGTCGTAAAGCCCGCAGTTCGGGCAGCCGACAAGTCAGGAGGGAAATGCATCCGCTCACTCAGTGGCGCTCCGTGCGCCCGCCAACCCTGCGCCCGCCAGCCGGCCGGATTCAGGTTGGCCTTGTCAGCACCGCAGTGGTTGTGAGCACCACTGCGCATGCCGGCGCAGCAGCTTCCGAACCGGCAGGTGGCATGGCCTGGTGGATGGCGGCGATGGCTGTCGCGTGCCTTGCCTGCGCCGCCCCGTTGGTTGGCCGACGACGCTGCACCTCGCGCGCGGCGGAGCACCTGCTGGGCATGGGCGTTGTCATGATCCTGATTCACCTCGCCGTTCTCGCCATGCCGTCGGCGGGGTCCCACCACGGCACTGCGCAGGGTGCCGAATCAGCCCACGACGGCGCGATGCTCGCTCTCCTCGGAGTCGAGCTTCTGTGCCTGATATTGGCCTCCACTGCCCTGCGCGTCGGTCGACACAGCCTCCCCGTACACGTCCGCACGGCAGCACAGCCACTGCCCACCACCCACGCTATTTCCTAGAGCCCGAGGAGCATCATGAGCACCAGCACCACCTTCTCCACCGACTGGCACAGCCGCGCCGAGGCGCTGGCCATCGACGGCCGCGCCTTTATCAACGGACGCCGTGCGTCAGCCGGCGACCAGCTCACCCGGCCAACCATAAGCCCGATTGACGGCCGCACACTGGCGGACCTCGCCGCCTGCCGGGGTGCCGACGTCGATAGTGCGGTTGCCGCTGCCCGGCGTGCCTTCCCGTCGTGGTCGCGCAGTGGCGCGGCTCAGCGCAAGGAGACGCTGCTCGCGGTCGCGGTGCTGATGGAACAGCACGCCGACGAGCTGGCCCTGCTGGAAACCCTGGACAGCGGCAAGCCGATCCTGCAGACGACGACGGTCGACGTTCCCGGCGCTATCTCCACGCTGCGCTGGTACGCCGAGGCGGCCGACAAGCAGAGCGGCGAGCTGCCGGCAGTTCCTCCCGGCGCCACAGCACTGGTGACACGGGAACCTTTGGGGGTGGTGGCCGCCGTCGTGCCTTGGAATTATCCGCTGGAGATTGCAATCTGGAAGATTGCCCCGGCTCTTGCCGCCGGAAACACCATGGTGCTCAAGCCGGCCGAGCAGACCTCACTCAGCGTCCTACGGGTTGCCGAACTGGCCACTGAGGCTGGCCTGCCCGATGGAGTGCTGAACATCATCACGGGCACCGGTCGGGAAGTGGGTGCCGCGCTGGCGCACCACATGGACGTCGACGCGCTCGCGTTCACCGGGTCCACTGCCGTGTCACGGACGCTGCTCGAGGCGTCCGGTAAGAGCAATCTGAAGCGGCTCAGCCTGGAGGCCGGCGGCAAGAGTTCCAACGTTGTCTTCGCCGATACCGCTGACCTTGCAACCGCGGCCGCGAAAGCGGCGTTCGGCGCGTTCTACAACCAGGGACAGGTCTGCTCGGCGAACTCGCGCATCCTGGTTCAGCGTGAAGTGCACGATGAGTTCGCCGCACTGCTCGCCAAGGCAGCGGCAGAGTACAGAACCGCGGATCCGCTCGCCGGCCTCGAAGGGAACGGATCGCTGATCAGCGGCGCCCACACCGACGACGTCGAACGCTGGATTGTGCGCGGACGCACCGAGGGTGAGGTGCTTTTCGGTGGCGAGCGCCGTGAGATTCGAGGCTCGGACGCTTACCTGGAGCCGACACTGTTGGGCGGCCTGCCTGCGGACCATGACGTCCACCGAGACGAAATCTTCGGGCCGGTGGCGGTGCTGCATGCCTTCGACACGGAGTCTGAGGCGGTGTCCCTCGCGAACGCAACGGACTACGGCCTGGCGGCGTCTGTTTGGACGTCGGACCTGTCGCGTGCGCACCGGGTAGCGGGGGATCTGCTGGCCGGCACGGTGTCCGTGAACACCGTCGACGCACTGGGCAACACCACGCCGTTCGGCGGCTTTAAGCAGTCCGGTTTCGGGCGCGACCTGTCCCTGTACGCCTTC
Organism: Arthrobacter pigmenti; assembly: GCF_011927905.1. Taxonomy (NCBI): domain Bacteria; kingdom Bacillati; phylum Actinomycetota; class Actinomycetes; order Micrococcales; family Micrococcaceae; genus Arthrobacter; species Arthrobacter pigmenti. The sequence goes on from NZ_JAATJL010000001.1 coordinate 2,943,918, forward strand.
GACAACTACACCGCACCGAAGACCACATGGATCCAGTTCGGCTGAATTTCTTCATCTGGTGAAGTGATGAAGTGTATCGCCATTCAATGGTTTACGTGATGCAACTCACGAGCCTACGCTTCTGGCAGTACCTGACCTCTCCGCCCTCCCTGATTTGAGGGACGACCGCAACCTTCTCGCCAGTTTCGCAACGTAGCAAACTTAAGCCATAGCAAAGGACCGACCATGGACCAGCCAGTAGGCAAGACCCGCCTTGCCGAGGAGCAGAGCAAGCATCTACAGAAATCCCTCGGCCGCTTCGACATCCTCCTGCTGGTTGTCGCTGCGGTCATCTCGGTCGAGGTTCTCGGGCAGGTCTCGGGCTTCGGCGGAGAGACCTTCACCTGGACCCTCATCCTGGCCATCACCTTCATGATCCCTTACGGCCTCATCTTCGCGGAGACCGGCGGCGCGTTCACCGAGGAAGGTGGGGTGTACGTCTGGACAAAGATGGCTTACGGCCGCGTGGTCGCCGCGATCACCTCGCTCTTCACCTGGGTGACGCAGCCGGTTTGGGTCGGCGGAGCCATGGCCTTCGTGGCGGTGGAGACCTGGTCCGAGTATGTCGGCCACATCGAGGCCGGCAGCGTTGGGGACTACGCCTTCAAACTGGCCTTCATCTGGATCACGGTGACCTCCGCGATCGTCAGCCTGAAGCACGGCAAGTGGCTGCCCTCGCTGGGCGCCATCCTCAAGGTTCTGTTCCTGACCTTCTTCATCCTCGTCACCATCGTGTACGGGGTGCAGCACGGCTTCAACGGTCTGGACCTCGGCTTCTTCTCCCCGACCCTCGCAGGCTTCCTCGGCGTGACTCCCCTGCTGCTGTTCTCCTTCCTCGGGTTCGAGTCCGGCAACAGCGCAGCGGGCGAGATGAAGAACCCCGCCAAGGACGTTCCCATCTCGGTGGCCCGCTCCTCGATGATCGCCGCCGCCAGCTACCTCCTGCCGATCCTCGCGATCCTGCTGGTGGTTCCGGTGGACCAGATCACCGGCATCGGTGGACTGTTCGGCGCGATCGCTACCGTCTACACCGTCTTCGGTGGTGCGGCTGAGATCATGCTGGCAGTTTCTGCGATGGTCTTCTGCTTTGTTCTGGTGTCCCAGGGCGCCGCGTGGATGATCATCAGCGACCGCATGCAGGCCATGGCCGCCGCGGACGGTTCATTCTTCGGCGGGTTCTTCGGCCGGTTCCACCCGAGACTGGGCACGCCGATCCGCGTCAACACGCTGTCCGGTGTGGTGGCCACGCTGTTCATGCTCGCCGCGATGCAGCTTACGGGTACCAGCAGCGCGCTCTTCGGAGTGGTCCTTACCATCGCGATCTCCACGTTCCTGCTCAGCTACCTCCTGGCCATCCCGGCGGCCGTCCGGTTGCGCACCAAGTATCCCCAGACCCACCGCCCCTTCAAGGTTCCCGTGTCCGACTCCGGATTCAAGGTGCTGGGCGCGATCTGCTTCAGTTGGATCCTGATCGGCTCCTGGGTGGCCATCTTCCCGGGCACGCTGGACGTACTCTTCGGCCTGGAATACAACTTCGAGGAAATCTGGGGCGTCTCGCAGTTCACGTTCGAGGCCTTCGCGCTCGGCACCCTCGGCTGCATCCTCGCCCTCGGGGTTGTGGGCTATGTCCGCGGCAGGAAGGTCCGCGACGCCGGAGGTACCCGCGAGGTCATCGAGGATGAAGCGTTCACGTCCGGCGTCTGATCGACGACCTTCCGGCTCTTCGCGCCCCGCTCCCACCCCCACGGGAGCGGGGCGCTTTATCTCGAGTTCTCTTAGCCAGGACGCGCTGCATCGCTTTTTCTGATCTATTGGACCGGATTTATCCGCTATGCAGATGCAGTTTGACTCGCAAGAATTGATTCAGACACGGTGTCTGGTCCTAACGACATCCGAGCCGACCCACCGCACGGGATGGCAAAAAGCACACCTTCGACGTCGTGCTCATCCAGTCCCTATTGCCCGAAACAGAGGAGATTTTCATGCCCAGCCCCGAAGTTGAAGTTCTCGTTGTAGGCGCAGGCCAGGCCGGCGTCGCAATGAGCGAACATCTGAGCGAGCGGGGCATCCCGCACCTGGTCCTGGAACGTTCCCGCATCGCTGAACGGTGGCGCTCCGAACGGTGGGACTCCCTGGTTGCAAACGGACCCGCGTGGCACGACCGCTTCCCGAGCATGGAGTTCACCGACGTAGAACCCGAGGCTTTCGCCTCCAAGGAACAGGTGGCAGACTACTTCGTCGCGTATGCGGAGAAGATCGGCGCGCCCATCCGCTGTGGAGTAGAGGTGACCTCCGTACGCCGCAACGCCGGCGGCCCCGGCTTCCAGGTCACGACGTCAGCGGGAGACTTCTCGGCACGCTACGTCGTCGCCGCTACCGGCCCTTTCCAACGTCCGGTGATTCCCGCCGTCGTTCCCGAAACAGCTAACGTGACCCAACTGCACTCCAGCAAGTACCGCAACCCGGATCAGCTTCGGGACGGTGCCGTGCTCGTGGTGGGCGCAGGGTCCTCGGGCGTCCAAATTGCCGCCGAAATTCAGCGATCGGGCCGCCAGGTGTACCTGTCTGTCGGACCGCATGACCGGCCGCCGCGGAGCTACCGGGGCCAGGACTTCTGCTGGTGGCTTGGAGTACTCAATAAATGGGAGGCGTCCGCTCCCCCGCAGGGCGCAGAGCACGTGACGATCGCGGTGAGCGGAGCCGACGGCGGCCACACCGTCGACTTCCGAACCCTCTCGGACAACGGGATCAAGCTGGTGGGCCGCACAACTTCTTTCGATGTTGGAACCATGCGGTTCGCCGGGGACCTGCGCGACAACATTGCCAACGGCGACGCGCACTACCTGGCGCTTCTCGACGAAGCAGACGCCTACGTGGAACGGAACGGCCTGGATCTCCCGGAGGAAACGGAAGCCCGTACGCTCCAGCCGGACCCGGAGAGCCTGACCAACCCGCTCCTCGAACTCGACCTCGCAGAGGCTGGAGTCACCTCGATCATTTGGGCGACCGGCTTTGCCGTCGACTACAGCTGGCTGCAGGTCGATGCGTTCGACGAGAACGCCAGGCCGCGGCAGCGGCGGGGCGTTTCCGATGAGCCCGGCGTTTACTTCCTGGGGTTGCCGTGGCAGTCACGCCGCGGATCGAGCTTCATCTGGGGCGTGTGGCATGACGCCAAGTATGTGGCCGATCAGATCAGCATTCAGCGAGGTTATCTCGCGCACATCGAGGGGACAATCATGGCTGCGAGCGGGGTGGTGTGAGGTAGCGATGTGACGGACGTGCATTTCGGGGATCTGCCCACATCGTGGGAAGCTATGCGCCGCTCCGGGTGCATGAGAGCTTCTCCTGTTACACAGCACCTAAACGGACAAAGCGTGATTGGTTATGGTTTTGGGGTTGGGGGAGCGGCGACGGACCCACGGTTGATTAGCTTCGCCTCGAAAGTTGTCTCTGGCGCTTTTCCCCCGCGGAGGCGCCGGATGAGGGCGGTTGCTACAGCGACGCCGAGCTCATATACGGGCTGGGATACGACGGTGAGCGGCGGCGTGACGAGTCTCGTCCATGGGAGGTCATCGAACATCACGAAGGAGAGATCCGTCGGGATGTTGAGGCCAGCGTTCGCTATTTCTTCCAGCGCGCTGAGGGCGATCACGCTGTCGGAGGCCATGATCGCCGTTGCATCGAACGGCGGGGCCAGCAGTTCCCTCACAGTCTGACGAATGTTCTCGTCTGTGCCTGCATTCAGGCGCACCAAGGAGGAGGGAAACTCCTTCCCAGCCTCCTTGAAGGCTCGCCGCATACCTCCCAGTCGTTGAGCGACAGGGGTTGAACCAAGCGCAAATCCATCTTCGTAACGGTTCGAACGGGTCCTAAGAGTGGAGATGTAGGCAACACGCTCATGCCCATTTTCGAGCAAGAGCTGTGCCGCCTCGAAGGACGCCTGTTCGGACGCAGTCGCGATCACGTCCACGTCCAAGCCCTCCACAGCCCGGTCCAGGAGGACGAGCGGTCGACCGGAATCGACTACCGCCTGGAGATGCGCGTTGTCATCTGATAGCACCGGCGCAATGATGAAGCCATCCACCCGCTTATCCTGCAGAACCCTTACTGCCTCCCGTTCTGCGGGGGCATCTTCGCCCGTGTTGATCAACAGAACGTCGTAACCGGCGGGCTGGGCCGTATCTGAAATTGCTCTCATGGCCAGGCTGAAGTACGGATTCTGGATGTCTCCAACCACTACGCCGATGGTGTGGGACCGGCCGGTGTTCATGCTGCGGGCCAGCATGTTCGGGCGGTACCCCAGTTGCTCGGCTGCCTCCAGCACCCGTGACCTAACATCGCTGCTCACGGCTCCATAACCGCCGAGCGCTCGGGCTGTCTGCGCCTTGGACACTTTCGCTACGGCTGCGACATCGGCCACCGTCGTCTCCCGGCGAATCGAATTCGTGCTCATTGATGGACCTATCTCTCTGAGGAAGCGACGAACTACATCGTACTGATACGGACTTGTGAGTCCGGTCTCAATGCTATACCCTTGTGAGACCGGACTCACACGAGACGCGCATCACATCCGTGGAGTCCTCCTCCAGTCCCGAATCTCACTACCTGCCTTGGAGGCACCCATGACCAAGAAAGTTCGCAGCCGAAGCAAAACCGTTCTGGTCGTTTCGACGCTTCTCACGTTGACCCTCTCCGCCTGTGGCGGGAGCGGGGATGCCGGCCAGGGAGACCAGACGCTGACTGTCATGCACAAGTGGCCGGAAGGAGATCACGCGGCATTCTTCGAGAAGGTCGTCGACGAGTTCGAGAAGACCAACCCTGGAGTATCTGTAGAGATGCAGGCCATCCAGGACGACCCGTACAAGGAGCGCCTTCGCGTCCTGACAGCTTCGGATGACCTTCCGGACGTCTACTTCGCCTGGCCCGGCGGCTACGGCGAGCAGTACTTCAACGCTGGCTTCGCCGCTGACCTCACGTCGGAACTTGAGGGTGAATGGGAAGGATCACTGCTGCCCGCCGCCGTCGAGGCCTACACGGTCGAGGGGAAGAACTACGCAGTGCCGGTGAGTATGTCCGGGAAGTACATGATCTACAACTCGGCGATGTTCGAGGAACATGGCGTGCAGGTACCCACCACCTACGAAGAGCTCCTGACGGCCTGCGACACCTTCGAAGCAGCAGGGCTCACGCCCATCACCATGGGCAACAACGCCATGTGGCCAGGGGTACACTATTTGACCACCCTGATCGCCAAGCACGTTCCCCAGGACGTCATGCGAGCGGACTTCGAGCCTGCGACCGCTACCTTCGATCACCCGGGGTACATCAGGGCGTTTGAGGACCTCAATGAGCTGGCTCAGCGGTGCTTCACTGCCGGAGCAAACGGAATCTCCAATGATTCGGCAAAGGCAGAGATCCAGACCGGTGTCGCCCCCATGTACTACGGCGAAAGCAACATCTTCTCCATCTTCAGGGAGGCGAACGGGGCTACGCCGGAGGTCGCGGCGAACTGGAACTTCTTCGCCTTCCCGGACATCGAAGGCGCAGAAGGCGACGCTGAATCGCTCACCGGCGCACCGGACGGCTTCCTGGTCAACGAGAAGAGCGACAACAAGGACCTCGCCATCGAGTTCCTCAAGTTCTTCACCAGCCAGGAGAACGGTGCCCGCTTGCTTGAGATGCGGGACCGTCCGTCAGCTGTCGTTGGCTCCGCCGAAGGGGTTGCAGATGTATTGCCCCAGCTGGACGAGGCGCTGACGCATCTGCAGGGGGTCGAAACTTTCAACATCTGGCTGGATACAGCCACGAACCCCGAAGTCGGTGCAGCGTTCCTCGCAGGCGGACAGGCCGCCATCGACGGATCACAAACTGCAGAACAGATTCTGGATTCCATCCGAGCAGCCTCAGACAGTCTGAAGTAGGCATTGCCTCAACCACCGAAGCGGCGATCCAATGGCGGCGCCGCTTCGGCGGAGCACCCGAGTGAAAGGACTCGTGCACACCATGACGACAAGAAGACTCCGCCTCAGTGCAATCCTCTGGGCAGCACCGGCGATTCTGGCGATCCTCGCTCTCCTGTACTACCCGCTGGCTCAGAACCTGCGGTTGAGTTTCCTGCAATGGAGCGTCTTTTCCCCGGAACAGGAGTTCGTGGGCTTCGAAAACTACATCACTGCTTTCGGCGACGCGGTCTTCTGGATTGCAATCCGCAATAACGTTGCCTACGCCGCGGTTTCCCTCATCATTCAGGTAGGGCTCGGACTGATCCTGGCGGCGCTGCTGGACAGGTTCGTGAAGGGCAGGCTTCAGGCCTTCTTCCGCAGCGTGTACTTCCTGCCGGCCACCATTTCGATCACGGTGACAGGTGTGCTCTTCTCGTTCATCTACCACCCTGAAGTCGGCTTCCTCAACGAGGCTCTGCGCGGGCTTGGTCTGGAAGGGCTCGCACGGGTGTGGCTGGGTGAACCCGAGACCGCTATCTGGGCGATCATCGCCATGAGTCAATGGCAATGGACGGGCTATGTGGCAGCTCTCCTACTGGTGGCCATCCAGCGTATCCCGAGCGAGCTTTATGAAGCCGCAGCGCTCGATGGGGCGGGTCCGGTACGGCAGTTCCTCAACGTGACGATTCCGCTGACCAGGGAGATGGTTGCCGTCATGTCGATTGTCACGGTCAGCAACGCCTTCCTGGTCTTCAACGAGATTGTCGCCATGACCAACGGCGGTCCTAATAACGCCACCCAGGTGCTGGGCACCCTGATCTACCAGAACGCGTTCGTGAACGACGACATGGGCTACGCCTCCGCGATCGCCACCATTGTCCTCTTCATCACGCTGATCATCGGCGCAACGCAGCTGTTCTACACAAGTAGGAAGAGGGTCAGCCTCTAATGAGCACCACAACAATTAAACCGACAACGCCAACCACCCGCGCGAGGGGAGCGGCACAGCCAAAGCGCCGTTCGGACTACCTGAGCATCGTCGCACGGTATCTGGTGCGTATCCTGCTTGTCGTCATGAGCATTGGCGTCCTCTACCCGCTCTTCTGGATGTTCTCGTCGGCCTTCAAGACCAGCGCTGAAATCTTCGCAGACCCGTGGGCCCTGCCGAATGCCTTCTCCTTCGAGAACTACGTCACAGCCTGGAACCAGGGCGTCGTTGCCTACTTCGCCAACAGTCTTTTCATCACCGTCATCTCGCTGGCGGCGACGCTGCTGCTGGGCGCCGCTGCTGCGTACGCGCTGACAAAGCTCAACCTACCGTTCTCGAAGACGGTCACGTTCCTGATCCTCGGCGGACTGATGGTGTCCCCGACGATGATCCTCGTTCCACTGTTCCAGTTGCTGCAGGCCGTGGGTCTCTATAACACCCACGCCGGGCTGATCATCGTCTACGTCGCCTACCGGCTGCCCTTCACCATCTTCCTCATCCGCGCGTACATGCTGACGCTCTCGGACGAAGTGGTGGAAGCGGCGCGGATCGACGGCGCGAACTCGGTCCAGATCTTCCTGCGCGTCATCATTCCGCTGTGCAAACCCGTGCTTGCCAGCGCCGGTCTCGTCTACGTTCTCTTCGCCTGGAACGAGTTTCCGTTTGCGCTGGTCTTCCTCAATGACACCGAGTTGAAGACCCTGCCAGTCGGACTGCTTGATTTCAAGAGCACGCTGCAGACCGACTGGTCTGTGCTCTTCGCCGGCCTGGCCATTGCCAGCCTGCCCATGATTGTCGCCTTCGCGATCGGACAGCGCTACTTCATCCGGGGGCTATCGGAAGGGATGGGTAAATGAGTAACCACACAGCTGAGCGGACAATCCGGACTGCAGTACTGGGATTCGGAGTCTCCGGGCGGGTCTTTCATTCGCCGCTCCTGGCCGCCAATACTGACTACAGCCTCCGGTTCATCACGACAAGTAACGAGGAGCGATCCCGACAAGCTCGAGAGTCCTATCGATCGGCCACGGTGCTCAACAACCCTCAGGACATTTTCAAGCATGCGGACGAGATTGACCTCGTAGTTATCGGTACACCGCCGGGAACCCACTACGAACTGGCGAATGCTGCAATTGACCGAGGTTTACACGTAGTCGTTGACAAGCCTTTCGTACCGACAGCAGCGCAGGGCGAGGAACTCATCCGGAAGGCCGGGCGTGCCGGAGTCAGTCTCACTGTTTTCCAGAACCGCCGATGGGATGCGGATTTCCTCACTGTGCAGGACCTTGTGCGGCGCGAAGCATTGGGGACCATCGCTACCTTCGAGTCGCGGTTCGAATGGTGGCAGCCCGAGGGTTTCCGAAGCTGGAAGGGAGCTGCAACCCTGGATGAGGCCGGGGGGATACTGTATGACCTCGGCAGTCATCTTATCGATCAAGCCTTGCAATTGTTTGGACCAGTTCAGGATGTCTACGGCCAAACCACACGCTATTCGAGTGCCTCCACGGACGCCGATGAAGACGCTTTCGTGGTCCTGCATCATGCAAACGGCATCCGCTCACGACTAACCATGAGCGGCCTGGCGGCACTGCCGGGGCCTCGATTCCACCTCTTTGGCACGCGCGGCACCTACTTGAAGTGGGGACTCGACGGCCAGGAACCGGCACTGGACGCAGGGAAGGATCCCAATGACGACGACTTCGGAATGGAACCGGAATCAGCCTGGGGATCCCTCAGCACAGGAGCAACCCAACAAGTGGTGCCGGCGCAGCGCGGCGATTATGCCCAGTTCTACAAACTGCTGAGCGACCACCTTGCCAGCGGGAGGCCTCTTCCGGTCGACCCCTGGGACGCGGTGCAGGTTCTTCGCATCATCGAGGACGTTCACCGTGCGACCGGCATGACCCCATCTCACTCACACCCCATCACCATAGGAAGCTGATCCATGTCCAGCACACCCGACACTCCCTCCAGCAAGAACGTAGCCGTCATCGGCGGCGGCATACTCGGCGTATCAACGGCGGTCCACCTCCAACGCGAAGGTGCATCCGTCGTGCTCATCACGGAGACCGAGCTCGCCAGCGGAGCATCAGGGAGGTCGCTATCCTGGCTCAACTCCGCCGGTATCCGCTCGGATGCCTACCACGCCTTGCGGGTTGCAGGCATCGATCGCTACAGAACCATGTTTGCTGCGAATCCCCATCTCGAATGGCTGCGCTTCGACGGCGGGGTGTATTGGTCAGACGCTGACAGCGAAGCCAGCACCCTCGCGCGCCACCGTTACGAGAAGGAGCACGCCTACGGCTCGCGCCTCGTGGACTCCGCCAGGATCCCGAGAGTTGTGCCCGGCATTGCGGCAGACTCAGTGCCCGGCAGCGCAATATACAACCCAGGCGACGGCTGGGTATCGTTGCCGCACCTGATCGAGCACCTCGCCGCCGAACTCGTCTCCAGGGGTGGGCGCATCGTCACTCAGGCAGGAAAAGCCTCCGTCCTGGTGAACGATCGTAGAGCGACCGGAGTATCGACCACTGCCGGTGAGCGCTACGAAGCCGATGCAGTAGTGGTGGCCTGCGGCCCCTCCACCCCGGCCGTGGTGGGCGAACTTGGCGTCAGAATAGACGACGGCTCCCCGCTCTCGATGCTCGTCACAACTGAGCCACTCGAGCACGACATCAAAGCAGTTCTCAACACCCCGCGCGCTGCCACCCGACCCAACCCGGGTGGCACCCTCGCGATCGACCACGATTGGTACGTCGACCAGATCATTGAGGGCCCGGATGGCAACTGCTCCATCCCCGAGTGCGCCATACAGCAGCTTCTGGACGAGGCATCCGCACTGCTGGAAGGCTCCCCAAAGCTCAAAGCAGCCGAGTACAAACTGGGCAGGAAGCCCATTCCGGGCGACGGCGAACCGGTCTTCGGAGAACTTGAAAAGGTCCCCGGCTGCTACGTGGCGTTCAGCCACTCAGGAGCGACCGTTGGCCTCATCGCCGGTGAACTGCTGGCCGACGAGATTATGAGCGGACGACCGCACCCTATGTTCAGGAGCTTCCGCCCAGAGCGCTTCTCAGAGAGAAAGCTCACATAAGCGGCGGGCGGGCGGCCACCTCCACCGCTACCCGCGTCACCGCGGGAGTTCCCTGAAGCCAACGCAGTTTCGAAGAATTATCGAACTTATAAGAAAGAGCCCGCTGCCCTATAACTTCCTCACGAACTTAGAGGGTAACGGCAGAAAGCTTCGCGGGCATGCGAAGTCGACCAGGGTTCTCACCTTTTGAATGAGCCCGTCTTCGGCTCGAATGAGTGGTACGCTTTTGTGTACCACTTAGAAGGGGATGGCTGATGGCCGCAATCACCGCAACAGACGCTCGACGCAACCTGTTCGGCCTCATACAGCAGGTTAACGAGGACCATGCTCCGGTTGAGGTGGTGTCGAAACACGGCAACGCCGTCATCATCTCCAAGGACGACTACGACGCGATCACCGAGACGGCCTACCTGTTGCGGCATGCCAAAGGTGCGCAGCGGCTGTTGACGGCCCTGGAGCGTGCGCGGCGCGGCGAGTTTGAGACTCACGAACTGCACGAGGCGTGAGTCGACAGCTCGCATTCGACCGGAACGGGTGGGAGGACTACACCTACTGGCAAGGCCAGGACAGGAAGACTCTGAAGCGAATCAATCTACTGATTCAGGATGTCTTGCGGGACCCGTTCACCGGCACCGGCAAACCCGAACCGCTCAAGCACATCCTGTCGGGCGCCCGGTCCAGGCGCATTGATGAGGCCAATCGCCTCGTCTACTTTGTGACCGACACGCACATCGTGGTGCTGCAGGCCCGCGACCACTACTGATTAGCAACCACTCTCTATCACGCTACGTCGAGTGCCGCTCGGCAGCGGGCGCGGGTCGCAAGTTCCTCGACGCGGTCGCAGCGGACGACGATCTGGTAGAAGAAAAAGGGACTCAACACGTGGTGAACCGGCGCCTGTACTCGGTGGGGGTGGTCGAGAAGGCCGCCCCGAAGTTCTGGCGAAGCGTTACGGCGTTCCCGAAACCGCAGTCCGTCGCTATCTGCTCTATGGACAGGTCCGTGGTCTCCAGGAGTCGCCGGGCCGCATCGAGCCGGTGAACTCGGACCCAGGCTGCCGGTGTTGTTCCCGTTTTTGAGCGAAATTCACGGACGAAGGTGCGGCGGCTCATGTGGGCTTGGTCAGCGAGCCGTTCGACTGTGAGCGGTTCCCGAAGATTGGCTAGCGACCATTCAAGCAGGTGTGCGATCGGATCGTCGCTGGATCGCTCGGGGACAGGGTGTTCGATGTACTGCGCCTGTCCACCTTCACGGTGCGGCGCGACAACGAGACTGCGCGCCACTTGATTGGCGGCGTCTGCTCCGAGGCGGTCCCGCACGACATGCAGGCAAGCGTCCAACCCGGAGGCTGTCCCTGCTGAGGTCAGCACGTCACCGTGGTCGATGTACAGCACGGACTGATCGAGGGAGATATCCGGGTGCCGGTCAGCCAGGGTGGTGAAAGCTTGCCAGTGGGTGACGGCCCGGCGTCCGGCAAGCAGACCCGCATCCGCGACGGCGATCGCACCAAGGCAAAGTCCGAGGACAGCAGTGCTGCGATCACGAGCGTTGTGCAGCACGGATCGCAAAGCAGTGCTGAGCGGGCGTCCGTCGTCGAACCATGAAGGCACCACCACAACGTCGGCATCCTCTGCAGCCTCCGGGCCCTGTATGCCTCCTAGCCGATAGCCCTCCGCTGTACTGACCGAGCCCGGCCGGTCGGCGAAAAGCACCGTGCTCCATGCACCAAGCCCTTGCCGGGTGACCTCATCAAAGACCATCTGCGGCACGGCCAGATGGAACATCGTCACGGCATCGAACGCGTACACGGCGATCCGCATGGTCGGCTCTCCTGTTCTCTTGGCCCAAATCCATCGTATATCTGCCGTTGTGCCACTGTTGGTGTTCCGTGTCTCCCTGCACCATTGATGAAGGCACTCCGGCCTGTCACCACTACCTGGAAGATTTTGAACTATGGCTACTCCGCGTCGCGCACTCATCCTCGTCGATATCCAGCAGCAGTACTTCAGCGGCATGCTGGAGATCCAGTACCCTGCGCACGAACAATCCCTGCCGCGAATCGCAGCAGCCATCGATGCGGCCACCGCAGCTGGCATGCCGATTGCGGCCTTTCAGCACACCGCCAGTGAAGGAGCCCCCGTATTCGCGCCCGGTTCCCCGGAATTTGCCCTGCACCCCGAGGTCGAGAGCCGACGCACGGATGCATGGAAGAGCATCGTCAAGCAGTACGGATCCGTGTACGCCGGCACCGACCTGGCCGAATGGCTCCGGCAGAACGACGTCGACACCGTCACCCTGGTCGGTTACATGACCAACAACTGCATCCTCGCCTCGGCCGTCGAAGCCGAAGCAATCGGGTTCACCACCGAAGTGCTCTCCGACGCCACCGGCGCGATCAACCTCGCCAACGACGCGGGCTTCGTTGATGCGAAAACGGTGCACACCACCCTGCTCACCCTATTGAACTCGAACTGGGCACGTGTCGGCACCACCGACGCATGGATCAACGCCGTCAACACGCAGGAATCATTGCAGGGAAGCGATCTTGGCAGTTCCGCTGTGGCGGGAGCGGAACGCGCCGAAGTGCCGACCCCGGCATAAGCGCCGCGAACGCACGGCTGATGCGGCGGGGCCGCGGTCGACGGCGAGTCGCAGCTGATAGGGGTCGGTGCCGGTAGCCAGGCAATCACGAACAGTCCGTTGCACTGTGGTCACCGGGATGCCATCGGCAGGGGTTCTGCCCAATCGGACTTTTATGTACCAGATGCCGCCTTCGCCGCACGGAAGCCTGTCTCGAGGTCAGCCAGAATGTCGTCTATGTGCTCCAGACCCACCGACAACCGGACCAGTCCCGGCGTAACTCCGGCAACGGCCTGCTGCTCCGGGGAGAGTTGGCTGTGCGTGGTCGACGCCGGATGGATGACCAACGAACGCACGTCCCCAATGTTCGCAACATGCGAGTGCAGTTCCAACGCATCCACGAACCGCTTGCCTGCATCGGCCCCGCCGGCCAACTCGAACGAGACGATCGCACCGGTCCCCTTCGGACCATACTTACGGCCACGCTCGTACCAGGGGCTCGAGGGGAGGCCCGCGTAGGCGACGGATTCGACGTCGCCCCGTGCCTCCAGCCAACCCGCAACCTTTTCAGCGTTGCCTACATGCCGTTCCACCCGCAGGCTCAACGTCTCCAGACCCTGTGCGATCAGGAAGGCGTTGAACGGCGACACTGCCGAGCCCAGGTCGCGCAGGAGCTGGACGCGGGCCTTCAGGATGTAGGACAGATTCGCTCCAAGGGCACCGCCTTCGCCAAGGTCGCGGGCGTAGACCAGCCCGTTGTAGGTGGTATCAGGGGTGTTGAAGCCGGGAAAACGCTCAGGGTCCTTCCCGAAGTCGAACTTTCCGGAATCGACGATGACGCCGGCGATCGCCGTACCGTGCCCACCTAGGTACTTCGTGGCGGAGTGCACGACGACGTCCGCACCCCACTCGAGCGGACGGATCAGATACGGCGTCGCGAGCGTGTTGTCCACGATCAGCGGCACACCGGCGTCGTGGGCGACGCCGGAGACGCCTTCAATGTCCAGCACGTCCTGTCGGGGGTTGGAGACAACCTCGGCGAAGAACAGCTTGGTGTTCGGCTGGGCGGCGTCTCGCCACTGGTCGAGGTTGTCCGGGTCCTCCACGAACGTGACGGAGATTCCGAACTTCTTCAGGGTGTGAGCAAACAAATTGTATGTGCCGCCGTACAGACTGGGGCTGGCAACAATGTGGTCACCGGACTCAGCGATATTCAGGATCGCGAAGGTTCCCGCAGCCTGCCCCGAACTGAGCAAGAGCGCACCAACACCGCCTTCAAGGCTTGCGATCCGCTGCTCCACCGCGTCCTGCGTGGGATTGCCGATACGCGTGTAGATCGGTTCCAGCTCCGCCAGCGCGAAGCGGTTCGCCGCACTCTCGGCGGTGGGAAAGACGAAGGAGGTGGTCTGGTAGATCGGCAGCGCACGTGCGCCGGTGGCGGCGTCCGGCTCCTGGCCGACGTGGATCTGGCGGGTTTCGAAGGACCATCCGTTGGACATCTAAGGCTCCTGTGATCTGGGCCCGGCATGCTCTCGAGCACCACGGGCAGCGCTTGCCGTCCGGCCCTTCGCCGAACAGCCAGGTCCTCACCCGGGGCACCCCGCCGCGGAAGGAGGGTTGCCGGCCAGCAAGCCGGGGCTTCGCGCTGGCACTCATGACCTGCGCCCAGTCTAGGGAAGGGAAACTCACAGGATGCCAACATGACGAAAAATCACGTACCGGCGACTCTGCTGCCCCAGCTGCGTGACACCGAGAGGGCCCCACGGCACAATGTACGAACACCGCCCATCGACGAGGAGTTGCGCGATGCCAGAAGACTCTCCAGTACCAACGGAGTACCCCCGGGAGATCGGGCGCACCGCACGCAGGGAACTGGCACGCCACGGCTACACCACGTTCGCCCAACTTGAGCAGGTGACCGCAAAAGACCTGCTCGCTGTCCACGGCGTCGGGCCGAACGCGGTGCGCATCCTGGAGGCCGAACTCGCCGCTATGGGAACAGGTTTCCTGAAACCTGTTTGACCGCGCGAGCCGCCGTCGTCGTCGTCGTTTTCCCGATCTCTAACTTCGTCGGGCCCGGGCGCCGAAGCGGACCACTTTCCCGGTGCGGTAGGTGGACAACCGCGACGGTGACGTGTCGAGTTGTTGAGTGAGTCCGGTTGCGCGTGTAGAACGTTGTGAGGTGAATCACGTGTAGAGTCCGCCTATGGATATGCTGACAGGTGCACAAATCGCCGAGGCTAACCTGACCGACTGGCGGAAGCTGGCCCAGGGACTGCATGCGCGCTACCTGGTCGATGACTTCGGTACCGGCGCACGGTTTGTCACGGCGGTTGGTGAGGCGGCTGACCCCTTCGGGCACTATCCGCGCGTGTCGATGGGTAATGGATACATCGACCTCAAACTGGTCACCAAGGATGCCATCTATCGCGACGACGAGGGCACCGAACACGTCGTCGAATGGGTGACCCAGCAGGACATCGACCTCGCGCGGCGGATCACCGAGATCGCCGTCGATCACAAGCTCGAGGCGGATCCAGCTTCGGTCAGCGACATCGAGCTCGGCCTTGACACGGCGCACTCCGCGACTATAGCCCCGGTGTGGGCGGCACTGCTGACCGGGGACACCGACGCCCAGGGCCGCGGAACCCCAAGCGACGAAATCCGGGACGCCACGGGGCGGGTTCCAAACCTGTGGTTCGGCGACTTCGATGAGCAGGAGGCGCCCAGTCAGCGGTTCCACGTCGAGGTATATGTGGCGCCGGAGGTGGCCCAGCAGCGGGTCGCCGCCGCTCTCGCCGCGGGTGGGACCGTCGTCGATGACAGCAATGCGCCGATGCTGACCGTGATCGCCGACCAGGACGGGAACAGAGGAGTCCTGTGCGTCGACGCGTCTGCCGCGGCGAAGGAGTAGAAGCATGGGTGCCGGGTCGCCGTACTGCATCGCTCCCCTCAGCACCGCTACCTGGCCGGCCTTTGAGGCCATGGTGGTGCGGCACAATGGCATCTTCGGAGGCTGCTGGTGCACCTACTTCCACCCGGACTGCGCCGAGCGAGGCCCGGGTTACGACGGCAGCCGAGCAATGAAGAAGGCCTACGTCGAGCAGGGCAAGGCGCACGCCGCGCTGGTAATGCACGGCGACGAGGCTATCGCGTGGGCAGAGTACGGCGTCCCGGTCGAGCTGCCCAACATCCACCACCGCAAACAGTACGACGCCACCAAGACCGCAGACCCCGACTACCGCATCACCTGCGTCTTCGTCGACAAGCGCCACCGGCGGCAGGGCGTCACGGAGCTGGCGATCACCGGAGCCCTCGACCTGATTGCGCAGGCAGGCGGCGGACGAGTAGAAAGTTACCCCCACGACCTGACCAACCAGACCAAGAAGATGTCGTCGTCGTTCCTTTACAACGGCACCCGCCGACTCTACGAGCGGCTCGGCTTCACCTACGACCGGCCCAAAGGGCTGAAGAACTGCGTCATGGTGAAAGTGATGGAGCCTGTATGAGACTGTTCGCCGCCAGCGGCGATCGTGCAAAGGCCGGACAGCCGGCGGTGCGTGTAACCAGGTCTGTCGTCGTCGCCGCCCCAAGGGATGCGGTCTGGGAGCGAGTAACCGCGCCCGCCGGGATCAACCACGAGCTGCGCCCCTTGTTGTCGATGCAGATGCCCGTCGGATACCGGCATGCAACAATCGCGACCGTACCCGTGGGTGAGTGGCTCGGAAAGGCGCCGCTGCTGCTTGGCGGTGTGCTGCCAATCGAGTACGACGATCTGCGGCTCATCGAGGTGACCCAGCCCGTGCGCTTCCACGAGCGCTCAAGGATGCGCACGGCCAGTGTCTGGGAGCACCGCCGCGAGCTCGAAGCCCTTACCGAAAACCTGACCCGCGTCACCGACCAGCTCACTGTCGTGCCACGGCTCTCGATCACGGCAGGCGTGCTTCGCGCGTTCGTCGGCGCCCTCTTCGAACACCGGCACCGACGACTTCGACACCACTTCAACACACAGCGGAAACTCCGGCTGGGGCCGGAAGCCTGCTAACACCCGCAGTGACCACCGCCCAGGAAGGCAAGATGAACCGCCGCCGGGTTTCATAGTCTTACGCACGCACGGCACTGAAACCCCGACGACGACGGCGCCCTGAGCGCGGCCGGCACGACGGTGGGAGACGGCCTACCGCTCCGCCTTCGGCAACACGACCCACAGGATGCCCCCTGCAGGTAAGTCCAAGAACGTGGACCACATTGTTCATGTCGCTGAACACCCGGCGCAGGAAGTATTGGATTCATGCTTACTTCGAACGGTTATGTGCTGGATGAGTCCCCCGCCCGCCTTGGTGCGCTCCAGCCGGTCCCTGATGAATTCCGGCAGGACAAAAACCTGGTTGTAAAACCAGATGAAGAGGGAGGGCTACCTCTACCTGAAGGTATTCCTCAGCCCGGCAGAGGTCCTGGAGTTCCGTGAGTACTACTTCGCTTCGCTGGAGCACACCGGTCTGGTGAAGCCTGGATCGGATCCCGAAACAGGACACGCCAACACCGAAGCTGAGGACAAAGGCGCGCTGCGCGATGCGCTGTTCAAAACCATCGTTCCCGGCGAGGAATTTGGTGCCCTGTGCACCCATCCACGAATCAAGGAGTGGTTCGCCTGGTTCCTGGGCGACGACACCCACCTCCACAAGCGAAAGATCTTGAGGCACACCAAGCCGGGTGACAACGGCATCGGAACAGCTACGCAGGCGCACTACGACCTCGTCTACCTCCGCGAAGGTACCGATCGCGTCCTCTCCATGTGGATCCCTCTCGGGGACTGCGCCGTCGAACGCGGCGGACAGGAGCGCACAGGAACGCTGAAACTACCGGCTGTGTCCATCACCGCCGATCTGCCCGGGCTGGCCGACGAACATGACGCCCGGTGGCTGGTCACCGACTATGAGGCGGGCGACGTCGTCGTTCATTCGGCGCAAATTGTTCACGCAGCACTGGACAACAAGGACCTGGAAGGTCGCATGCGACTGTCCGCAGACATCCGCTACCAGCGCGTAAACGATCCCATTGACTGGCGTTGGCAGAATGACTGGCACACAGACGGCCTCTAAGAGTACGACGCCGCACTCTCCCTACGTGCCTCGTAATCACAAAGAGCCCGCTTACCCCGCGCGCCAATCGTAAACTCAACAGATATGCGCAAGGGACAAGACTGGGCCGTCTACAGACCTCCTCATCCCGCGCTGCGGAACGAAGGATTGAACTGCCTGGGTGCAGGAGAGCAGTCGGGGGCACTGCGCACCATCTACGGGCGCGAACTCAACTCCTACGCACTGGTGGTAATCAGCGCCGGACAGGGCAAGGTGTGGGGCCCGGATGGGATGGGCTCTGCGGCAGCGGTCACGGCACCGGCGTGCTTCTGGATCCCGCCGAGCTTGAAATACGGTTACGGACCAGGCGCTGAGGGCTGGACGGAACACTGGATGGTGTTCTCCGGCGCCACAACCTCCGCGCTGCAGTCACTCGGTGTTCTGCATCCAGAAAGCGCACTTCATCCAAAACCCCTTCTGGATGACCAGGCGATCACCATGTTCGCCTTCCTCGACTCAGCACTCAGTAAGGCTGGCCCGGCCGGTGACCTCCGTGCCAGTGCCCTCGCCCTGCTGATCATCTCGGCGTGCATGGGGTGGGCAGCCAGGAGGATCAACTGGTGCAGGGTCTGCGCAACCAGGCATACAGCAGCGTTTCGGTGGAGGCGTACGCAAAATCTGTAGGCATGTCCCAGTCCATGCTTCGACGGAAGATACTCTCGTCCACCGGCCTCACTCCAAAGGAACTGGTGATGCAGCAGCGCCTGAGCCGAGCACAAAATCTCCTCGTTGAGACGGACCTTCCCATCCACCACATCGCCGAGAGGGTGGGCTACGAGGATGCAGGGCATTTCAGCCGGCTCTTCGTCCGGAGGCTTGGCATGTCGCCGCTCGCTTTCCGGCGCGAGCAGCGCGGCACCCTCGAAGGCTCGGATCGCTAGTTGCCGCACGGTGTCGGGAGCGCGCCATCCGTTCGGGTGTCCGGCAGTGACGACCATTCACCCCTCTCGATGCGCTCCGATTAGAATCGCACCGTGACGTTTACCCGTGGAACCGCTCTATACGCTGCCCCCTTGCCAAGAGCTTCGTTACTACAGGCAATGGGTCGCTTTGCCGGCAGAGCTTTTCAACTCCGGGGACGGGCAAGCCGGAGCGAGTACTGGTGGTGGATGCTCGTCAATGTCGTCGTTCTGGCTACAACGCAATTACTTGTTCCTGCGCTCATTTCGGGACGGACGCCACAGCCGACCTTGCTTCTCGGTCCTTTCGGGTCCGGGATCTTCGCAAACATCGAGTTGTTCAACTGGCATCCGACGGAGGCGCCTGGTTCGCCGCTTGCAGCATTCTCTCTGCTCGTCGCGGGACTCTGGCTGATAGTCACCATTATCCCTGGGTTCACCATCGCAGCTCGCCGGTTGCACGACTCGAACCTCTCAGCCTGGTGGGTGTTGCTCGCGCTTATCCCTCCCGGTTCCTTCGTTCTGCTCCTGCTCGCGATTCGTCGATCGCGAGCCGAGGGCGCACGATTCGACACGTGAGGAAACCAAAAAGCCCGCGGAGGATCTTACTCAGAGGAAGCCGCGGATGCGGAGCTCAGCTTCCTCCTGCAAGTTGCTTCCACAGCGGCAGCAATTACGAGCATTAGAGCCGCACCCGCGGTAGCACCGAAGACGACAAGCACCGCCCCGACCAGCCAGAGTCCACTGTCATCCGTTGCGGCGGCCGTACTGATCCAAGCGAATGTGAAGGAACCCGGAATTACCGGCAATATCCCACGCGAACCAGCCGAACCAGAGCCCTGCGGACAGCGCGGCGATCAGAGCGACTGATACCCATTGCTGTGCGGGCGGTCGATGGCGGTTCCGGGTCAGGCGCATACCTCACGCTAAGCCGTCCGCGAGACCGACTTCGACTCGGAACTTGACCACACCGAGGGGTGCTTCACCAGGGGAACACACTTGAACAACAGGGCCAAGGGTGGCTGCTTCTGGCCGCCGTCGTCCTGGCTGAGGTGACCGTGTCCTCATCGCTCAAAGGCGCACTTGAGCACGCTTGCGATACGCAATTCCGACGGCGTTGCCCCCGCATCGCGTTAGGGTTTGTGAGCGGTAATCACCAGACTGCCGACGCCTCGCCCGGCTGGCTCGCCTTCGAAACCTCCGAACACGTCGTCTACGACTAATCCGGCCTCGCTGAGCATGGTGCTCAGGTGCTCTTCTGAACGGAAGCGGAGGGTGCCGCATCCGACATTCTCAGTGCCATCAACACCGACTTCGTGCGCGCAAAATTCAACCAGACCGCGCGCCTCATCAACCCCGGTGGTCTGGTACCAGTGCTGGCTTTGTCCTTCGGGAAGTTGGACAGTCTTGTGGCTTCGCTCTTTCGTCCATGCTTCCCAGCCCCGTGCCATTGGGTCACGGCTGTCGAAAGCCAGTCGGCCGCCCGGGACAAGATGGCCTGCTATATCGGCGAAGGACCGAGCCAACGCCGCGTCGTCGAGAATTTCCTGTGCGACGTTCGCGCTCATAATTACAGCGTCGAACTCGTGGCCCGGTGGAATCACCGTCGAATCACCCTCGACCCATTCCACACGTCCAGCCTCCGGCTTAGCCCTCGCCGCTTCCAGTCTGTTCCCATTAGGGTCCACACCCGTAACCTTGCAGCCTGCCAGCGCGACCGCAAGAGTCACGCGTCCGGTGCCGCAACCCAGGTCGAGCACTCGGGCAGCAGGGACCGATGTAGCGAATTGCAGGAAGAACTCGTCATCAGCGCCCCAGGTGTTGACGGCATCGTACAAATCGGAGGCATGAGAGTCAGTCATCGAGCCAGCGTACCCAAAGGTCGCCGCGGACGTGACTGCCTCTCCTTGTCCCGCAGTCAACGTGTTGACAGGGCGGAGCGCTGTTTCGAGGCATCGGGGTCCGGCCGCGATCAGGAATGGTTTTCGATGAACGCCAGAACAGTCTTCAGGTAACCGGGAGCGAGGTCACCGGTGGGGCGGCGCTTAATCCGGTGATTACCTCCCTGGATAACGCTTGTCTGCAGCAGCGAGGCGGGCACTGACCGGCGGAGGATGCTGATGCTCTGCGCGACCGGCACCCCGTGGTCTTCGGACCCGAAGATGGCGAGGAGCGGTAGGTCGAAATTGCGCAGACGTACCAGGGGGTCGTAATCACCCATAGACGCCGCGAGGTCCCAGTGCGCTTGATCGCCCGGTATGAAGACGCCTGCGTTTTGCAGGAGGTTCATGGGGTCTCTATGAGTAGCAGCCCAAGCCTCGAAGGAGGCGAAGGGGGATCCGTTCGACAGCTGCGCCAGGATCTGTGTGTAGAACTCAACACTCTCGGCGACCTGTTCATCCTTCAACCCGCGCGCGGTCAGCGCATTTTTGCTGGCGAAGAGTTCCTGCTGGTTCGGTGACACTGCGGGTCCGGAGCTGGTGATCGCGAAGTCCGCTCCGCTCCGACTGGCGGCCTCCAAGACTACCCAGCCACCCTGACTGTGACCGAAGACGCCGGACGGCACGGTGGGAATTAACTCGCGGACCGCCTGCAGGCAAGTGCAAAGATCATCACCTTGCAGTTCGATCCCCGCCTGACGCCAGTCCCCCTCCGAGCCGCCCACACCGCGCTTGTCGAAGGAGGCGACGGCGATATTCGCTCCCAGGAGCGCCGTCCTAATCGGAGGGAAGAACGAGTCATTGTTGCGATCGGAGGGCCCGGATCCGGGATGCATGAGCAGCAAGGACCGCGGCTGAGCTGGAATGTACAGGGTTCCGGCCAACCGATTCCCGTCCGAGTAAGCAGTGACATCTATCGCATCCGCCATGGTCCCCCCATCACCTGTGAATCATCAAGAGTGCCGCTGATTCAAATGCCCTCGTCCCTCTCATTGTCTTACGGCTGGGTGCGGCGGCCAAGAGCTGCTCCACGTCCTTGACTACATCGGCGGGCGGACCTCCGGTCACAACGATGACGGCGTCGTCCCCACCGATGAGTTTCGTGAAGTACCACCGTCTAACTGGTACTGGATGAGAAACCTACGAAAGGATCTGCCATGACCCGCTATTTCCTGACCCTGCCCCATGATTCGGCTACCGAGCCGACGATGGCTTCCATGCAGGAGTTTGACCCAGCGGAGCTCGCCGCCGTCATGGCCGCGGTCGATGAGTTCAACACAGCCCTGAAAGACTCAGGTTCCCTCATCTACGCTGGTGGGCTCAATCCGCCCTCCACCGCGAAGACGGTCGATGCCACCGCGGGCGAAACCCGGGTGCTCGACGAACCCTTTGTCGAAGCAGAATCCTACGTCGGCGGCTTCTGGTTGATTGAAGCGGCCGACGACGACGCCGCGGTCGAGTGGGCGGCCAAGGCATCATCAGCGGTACAGAGCCGCATCGAAGTACGTGCGCTGCAGGAAGTACCAGAGAATTAGCATCCCAACCTGAAATCGCAAGTGGGCAATTACAGCACAGGAAAGAGAGCAGGAAATGGCCAGAGAACTGGTGTGGACGGGATTCATGTCGCTGGATGGAGTGGTGGACTCGCCGGGAGGCGTCGCTGAAGGTCACCGCGGCGGAGGATGGGTTTTCAGCATGGAGTTCGTTTCCGAAGCCTTCGCTCTCAAGGGCGAAGAGTTGACGGAGACGACGGCGCTGATGTTCGGCCGCCGCAGTTACGAAGCGTTCGCCCCGATCTGGCCAGGCTCCGAGGACCACGCAGCGTACCAGGACCTTCCCAAGTACGTTGTCTCAACCACGCTCAGCGAAGAAGCGATCATCGACGACTGGGGGGCCGATCGAGATCCTGCGATCAGTCGATGACATTTCGGCGCTCAAGCAGACCGAAGGCGGTCCGATCTTCATTCACGGCAGCGCCGAACTCGCACGCACACTCTCCGACGCCAATCTCATCGACCGCTACAACCTCCTCGTATTTCCGGTACTTCTCGGCGCAGGCAAGAGTCTCTTCAGCACGGAGGACGAAGACCGGCAACAGCTGCGCCTGCGCGAATCCGAGGTCTACGCAAACGGCGTCGTCAAGGCAATCTACGACGTCGTCCACTAAAGCCAACAACAGTCGACCCCCCCAAGGAGCACCGCCATGACCGCCACCTATACCTGGGATGTCTTTTCAACACTGGACGGCTACGGGTCCTACGATCCAAGCCCCGAAGGGGTCGACTGGGGCGGCTACTGGTCGAAACAGGGCCCAGAGCTTCTGGAGTGGCGAGCCGCGCTCTTTGCCGCCCCGCAGCGGATGGTCTACGGCGCGACCACCTTCCGCGAAGTGGCAGGAATCTTCGCCGCGGGGGTCGACCCGAACACCCTCGACGAATGGAACGCGCGCCTGTACAGGATGCCGGCAACGGTTGTGTCCTCCACATTGGATGGCACTCTCGGATGGCCGGACGCGACCATCGAGAACGGCGACGCGGTTGAGATCATCCGCCAGCTCAAGGAAACCTCGGATGTGCCGCTCCGGTCGCAAGCCAGCCTGTCGCTGAACTGGTCGCTCCTCGCGGCCGGTCTTGTAGACCGGATCGAAGTCTCTGTGTTCCCCGTCATCAGCGGAAGAACCGGAACCAGCCCGATCTACGCCGGCCTGGGTGACTACGATCTTAAGCTTCTGGACGGCCGCACGCTTGACGGACGTACGTTGGCGTTGACCTACCACCCGACGCGGCGCACCTAAGCCCGCGGGCCGAGCATTTCGGCCACCGACGTCGACACCCCTTCGAGCCGACCCGACGTCAGACGCTTCCTCTACCGCCCAGACCATTTTCGTTATACGATTTTTTCATGGTCACCGACGAGCAGATTCAGAAGTGGGCAGACGAGGCCGAATCTGGTTATGACGTAGAGGAATTGAAGCGTCGCGGACGCGGCCGCCCCGGTCGTGGCGCTGAGCCGATGCAGGTCGTCGCCGTGCGCCTCACCGCCGAGGAAATTGCAGCACTGGACAAGCTGGCCGAGCGAGAGCACCTGTCACGCTCGGAGGCGATTCGCCGCGCACTTGCTGACTTTGCGGCGTGAGGGTCCACGCGAATGCACTCAAGCACGGCGTATTGCCCGAGGATGCAGTCCAGGCAGCCGATTGGTCCCAGTGGATCGAGCCCCTTGAGGAGGACGACTGGCCGCATCGCGAGTTGCGGCTCGGCTTTGACACACGGACTCGCTTGCTTGAGACCGTTGTGCTGGTCTTTGAGAGCGGCGAGGAGATGGTGATCCACGCCATGCCCGCCAGACGCCAATACTGGAACCTGCTGCCCTAATCACCAACCTCTCGCTCCTGCACCGAAGTGGGCGCGTGCCGCTGAGAATTCCCAAGAGCTTGACTCGGGCACTGCCTTAGGGCTTGGCGAGGGTACTGAAGAATGCCCGTAGGTCCTCGACGAGTAGGTCAGGTTCTTCGAGCGCTGCGAAATGCCCGCCGTGGTCGACGTCAGTCCATCGGGTGACGGTGTTTTCTCGTTCGACGTAGCTGCGGATCGCGATGTCATGGGCGAAGTTGAGAACAGCCGTCGGCACGCTTGTTTTTTCTTTGGGTGTGCCCCAGCCGCTTCCCTGGGCATAGACGGTCAGGGCAGCAGATCCGGCTGTTCGGGTGAACCAGTAAAGGGACACGTTTGCGAGCAGCAAGTCGCGGTCAAGAATTTGCAGGACGTCCTGTTCCACGGGCCACGTCCACGCCTGGAACTTGTCCATGATCCACGCGAGCTGCGCAGTCGGGCTATCCGTGAGCATCGTGCCAATTAACCCCGGCCGCGTCGACTGAATGGAAATGTAGCCGAATTGCTGCCACATAAACGCCTCAATGTCCTTGATCGCCTGCCTCTCACGATCGGTCAGGGCAGCCGCTTCCTCCTCGCTCAGGGGAAGCTGCGGCATGGGTCCAGTGGTCCCGTTGACGTGGATACCCATCACCCTTCCCGGAGCCCGGCGGGCAATCTCCGGGGCTAAACCTGCCCCGAAGTCGCCGCCTTGGACCCCAAACTGCTCGTAGCCGAGCCTGCTCATCAACTCGGCATAAGCATCCGCAATCCGGGAGTCGTCCCAGCCGCCATCGGCCAACGGGCTGGAAAACGCGAAACCCGGGGCGGATGGCACCACGACGTGAAAAGCCGGGCCGCCAGGGCGACCGTGTCGCTCAGGTGCGGTCAGCGGTCCAATCAAGTCAACGAACTCCAGGAAAGATCCCGGCCACCCGTGCGCTAAAAGCAGGGGAACGGCGTCGTCGTCCTCGGAACGGACATGGACGAAGTGCATAGTCTGACCATCGATCCTGGTTGTGAACTGGGGTATGTCATTGAGCCGCTGCTCGTACGCCCGCCAATCGAACCCGTCCCGCCAGTAGTCCGCCAAAGCCGCCAACCAGCTCTGAGGAACCCCTTGGTCCCACTCCGACGAAGCACCCCACTCGTTGACTGTCGGCGGCAATGATGCAGGGACGCGGGCCGCGGCAAGTCGACGTCGTAGATCGTCGATCTCGTCCTGCGGGATGCGGATGGTAAACGGGACAATCTCCGAAGTAGTCATACCTCACGGTCTCATCTAAAGCGGACAGGAACGGTCCTGAATATCTGCTGGCCTTCCCCAAGAACCCTGTCACGCCCCCCACCCCGCGAAGTACACTTGGGCGCATGACCCGGCAGGATCCGGCCCCGCAGGGGGCCGCTCCGGTTCCCGACGGCGGCGCAGCCACGTACGACGACGACGCCACCTCCGCCGCGCCGCCCGGCGGCGACGAATCGGGTGCCACCGCCAACGATGAGTCGATTGACTTGTCCCTGCGCGGCCCGGCGGAACGGTACCGCACATTCATGGGCATCCTGGTGAATACGGGAGTCGCCAACATCACGACCAGCTACCTCTGGTTCGCTCTGACGTTCTGGGCGTACCTGGAAACCCGTAACGTCATCGCCACCGGGGTGATCGGCGGCGCGTACATGCTGCTGATTGCCCTTTCCAGCATCAGCTTCGGCACGTTCGTGGACCGCTACCGCAAGCTGGCGGTCATGCGGTTCTCCGCAGCCTTCACCCTCGGCATGTTCGTGCTCGCCGGCGTCGTCTTCCTGCTTCTGCCCGAAGCCACCTTGCTGGACCTGACCCAACCGTGGTTCTGGATCTTCACGGTGATCATCCTGATCGGCGCCGTCGTCGAAAACCTGCGCAACATCGCCCTTTCCACCACCGTGACTATCCTGATCGAGCCGGACCGGCGCGCTAATGCCAACGGCCTGGTCGGGATGGTACAGGGAATCATGTTCATCATCACGTCCGTGCTCTCCGGCCTGTCGGTGGGGCTGGTCGGCATGGGTGGAACCATCGTCGTCGCGCTTGGGCTGACAGCGCTCGCCTTCGCGCACCTGCTCACGCTGCGTATGCCGGAGGAGGTGCGCGCGGCCGCGACCGACGCCCACGGCAGCTTCGACCTGCGCGGTTCCTTCGCCGCCGTCATGGCGATCACCGGGCTCTTTGCGCTCATCCTGTTCTCCACGTTCAACAACTTCGTTGGCGGCGTTTACATGGCGTTGATGGACCCCTATGGACTGGAGATGTTCCCCGTGGAGCTGTGGGGAGCCTACTTCGCGCTCGGCGCCACGGGGTTCATCCTCGGCGGAGCCCTCATCAGCAAGTTCGGTCTCGGAAAAAATCCGCTGCGGACCATGCTGATCGCCGTCGTCATCATGGGAGTGATCGGTGCGGTCTTCACCATCCGTGAATGGGCGTGGCTCTACGTCCTCGGCATCTGGCTCTATCTGGTGCTGATCCCGTTCATTGAGGCCGCTGAGCAGACAGTGATCCAGCGGGTGGTTCCTCTGCCCCGCCAAGGGCGGGTGTTCGGGCTCGCGATGGCCTTCGAAGCCGGGGCAGCGCCGATCACCGCGTTCCTCATCGCACCAATTGCCGAGCTCTGGATCATCCCTTACGCCCGGTCGGCGGAGGGTTCAGCTCAGCTCGCGCCGCTACTTGGCGAGGGCACCTCACGCGGCATCGCACTGATCTTCCTCATCGCAGGAATAGTCATCATCGTGGCGGCGCTACTGGCCTTCCTGACGCCGGTCTACCGCCGGGTTTCCGAAACCTACGCACGGACGGCCGCTGAGGCATCCACGACGTAGTCGCCCGACCTCTTTGCGTTATTGCGCCCGGCCAGTTCATGTCAGCAATGCGCTGGCTGGGGCAGGTAGTGGCTTTGTGCAGTCGTTGATCGCTGCGAACCATCTAAAGCATGGACGTAGGGGCGGCGAGTGCCAGCCCCTACGTCCATGCTGGCCGGTCAACCCTTTCCAAGAGTTGATCCCGCTTTCGATTTGGCTGCCTTGCTTGATGAATCCGACGCGAGCTTTTTGCCCGCATTGGACAGCGCCTTCTTTGAAGGCTTAGAACCTTTTGCCATCTAACTCACCTCCTTGATTTCCTGCATCGAGTGCAGATGCCGCAAGCGTATGCGTCGCCTCCGACAGTTTCGGGTCATTGGATCATTCGGAGGGACTCGGGGGGGCGGCGAAGTGAGTCAGGTCTCCATTCCCATTGACATGTGACCCAAGGCACGTCATGCTTATTACCAGCAGATGGAAGGCTTTACCACAGGATGGTAAAGCTAAAACAGCCACTCCTGCAAAGAGGCAGAAAGGGAGACACATGCACTCCGCAATCATTGGGCTAGGCGAGGCGGGCTCCCGCTATGCAGCCGCCCTCGTCGCGGCAGGCCACCAAGTGACCGCCTTCGACCCACGCGACGTCGAGGCTCCCGACGGCATCAACGTCGCCGCATCAGAAAGAGAAGCCGTCACTGATGCCGACCTCGTACTCGTACTCACGTCCGCCGCAGTCGCGCGCAAAGTTGCCGAAACGTGCGCACCGCACTTGAAGCGCGGCGCGATCTACGCCGACATGACGTCGTCAGCTCCTGCCGAGATGGAGAGCCTGGCAACCCACGTCGAGCAGACCGGAGCACACTTCGCCGACGTCGCCATCCTCGGACCCGTCACGGTAGCGGGAGCAGCGACTCCCCTTTTGGTCAGTGGATCCGGCGCAACAAGCGCCGCCAATACCCTCCGCCAGCTCGGCGCCAAGGTCAACACCCTCGACGCACCGGCGGGCGCCGCAATGGCCCACAAGTTATTGCGCAGCGTCTTCATGAAGGGCTTGGCCTCGCTCATCGTCGAAGCGGTCTCCGCCGGAGAAGCCGCAAATGCAACGGAGTGGATTCGCAACGAGATCACTAGGCAGCTCGCTGGCGACGGCCAGGCCGTCATCGACCGCTTCCTCACCGGCACCCGGATCCACGCCGAACGTCGCGGCTTCGAAATGGAAGGTGCGCACGCGTATCTTTCCTCCATGGGCGTACCTGCCGAAATGACTTCGGCAACTGTCGCGTCGCTGAAGCGCCTGGCAAACCAAAACACCCCAGGCTCCCCTACAGGCAGGAGTAAGGACAATGAGTCCGATCTGGCGTCGAGCAGCGCGAAAGCCTAGTGACGTGCTGACTATGTCAAAACCAGCCACCAGTACCGCTGAACCTGAAGTTCAGGAATCACCGGCCGGTCCGAACAAGATCCTCCTCGTCGGCGTGCCCGTCGCGCTGATGGCCCTCGCGGCCGCCGTGATCTTCACCAGCTTCGGGCTCGGCTACTGGACCACGCTCGGTCCCGGCCCTGGATTCTTCCCGTTCTGGATCGGGATCCTGCTGGCCACCTCCTCGGCGGTGTGGCTCGTTCAGGCGCTCCGCGGGAACCCCAACGTGATCGTTCCGGCAGAAGCACCGGTCGCCGTTGACCCGGCAGCCGAAAGCACCGCACCGACTGCCAAAAAGCGCCCCATCTGGATTGTCCTGCTGAGTCTGATCGTGCTGGCAAGCCTGCTCGATGTCCTTGGATTCCAGCTCACCATGTTCGCCTTCCTGCTCTTCCAGTTGAAGTTCCAGGGCGGTCGGAAGTGGCCGCTGTCCCTCATCATCGCGCTGGTGGGCAGCTTCGGAGTCTTCCATCTCTTCACCGACGTACTTCAGGTGACACTGCCGACGTCGTCAATCGGCTTCCTCGAGAACCTGGGACTGTGAGGCACTCATGGATGCGCTAAACAACCTCGCGATGGGCTTCGCTGAAGCCCTCACACTGCAGAACCTGCTCTTCGCACTGATCGGCTGCCTGGTCGGAACCATGCTCGGCCTTCTACCGGGCATCGGTTCCACCGCGGGCATCGCTATCCTCATCCCGCTGACCCTGAACATGGAGCCGGTCTCGGCCATCATCATGCTGGCCGCCATCTTCTATGGCACTGCCTACGGTGGAACCATCACCTCGGTGCTGCTCAACATCCCCGGCGAGAGCGAATCAGCCATCACGTGCATTGACGGCTACGCGATGACGAAGAAGGGCAAGGCAGGCGTCGCCCTGACCATGGCCGGAATCGGCTCCTTCTTCGGCGGGATCGTCGCCACCATCGGGCTCGCTTTCGGCGCCCAGGCGCTGGCAGTCGTGGGTCTGGAGATCGGGCCACCGGAGTTCTTCGCCCTCGTGATCGTCGGTCTCTCCCTGCTTGTCGGGCTGGTGGGCAAGTCAGTCGCGGCCGGGCTCATCTCGGCCGCCATCGGCCTCCTCATCGCGATGGTCGGAATTGATCCGGTTGCCGGGCTCCCCCGCTTCACCTTCGGCTCTGCCCACCTGTTCGATGGACTCAACTTCGTGCCCGTCATCATCGGTATTTTCGGTCTGGGTGAACTCCTGGACAACATGGTGGCACCGACCCTCCGCCCACGAGCCCCGCGTCTGCGTGAGCTCATTCCGGGAAGAAAAGACCTTACCCGCGGTGGAGCAGCGATGCTGCGCGGAACCGCCATCGGCGCGCCGATCGGCTTGGTCCCCGGCATCACCAACGCCATCTCATCCCTGCTGTCCTACAGCGTGGAGAAGAAGGTGGGCCGCTACCGCCGCGAGCTGGGAACCGGAGCAATTGAGGGCGTCGTCGGACCCGAAACAGCTAACAACGCGCATTCCAGCGCCTCGCTGGTCCCCTTGTTCGCGCTGGGTATCCCCGCAACGCCGGCCATCGCCGTCCTCATGGGCGCGTTCCTCCAGAACGGGCTTACGCCGGGACCGCTGTTGTTCACCCAGGAGCCGCTCCTGGTCTGGACGATCATCGCGAGCTTCTTCATCGGCAACATCATCCTGCTGATCCTGAACGTTCCACTGGTGGGCCTGTGGACCAGGGTGCTATCGATCCCGCATGAAGTTCTCGTCGCGCTGATCTTCGCGTTCCTGGTCATCGGTTCCTACTCGGTGAGCAACAGCGTGATCGACGTCTTCATAATGATCGCGTTCGGCATCGTCGGACTTGTGTTCCGCCGACTGCACATTCCGCTTGCGCCCCTGGTGCTCGCCGTCGTCCTCGGCCCGTTCCTGGAGTCGGCGCTGCGCCAGTCACTCCAGCTGTCGCAGGGAAGCTTCGGCATCTTCTTCACCCGCCCGATCACCCTCACCCTGCTCATCATCGCCGCCCTGATCTTCATCGGATCCGTCGCGGCGAGCGGCCTGAAACGAAAGATGCTTCTCCCAAGTGACGCCGAAAACTAATCCCCTGTCCTCCTCTATCCGTCCAACCTGTACAACCAATCCGCCAAGGAGATCGAAAATGCGCAAGTCAATCACTTCAGTATCGGGAGCAGCGCTGCTTCTGCTTGCAGTGTCCGCCTGCGGCGACGCCGCGGGGCAGCAAAGCACCGGCGAAGTCAGCGAGAACTACCCCGAAGAGAACCTGACCATGGTCGTGGGCTACGGCCCCGGCGGAAGCACCGACGTCGGCGCCCGCCTCATGGCCGATGCCCTGGAGGACGAGCTCGGCGTCAGCATCACCGTGGAAAACCGGGAAGGCGCCGGCGGGCAGGTAGGCCTCACCGCCGTCGCGAACGCGCCCTGCGACGGCTACACCTTCGGCACAGCCAACTTTCCGTCCGCAATCGTTTCGGTCCTCGATGAGAGCCGTGGCGCTACCTATGATCGCGAGAGCTTCGCACCGATCGCCCTGCAGGTAGTCGACCCCACCGCTATTGTTGTTGCCCCGGACAGCCCATACGAGACCATCGACGATCTCATCGCGGCGGCCGAAGAGAACCCCGGCGAGCTGCTCTACACAACCACCGGCGTGGCCAGCAACGAACACTTCGCCATGGTTGCAGTACAGGAAGCCTCCGGCGCTGAGTTCTCACCGGTTCACTTCCCCGACGGCGGCGGCGCACCCAAGACCGCTTTCCTCGGAGGAGAAACTGAAATCTACGTCGCGAACGTCAGTGACGTCGTCGAAATGACAGAGAACGGTCAGGGCAAGGTCCTGGGCATCATGGACGAAGAGCGCAGCCCCTTCCTGCCGGACGTGCCAACCTTCACTGAAAGCGGGTACGACGTCGAAATCTCCTCCTCGCGTGGCTACACCTTCCCGTCGTGCGTACCTGAGCAGGCAGTAACGACCATCTCTGACGCGATGGGCACCATCATGGAGAACGAAGAGTTCCTCACCCCGATGCAGGAGCTCGGTCTGGCACCCAGCTACCGCGACGCAGAAGCATACGCGGAGTACTGGACCGAGACCCAGAACACCTTCGAGGAGCTCTTCCCGCTGGTTCGCGAGGAAGGCTAAATGAGCACCTTCGCAAGCGTTCCCAAGAACGGATACCAGCCACTTTCAGCAGACCTGCGGGAACGCCTCTGGGCGGTTCCCACAGCGAACATCGGCGACGCCATGGAACGCCTCGGCGTGATGGATCCGGCAATCCATCCGGTGTGGTCGGGCGCCCGATGTGTTGGTACGGCCCACACAGTCTGGACCCGCGCCGGTGACAACCGGTACATCCACGAGGCGCTCGAATCGGTGCAACCGGGAGACGTAATAGTGGTCAGCGGTCAGGCGGATGAATCCCGCGCGCTGATCGGTGAGCTCATTGGTGGAAAGGCCAAGCTCCAAGGTGTGGAAGGCTTCGTGATCGACGGGGCTGTCAGGGACGCTCCAGGACTTGCTGAATACGCGATGCCCGTCTTCGCACGAACCGTGACCGCTGCCGGCCCGTACAAAAACGGGCCGGGCGTGGTGGGCGCAACCATCGCCGTCGGAGGTGTGCCGGTGAATCCTGGCGACATTATCGTTGGTGACGCAGACGGCGTCGTCGTCATTCCGCGCCAGTATGCAGACCAGGTAGTTGCCGGTGCCGAAGCCAAGCGGGACGCCGAGCAGGCTACGCGGGACCGCATCGACAGCGAGCTTCTTGATCGCGCGCCCAGTGCCGGAGTAGGCGCTCCCGGCTAGAGTGATTCCCGGCCGGGCCCCCACCCGGCCGGGAACACCGTCCTGCAAATTCAGCTGAAAGAGACACCGTGGCACCGAATGATCAGTCGCCCATGCGATCGCTGGAACGCGCCTTCGATGTACTGGGCGTACTCGAGCAGAACATCCGCCCACTGCGCCTCACAGACATCGCGCAGCAGGCGGGATTGGCGATCAGCACAACGCAGCGCATCCTCAACGTGCTGGAGGGACGCGGCCTGGTTGAGCGTGATGAATCTACCTACCAGCTGGGCGTCGGCACTGTCCCTATGGCGCATGCGTTCCTGCGCGGCAACCGGCTCAGTGCAGCCGCACTTCCGGTCCTTCAGGAACTGGCGACGGCAACCGGGCTCACGGCATCGCTGTACGTCAAGTCCGGGAAGAGCCGCGTCGTGGTCGCGCGTGTGGAGGGCGAGCACCCCCTGCGCTACGCCCTCCCAATTGGCGAGCGACTTCCGCTGCATCTGGGCGCCGGACGTGTGCTGGCTTCCGGAATGACCGACGAAGAAGTGGACGAACTCCTCCGTGCCGTTGAAGTCGTCCAGATGCAGTCCGGCGTGGAACTAACGCCAGAGGAGTTCAAGGATTCGCTTCAGGCAATCCGCGCCGACGGCTACCTCGTGGCTCACAGCGAACGGGCCGTCGACACCACGTCTGTGTCAGCTCCCGTGTTCAGCGGAAGCGGACGCATGGTGGGTGTCGTCGTGGTCAGTGGCTCCGACGCGCACATGAGCGGCGAAAAGGTGACTCAGGTGGTCTGGGAAGTACGGCAGGCAGCCCGCTCAATAGGACAGCGCCACCTCAGTGCCCCGGAACCGCTACAGGCTCGAAACACCATGGGCCGCTGACGCAGGATGGCAAAAGGGCGCCTCTCTGCGGCGATGTGGCTGATTTTCGTCCAAGCCGTCATTACCCAGGGAATGGCCTTCACGGTGCGCCCCACAATCTCTTATCGGGCGCTCGAGATCGGGATTGCTCCTGCCTGGCTGGGCGCCCTGGCTGCGACCTACGCCGCCGCTCCCCTGCTGTGTGCACTGCTCGTTGGGCAGGCAACTGACCGGTTCGGGCCCAAGAAGATCATGGTGACCGGCACGTTGCTCATGGCTCTCTCGGGTGTTGCGCTGACTCTCGTTGGCGGCACCACCTCCACCCTGATTCTCGGGAGCGTCTTGCTGGGCATCGGGCACCTGATGGCTGTCATCGGACAGCAAGCCGCTGTCGCCGGGCTGGCCCGGCCCGGAAAGCTTCAAGCGGCGTTCGGCCACTACACGCTTGCGGGATCATTGGGCCAGGCACTCGGTCCCGGTCTCATCGCCGTCTTCGGCGCGAATGCCACCATTCCTGATACCGGTTTGATCTTCACTGTAGCGACGGTGCTGATGGCGGCTTCGCTTGTCCTCGCCGTCGTACTTCCTGTCCGGCGCTCACGGGTTGCCCGCGGCGACGGTAAACCGGCAAGCTGGCGGGAAATACTCCGGATCCAGGGGCTGGTCCCCGCGATCACCATCACCGCGATTGTGCTCGCCGCCGTCGATATCACGCTCATCTACCTGCCGGTTCTCGGCGCGGAACTGGGCATCAGCGCCGGGATCGTCGGGCTACTCTTGTCCGTTCGCGCGGCATCGTCGATGGTTTCACGGTTCTTCCTTGGTGCGCTGGTTCGCGTGCTTGGCTCGGATCGGCTGCTGTTCCTCAGCCTGGTGATCGCCGCGGTGTCGATGGCCCTGGTGCCGCTGGGGATGCCAATGCCGGCACTCGTTGTCCTGCTTGTGTTCCTGGGGTTCGGACTTGGCATCGGTCAGCCCGTAACGATGGCCTGGCTCGCAGGTGCCGCGCCATCTGGGAGCCAGGGCAGGGCCATGTCGCTGCGGATCAGCGGCAGCCGGCTGGGTCAGATCGTCTTCCCAACCGCTGCGGGCGCGGTCGCCGCCGGATTCGGCGCATCGGGCGCTCTCTGGGCAATGGCCGTGGCACTCGGGGCGGCAGGATTCATAGCCGGCCGGAACCCACTTGAGTCTTGATCGTATAACGAAAGGTAAACAGTGGAACTGTACAGCGCGGAACTCGTTCGGAAGCAGATCCTCGCGGTTCTATCCGTCTGGGGGATGGCTGCGGAGAAGGCAGCAATCACCGCGGGTGTAATGGTCGAGACCGATCTGGCCGGAATCGACTCCCACGGCATCTCTATGCTGCCCAGCTATCAACGGCTCATCGACTCGAACAAGCTCCAGATCAGGGCTGATCCGGTGACCGTGCTCGAAAGTCCGGCAACCGCCGTCGTCGATGCCCGAGACAACCTGGGACACGCGACCATGGTCTACGCGATGCAGCTGGCGAGCTCGAAGGCGCGGGAGAACGGCGTGGGCGTTGTCACCGTTCGGCGCTCGCACCACTTCGGCGCTGCCGGGTACTACGCAAAGATTGCTGCAGACGCGGGCCTCCTTGGACTTGTCACTTCGACAACAAGAACAAAGGCTGTAGTGCCCACCCGGGGCTCTCGACCACTGCTCGGCACTAACCCGCTGGCGTTTGCTGCGCCGAGTGCTGGGCATCCGTTCGTGCTGGACATGTCAACGAGCACCGTGGCCGTTAATAAGGTGAAGGTATACGACTACCGGGGCCAGGATTTGCCTGCCGGTTGGGTGCTCGATTCCCTGGGCAATGCCGTTACCGACTCGCGCGCCGCATACACTCAGCTTCAGGGCGAGGAACAGGGTGGCCTCAGCCCGCTGGGCGGCACCGAATTGCTCTCCAGCCACAAGGGTTACGGGCTTGCGGTGATGGTTCAGATTCTGGCGGGTGCGCTGGCCGGGGCTGCATTCGCGCCTTTGAAGGACACGGACGACGCCGACGACATCGGACACTTCTGTCTTGCGATAGATCCGGCCTCCTTCGGCGACCCGGAATCGTTTACCGCCGCTGTCTCGGCCATCCTCGATACGTTGCGCTCGGAATCGTCTGCCTCCCAGGACCTGCCCGTACTGGTGGCCGGCGACAAGGAACGCAGGATGCGTGACGAACGGTTGGAGGCCGGGATACCGCTGAGCAGTGCGTTGGTCGAACAAGTCAGGCTGGTCTGTTCGAAGAGCGAGGCGGAATTTCTGTTGTCCTAGACCAGGTCATGCCTCATCACATCATGACGCGCGAGTCGCCTGCCCCGGATCTGTGCTAGGCGCCCGCCTTGGGCAGCACGATCCACAGGATGATGTACACGAGCTCTCCAATGCCCACCAGCCCGAAGATGATGAACCCGAGCCGGACGAGCCATTTGGGGATGCCGAAACCAGCTGAAAGAGCTGCGCAGACTCCGGCGATCAACTTGCCATTACGGGGACGTGTCAGTGTGCCAGCCATGCGGGAACTCTACGCGCGATGATCGGCTGACGAAACCCCGCTGGTCTGCAGAAAACCATCGGAGCCATCCCACTATTCTTCTTGCGCGTGATCTTTCATCGTAAACCTGCGCAGGGCTGGATTGGTAAGGGCGATGATTCCGATAGACAGTACACACGCGAGGCCTCCGGTCGCCATGGTCAGCTGTGGTGAGAGCAAGCTTGCTGAGATCCCTGCGCGAAGATTTCCCAGTTCAGGACCACCAACTCCGACGATGCCTTCTACAGCACTTACCCGGCCGCGATAGGCGTCCGGCGTAGCCACCTGCAGGATGGTTCCCCGTGAAATTACCGAGATAGTGTCCGCTGCACCTGCCAGAGCGAGAAACAGAAGTGTGGCCCAAAGACCGCTCACTAGGCCCGCCGCTGCCAGCGCCGCACCCCACATGGCTGCTGCAACCAACTGAACCCTTCCGGCGTGGGCAATCCGGTTGATCATGCCGGACGAAGCGCTCGCTACGATTCCACCGGCCGCGATGGCTGACAGGAACAATCCCAGTGTTTGGGGGCTGCCATCGAAGCGTTGCTCATTCATCGCAGGAAACAGGGCCACCGGCATGGCCAAAAACATCGCAGCCAAGTCGCTGAGGAAAGACCCCGACAGTTCTGGACGCCGAACGATCAATCGAAGCCCGTTCTTCAAGCCCGCTACGCCCGTCTTGCCAGCTTCCCCGAGTGGGCGCATCGAGGGAAGGCCCGCCACACCATAGATCGCGGCGCAAAACGCGACTGCTTCAATCGCGTAACACGCTTGCACGCCCAACCAAGCGATAGATAACCCGGCAATGGCCGGGCCAATCAACATACTCAATTGGAAACTGACTTGTACGAGCGCGATACCAGCCCCAACCTGCTCGGTGGGTAGGAGCCTCGGAACGAAAGTACGGCGGGCAGGACTACCGAGAGAGGTGAACGCACTCTGGGCGAACAGCAGCAACAGAAGTATCGGCAGGGAACCAACGGACAAGGCTGCCTGGAGGGCGAGGAGCAAGGCGGCAACAAGTGCCCCAATGGTTGTCCACAGAACCAGCAATCGGCGATCCATCGAGTCCGCCAGCGATCCGCCGATCAGCCCGAAGACGATGATGGGCAAGGCATAAGCCAGTCCGACGATACCAACCCAGAGAGAGCTCTGCGTCATCTCCCACACCTGGTATAGAACCGCGACAACCGTGATCTGTCGGCCAAGCGTCTGAAGCGAAATTCCAATCCATAGTCTTCGGAAGTGCGGATTGGAGCGGAGAGGCCTCGTATCGAGTGATCGGTCGAGGACGCTCATTCCTCCTGCCCACTGTCCAGGTGCTGAACAATTCGCTCGCGGAAGGATCGTCGCTGCAACGCATCAGCCATGTCCTTGACCACTTGTTGGAAGGAGTACGGCAGCTCGGAATCGAGGTCGTCGAAAGCTGCTTCGGTTGCCCGCCACTCTGCCTCGAGAAACGGGACGAGGTCTTCGCCTTTGGACGTCAGAGAGACTTCGCGGGTCCTTGCATCTGCGCCGGGAGCGCTGCTGATCAGCCCTTCGCGCTTCATCTCTGTCACCGTCTGGCTCATCGCCGAATGAGTGACACCAACCTCGCCCGCAAGGGCCCGAACAGTCATTGGTCCCAAGTGATGCAGCCGGATCAAGGCCATGCTGTATCGCGGACGCACGCCTGTGACGCCACGCGCGCTGTAAACAGCTGCGATGTCATTGTCCATGCCAGCGAGTAACTGCTTCAAAGGGCGAACTGAACTGGCCCTTGTCGGATCGCTAGAATTCGTCACAGCACTAATATAACAGCCCTAATACATTCGGTTCGAGGACGCGCCTACTCTCCCCCTGCCAACTCCCACTTGCCCGTTCGAAGTGAGGTGTGCCATAGTGGAATCGATTCCATGGAAACGATTCCACGGACCAGCGCAGTAGGAGCACAGGTGCGATCAGTGACGATCAGGAACGTCGCCGACAAGGCGGGCGTCTCCGTAGCCACCGCGTCGCGCGTTCTCTCCGGCCACCCCTCCACCTCGGAGGAAGCAAGGACCGCGGTAAGCGAAGCCGCAACCAAACTCGGATTCCGCCCCAACGCCCAGGCCCGCTCGCTCCGCAAGACCAGCACCCAGACCATCGGCCTGGTCCTTCCCGATGTCCGCAACCCCTTCTTCGCGGACCTGGCCCACGCCGTCGAACAACGCGCCCGCGACTTCAAGTACCTCACCCTCTTCGGCAACGCCAACGAGGATGCCGAACAGCAGGACCGCTACTTCGACGTCATGCTCACCCAACGCGTGGACGGCCTCATCGCCGCCCCACAGGGTGACCTCACAGACCTTCAGGGCGTCCTCGCCAGCGGCGTTCCTACCGTCTTCGTGGACCGCGTCATCGCGAACACCACCGTTCCGAGCGTCACCCCCGACAACTCCACCGGCATCCAGGAAGCCGTCCGCCACCTCACCAGCCTGGGCCACCGCCGTATCGGCTATATTGCCGGCCCGCAGTCCACCTCCACAGGCCGCGAGCGCCTCGCTGCCTTTCTCAACGCCCTCAAGGAAACAAACGCCGACGACGACGGCGCCCTCCTCTTCTTCGGCGACTTCCAGTCGGGCAGTGGTGCGGCAGGCGCGCGGCACCTGCTCGAACTCCCCCACCCGCCAACCGCGCTGCTCGCCGCGGACAGCCTCATGAGCATCGGCGCCATCGCCGTCTGCAATGAACGCGGCCTCGCCATCGGCAAGGACATCGCGTTCGTTGCTTATGACGACATCGAAGCCTTTACCCTCCTCAACCCGGCACTCACCGTCATCTCCCATGACGTAGACGCCATGGGTCGCCTTGCAGTCGACCTCCTCACCCAGGTCATCGCAGGCAACAATCCCGAATCCGTAATCCTGCCGAGCCGGCTCATCATCCGCGGCTCAACTCCGCCCCCTCCAGGAGGTCCAACGCAGTGACAGATAACCCAGTGACAAATAGCCCAGTCACAAACAACCCTGTGACAGACGATCCCATCCTGACGTTGGACAACGTCACCAAGACCTTCGGTCCGGTGACTGTCATCAAGGGTGTGACGGTCAATGTCTTCCCCGGCAAGGTGCAGGTGCTGCTCGGTGAGAACGGCGCCGGCAAGTCAACGCTCATCAAAATGATGGCCGGCGTTCACCAGCCCGACGGCGGCCGCATCCTCGTTGACGGCAAGGAAGTCCGGCTTGCAGATACGAATGCCTCCGAAGCCCTCGGGATTGCCACCATTCATCAGGAACTCAACCTCGTAGGTTCGATGACGGTGGCTGAGAACATCTGCATGGGCCGCTTCCCGCGCCGCTTTGGCATGGTGGACAGGCGCACAATGCGCGAAACAGCCAGGGCAGCGCTGGAAATGATCGGCCTCGATATCGACGTGGACCACAGGGTCGGCGAACTCGGCATCGCCCGGCAGCAGCTGGTGGAGATCGCGAAGGCCCTCAGCCTCAACGCCCGCATGCTGATCCTCGATGAGCCGACGGCGGCGCTCACCAAACGCGAGATCAGCGCCCTCTTTGCCGTGGTCGAGGACCTGCGGCAGCGCGGCGTCGGCATGGTTTTCATCTCCCACCACCTCGACGAAATCGCCGCGATCGGGGACTCCGTTTCCGTCCTGCGCGACGGCGAGTTCATCGACGAAGTACCCGCTGACACGGAAGAGGACGAGCTCGTCCGGCTCATGGTCGGCCGCTCCATCGAGCAGCAGTTCCCGCGCCGCCGCGAGTATGACGGCCCCGCCGACACCCTCCTCGAAGTGAACGGCCTCTCCACCAAGGGGCTTATCAACAACGTTTCCTTCGAAGTGAAGGCCGGCGAAATTGTCGGCCTGGCGGGCCTCGTCGGCGCGGGCCGCACGGAGGTGATCCGCGCCATCGCCGGCGTCGATCCCTACGTCACCGGCACCGTCCGGGTCCGTGGCAAGGAGCTGCCCAAGTCCAGCATCGGCGCGGCCATTCGCGCCGGCGTCGGACATGTACCCGAAGACCGGAAGGCGCACGGGCTGGTACTCGGAGCGCCGGTCAACGAGAACATCGGGTACGCAACGCTTGCGACCACGGCGAAATCCGGGCTCGTGGACCGCACCGGCCAGCGCAAGCGCGCCCAGGACGTCGCTGACAAGCTCCGCATCCGCATGCACACCCTGGACCAGCCCGTGGGTTCACTCTCCGGCGGCAACCAGCAGAAGACCGTGTTCGCGCGCTGGATCGTCGCGAATTCGTCGGTGCTGCTGCTCGACGAACCGACCCGCGGCGTGGATGTCGGAGCAAAGGTTGAAATCTACGAACTGATGAATGCGATCACCGCCGCCGGCGGCGCCGTCGTCATGGTGTCCAGCGAACTTCCCGAAGTGCTCGGCATGAGCGACCGGGTGCTGGTGATGAGCGGTGGGCATATCTCGGGCGAACTGGCCGCCGGGGAGGCCACCCAGGACGCCGTCATGACCCTGGCGGTACGCGACGTGCAGCGCGATCTCGAAGACAAGCTAATGGAGGACGGGAATGAGTAAGGTTGCAGCGCCCACCGCGCCGAAGAACGCCGCGCGCGGGTCACGGGTGAAGAAGTTCCTCGCGGATAACGGCGCGCTCGTAGGGCTGTTTGTCCTCGGGCTGGCCCTGTTCATTGCCACGCCGGACTTCCTCACCGGGCCGAACCTCCTGAACATCGGCATCCAGGCCTCCGTGATCGCGGTGATGGCGTTCGGGCTGACCTTCGTCATCGTCGCTGCGGGCATCGACCTGTCGGTGGGCTCCGTGGCAGCGCTTTCCGCCATGGGCAGCGCCTGGATCTTCTCGCAGGCGGATCTGCCGGGGTGGCTCGCCGTCGTCGGCGGTTTACTCATTGGGGCGCTTAGCGGTGCGGTGAGCGGATTCGCCGTAGCCTACGGGCGCCTGCCGTCCTTCATCGCTACGCTCGCCATGCTCAGCGTGACCCGCGGCCTGACCCTGGTGCTCTCCGAAGGCAGGCCGATTGCGACGGCGCCTGAAGTTTCCTTCCTCGGCGGCGACCTCGGCGTCATCCCGATGCCGATCGTGGTCCTGGTGGTCGCTGGGATCGTCGCCGCAGTGATCCTCAACTTCACCGTCATGGGGCGTTACATGTACGCCGTCGGCGGCAACACCGAAGCAGCACGGCTCTCCGGGGTACCGGTCCGCAAGGTCCTGGTCACCGTGTTCGCGCTGTCCGGTCTGTTCGCCGCACTCGCCGGCCTGCTGTTGTCCGGCCGGCTGGACTCCGCCCAGCCCCAGGCCGCGGTGGGCTACGAGCTCGACGCCATTGCCGCCGTCGTCATCGGAGGCGCTTCGCTGGCAGGCGGCGTTGGGCGCATCAGCGGCACGCTCGTGGGCGCACTGGTGCTCGTGGTGATCCGCAACGGCCTGAATCTACTCAATGTCTCGTCCTTCTGGCAGCAGGTTGTGATCGGCATGGTGATTGCCGTCGCCGTCGGGATCGATTCGCTGCGTAGGAAGAACGCACCCCACTAAGTCCGATCAACAGTTAGGAATCAAGACAATGAAGTTCACCTATCCGCGCAAGGCAGCAGTCCTGACCGTGTCCCTCGCGCTAGCTTTCAGCGCCACCGCATGTAACCGGGGCGGCGATGAAGCGGCAGAGGGTTCGGCGTCGGCCACGCTCGCGCTGTCCACGCTGAACAACCCATTCTTCGTAGAACTCCGTGACGGAGCAGAGGCCGCTGCCGAAGAGGCCGGCATCGACCTTGAGGTTGTCGACGCGCAGAACGACTCCGCCACCCAGACCAACCAGCTCGCGACCGCCGCATCCAGCGGCACCGATGGCGTCATCATCAACCCTGTGGATTCCGACGCCGCGGCCGCCTCTGTCGCGCCGCTGATCGAGAACGACATCCCCGTCGTCGCTGTTGACCGCGCCGTCAACGGCGCCGAGATCGAGTCCCTCGTCTCCAGCGACAACGTGGCCGGTGGCCGCCAGGCAGCCGACGCACTCGCAGCCGCGATGGGCGAGGAAGGCCAGGTCATCGTC
Organism: Arthrobacter pigmenti; assembly: GCF_011927905.1. Classification (NCBI taxonomy): domain Bacteria; kingdom Bacillati; phylum Actinomycetota; class Actinomycetes; order Micrococcales; family Micrococcaceae; genus Arthrobacter; species Arthrobacter pigmenti. The sequence continues at coordinate 2,985,352 of NZ_JAATJL010000001.1, forward strand.
CTGCAGGGCGTCGCTGGAACCTCCGCCAGCCGTGACCGCGGAGCAGGGTTCGCCGAGGGCATTGCGGAGTACCCGAATATCGAGGTCGTAGCGATGCAGACCGCCAACTTCGACCGCGCCGAAGCACTGAACGTCGCGACCAACCTCCTGCAGGCCAACCCGGATGTGACCGGCATCTTCGCCGAGAACGACGAAATGGCACTCGGCGCCATCCAGGCGCTCGGCGAGCGCGCCGGCACCGAAGTGAGCGTGGTCGGTTTCGACGGCACCGAGGAAGGCCTCGCCGCCATTGAGGCGGGAACCATGGCAGCAACCATCGCGCAGCAGCCGGCCGAACTCGGCAAGCGCGCCGTTGAAGTTCTCGATCAGCTGCTAGCGGGCGAAACCGTCGAGGAAACCATCCCCGTTCCGGTAACCACCGTGAACTCGGAGAACGTTGGTGAATTCACCGAATGAGCACACAGCCGCCGGGCGTCGTCGTTGTAGGGTCCATCAACGCCGACCTCGTAGTGACACTGGAACGCCACCCCCAGCCGGGCGAAACCCTGCTGGGGCGGACCATGACGGTGATGCCCGGCGGCAAGGGCGCCAACCAGGCCGTAGCTGCGGCGAAGCTTGGTGCCCCGACCACCATGATCGGCGCCGTGGGACAGGACTCCTACACCGACGTCGCACTCTCCGGCCTGCACGCGGCCGGGGTGGACACCACGTCGGTGCATCGCGCGGGAACCACCACGGGAGTGGCCATTGTGGAGGTTGACGACGACGGCGAGAACACCATTGTGGTGATCCCCGGCGCAAACGGGGAAGTCAGTGAGTCCTTGGTCGGCGCCGCCTCGGATCGGATCGCCGACGCCGGTGTGCTGGTTCTGCAGGGCGAGATTCCTGCCGCGTCGGTCGCGTCCGCCGTCGCCGCTGCGCACGGGCGGGTGCTGATCAATCTGGCACCAGTGATTGAGTTGGACCGTGAGACGCTTCTCCGCGCCGATCCGCTGGTGGTCAATGAGCACGAAGGCGCGTTGGTGCTGGCCCAGCTAACCGGGGCACCTGCGCCGTCGGACCATGCCGATTCATTGGACCATGCCGAAACTGCGCGTTCCCTGCTGGCATGCGGGTTCGGGTCCGTGGTGATCACGCTGGGTGGTTCGGGTGCTTTGCTGGCCTCCTCCTCGGGCCTGCTTGAGATTGCGGCGCCGTCAGTGCCGGTGGTGGACACGACCGGCGCCGGGGACGCTTTCGTCGGCGCCCTGGCCGCCCGGCTGGTCATGGGAGATTCCCTGCCCGACGCCGTCCGCGTCGCCGTGCGCGTTGGTGCTTTCGCCGTCGGAGCGGAGGGCGCGCAACCGTCCTATCCTTCACTGGAAGATGCTCTGCCTCCGGTTTCTGCGGGAGCCGGGGCTTGAAGAAACACGGAATACTGAACGGCCCCCTCAACGCCGCGCTCGGCACACTGGGTCACGGACATCTGGTGGTGATCGCGGACTGTGGGCTGCCGCTGCCGGCGTCTGCCGCCGTCGTCGACCTCGCCCTTGTGAAGGGGACGCCACGTTTTGGCGACGTACTGCGGGCTGTGCTTGACGACGTCGAGATCGAGGGATCCCTGATAGCCAGCGAGGCGTCGGGCAGCGTTATTGAAGAGATTGTCCGGGCGGAACAGCTGATGCCGGAACTCGTTGCCCACGAGGAGCTGAAGGCTCTGCTGCCGTCAACGCGGCTGATCATCCGGACGGGCGAGGCGACGCCGTTCGCGAACATTGTGCTGCGCTGCGGGGTGACGTTCTAGGTGCTTAAACGACGCCGAGTGCCAGCATCGCGTTAGCTACCTGCACGAACCCGGAGATGTTCGCTCCGGCAACATAGTTGCCCGGCAGCCCGTACTCATCAGCCGTAGCCGCACATCGTTCGTGAATGCCAATCATCGTCCCTTCGAGCCGCTGCTCCGTGTGCTCAAACGACCAGGCATCTCGGCTGGCGTTCTGCTGCATTTCCAGAGCCGACGTCGCAACACCGCCGGCGTTCGCTGCCTTGCCCGGGCCGAACAGGATCTTCGCTTCCTGGAACAGCTCGATCGCTTCGGGAGTGCTCGGCATGTTCGCACCCTCGGCGACGGCAACCAGCCCACGGGATAGCAGCCCCTTCGCCGCAGCCTCGTCCAACTCATTCTGGGTAGCGCAGGGTAGCGCAACTGTCGCCTCCACGTCCCAGACGGAGCCGTTCGCAACAAAGACCGCTCCAGAACCGCGCTGCTCCGCGTAGTCGCTCACGCGTCCACGCTGGTTCTCCTTGATGTCCCTCAGGAGGTCGATATCAATGCCCTGCTCCTCGACAACGTACCCCGAAGAGTCAGAGCAGGTGATTACGTTGGCGCCCAGCGCCTGTGCCTTCGCAATCGCGTGCAGCGCGACGTTGCCGGAACCGGAAACCACCACCCGCTGGCCCTCGAATCCGAGCTTGCGGGTAGCAAGCATCTCGCGAGCGAACAGAACCGCGCCGTAGCCGGTTGCTTCCGGGCGTACCAGTGAACCTCCCCAACCAGTGCCCTTGCCGGTCAGCACGCCGGACTCGTAACGGTTGGTGATCCGCTTGTACTGTCCGAACATGTAGCCGATCTCGCGGGTACCCACACCGATGTCGCCCGCTGGCACGTCGGTGTACTCGCCAATATGACGGTAAAGCTCGGTCATGAAGGACTGGCAAAAACGCATGACCTCACCGTTACTGCGCCCGCGCGGATCGAAGTCGGAGCCGCCCTTGCCTCCACCGATCGGCATTCCGGTCAGCGCGTTCTTGAAGACCTGCTCGAAACCCAGGAACTTCACGATTCCGAGGTACACCGACGGATGGAAACGGAGCCCGCCCTTGTAGGGTCCGAGAGCCGAGTTGAACTCCACCCGGAAGCCGCGGTTGATGCGGACCGTGCCGTCGTCGTCGACCCAGGGCACACGGAAGATGATCTGGCGCTCGGGCTCGCAAATCCGCTCAAGAATCGACGCTTCCACGAACTGGGGATGTTTTTTCAGGACAGGACTCAGCGAGTCGAAAACTTCATACGCGGCCTGGTGAAACTCCGTCTCGCCGGGGTTGCGGCGGACTACGTCGTTGCGGATCGCTTCTATTCTCGAGTCCATGTGACTCTCCTATCGCTGCAGAGGTACCGGGCAAGACTATCGCCGCAGCATAAACCCACCGTCAGCGTCAGCTCTTCAAGCGCGACTGGAGAATCGGCACACCCGGACCCTCCAGCCTGTCCAGGTACACGGCGCGGCCCGCCATCGCCATAACCAACGCAAGCGTCGACCCCGACACCAGGGGCCCCTCCCCCGCGATGAAAGAACCGTCGTCGGACTTCAGCTGCAGGCCTTTCGCATTGCTCAGTCCACGAACTCCGACTGGATCTCGATGAAGTCCCAGTCGCCGACCCCTGACGAATCGGTATGGAATTTCAACCGTAGGCGCGTTGCATCCCACCTTCAAGAAAACCCGCTCTCGAACTTAGTTGACTCAAGCCCCTAAGTCGGCATAGGTTTCATAGTGATCTAGATCACCTTCACATGTCGCTTCAACCAATCGGCAGCAGGTGCCCTTTTAAGCCCACCTCCAGCACGACCGGTTGAAACGATACTGCCGATCAAGTGTTACGCCTCTACACCCATCGAAAGGCACCCCCATGTCTATCAACAGAAGAAGTCTGATCCAGGCCTCCGGACTCGGCGCCGTCGCCGCCGTCGCCGCACCGTTTGCACCAAGCGCCGTCGCGAAGGAGCCCAAGAACAAGAACAAACACACGCTGGTCAATGGGGCCGACGTAGCTGCCGCTGATAACTGGAGCGTCTTCGCCGGCCGCACAATCGGCGTCATCACCAACCCAACCGGTGTCCTGTCCAGCTTCCGCACCATTGTCGATGACATGGCGAGCAAGGGCGTCGACGTCGGCGCCGTCTTCGGCCCCGAGCACGGTTTCCGCGGCACCGCGCAGGACGGCGCAGCCGAGGAAACCTCCGTTGACCCCCGCACCGGCATCACCGTCTATGACACCTACGGCGCATCGGTAGCAACCTACGCGCGCTTCTACGAGGAGTCCGGCGTTGACACCATCGTGTTCGACATCCAGGACGTCGGCGCCCGCTTCTACACCTACATCTGGACCATGTGGGACGCCATGCAGGCAGCCTCGCAGAGCGGACGCCGCTTTGTGGTCCTTGACCGCGCCAATCCGATCGGTGGCCAGGCACGCGGGCCGGTGCTGCAGGACGGCTTCCAGTCCGGTGTCGGCAAGCTCGGAATCGCGCTGCAGCACGGCATGACGGTCGGCGAGCTCGCGCGCTACTTCAACGCCGTCTTCCTCCCCAAGGCTGGCCTCGAGCCAATCGACCTCGAAGTGGTCGAGGTGCAAGGCTGGAAGCGGGAAATGACAGGCCCGGACAACCGGGCAACCTGGATCCTCCCCAGCCCCAACATGCCGACGCCGGAAACCGCCACCCTCTACCCCGGCACTGCCCTGTTCGAGGCCACCAACATGTCCGAGGGACGCGGCACCACCCGCCCCTTCGAACTCATCGGCGCCCCCTACGTGGACTACCAGTGGGCGGAGGCCCTGAACAGCAAGGGGCTCGACGGCGTCACCTTCCGTGAGGCGTATTTCAACCCGACTCTGTCCAAGAATGCTGGTCAGATCTGCGCAGGCGTCCAGGTGCACATCAACGATCACGAGAGCGTCGAAGCCCTCGAAGTGGGCATCCACATGCTCGTCGAGGCAAAGCGCCTGTACCCGGGGTTCGACTGGCGCGGCGACGGCGGCCGCTGGATGGGTCTGCTCAGCGGATCGGCACGCGCCGCCGAGCAGATCGACGCCGGTGCTGACGCCCAAACGATCATCGGCTCCTGGGGCCGCGAACTCGGTCAGTTTGTCCGCGACACCCGGCCTTTCCTCCTCTACCCCGGACGCCGCTGATGCGCGCGCCACACAAGGCCGGGTACAAGACAGGCGCCGTCCTGGCCATTACGGGAATGATCCTCAGCGGATTCAGCGGAGTGGCCTACGCAGACGAGAGCCCTGCAGCCCAGCGCAATACGAACGGCGCAGACCATCGCGCCGCGGGAAGGTTCGACATGCCCCTGGACGGGTTCTCACCGGCCAACACGCGCCTGGTCGAAGGTAACCCCCGTGCCGTCGGCATCCACGACACCTCAACCATTGACGCCGCCTGGGACCAAGTGGAGGCGTACGCGAATCCCACGGACGCCGGCACCCGCCCGATGTACGCGTCCGCCGTCGGGCTGATGGCTCATCAGGGACGGATTGTCGGGAAGCACGCCAGTGGATTCTCGCGTCTCTACGCGGACGGCGACGGCACCAAACTGCCCGCCGATGAGCAGATCGCGGCCACCGAGGACACCATCTACGACCTCGCCTCGGTGACCAAGCTCTTCACCTCGCTCCTGGTCATGCAGCAGGTTGAACAGGGGCACCTGGACCTGGACCAGCCGTACGCCGCCTACGTCCACGACTTCGGGAACAACGGCAAGCAAGAGATAACGCTGCGGCAGATGCTCACGCACACCTCGGGCCTGAAACCGTGGCTGCCGCTCTGGAGCGCTTATGACACCAAGGCTGAACGCATCCAGGCGGTCATGGAGACCACACCGGATGACGAACCCGGAACCGCCTACACCTACAGCGACCTCAACCTGATCGCCCTCGGCGTGCTGGTGGAGCAGGTCACCGGCCAGCGGCTCGATGAAGCGCTGACAACCGGAATCACCGGGCCGCTTGGCCTGACCGATACCGGGTACAACCCTCCGGCTAGCAAGCTGCACCGGATCGCGGCCACCGAGTACCAGGAGGCCGCCGGCCGCGGCATGGTGTGGGGCGAAGTCCATGACGAGAATGCGTGGAGCCTGGGCGGCATTGCGGGTCACGCGGGGATCTTCTCCACCGCCGGTGACATGGCCGTGCTGGCCCAGACGCTGCTGAACGGCGGTGTCTACCAGGGAGTCCGGATTCTGGAGCAGAGCACCGTCGAGCAACTGTTGCAGAACGAGAACGAGGAGTTCCCCGGCAACGCGCACGGCCTCGGGTTCGAGCTGAACCAGATGTGGTACATGGGCGGACTCTCCAATCCATCCGCAGCTGGTCACACCGGGTACACCGGAACGTCGATCGTCATTGACTACGCATCCCGGTCCTTCGCGATCCTGTTGACCAACCGCGTGCATCCCAGCCGGACCTGGGGGTCCAACAACCCGGCTCGACGAGTGGTTGCGGACGGCCTCGCCGGCGCCCTCGCTGTAAACCCACAGAAGGGTCCAACCGCCTGGTTCGGCGGTGCCGCCAACAGTTCCGAGGCCACCCTGCAGACCAGCGTGACTGTCCCGGACGAAGCCGAGCTGACCTTCGACGTCTTTGCCGACAACGAGACCACTGACGTCTTCGCGCTGGAGACCTCCACCGATGGCGGCCAGACCTGGGACCTGCTGCCGTTCGCGGTAACAGGACCGGAGGGAACCGAGCAGACAGATGGCACCTACAACAACCACGGCGAGCGCACCTGGGGCAAGGCCACGGCCACGCTTCCCGTGGGCGAGCACCTGATCCGCTGGCGCTACACCACGGACGGCAACACCCTTGGCCGCGGCATCTTCGTGGACAACATCCAGGTTCACGACGGCAACCGCACCATCCTCAACGGCGAACGCAACGCTGACGCCTTCGAGGCGGACGGGTTCTCGCTCGTACGCCGCTGACAACTTCCGACCAATCCATCCACTGGGCGCTGACGCCCACCAAGTGAAAGTACTGGAACCATGCATTTGAAGAGACAGGCAACACTGATGACGGCGGCGGCCACCGCGCTGCTCGTCGCGAGCACGGGCGCGGCCTTCGCGACCGTGCCGACCAACGTCCCAGCCAACACCCCCATTACGACGACCGCGGCACCCAACATCGACGCGATGATCGCCGACATGACCCTGGACCAGAAGATCGGCCAGATGACCTGGACACATGTGTACGGGTCATCTGCGAACGACACGTCGATGAAGGCCAATAACCAGGCACGCTACGGTGTTGATACGCCGGCCGAGGTGGTCGAGAAGTACGATCTGGGCGGCGTGCTCTACTTCGCCTGGTCCGGCAACACAAACAATCCGGATCAGGTGGCCGGCCTGTCGAACGGTCTGCAGGAAGTCGCCCTGGATGATAGCGGCATTCCGCTGGCCGTGACGATCGACCAGGAAGGCGGACTCGTTGCCCGCATCGGGCCGCCCGCCACAGTCCTTCCCGGCAACATGGCCCTCGGCGCCACGTTCGACCAGGAGCTGGCCCGGGCACAGGGCGAGATTCTCGGCTCGGAGATGCGGGCCATGGGCATCAACGTTGACTTCGCTCCTGTCCTGGACCTCAATTCCAACCCGGACAACCCGGTGATCGGAATCCGTTCCATGGGTGAGGATCCGGACACCGTGAGCGCCCTGGGCGTCGCCCAGATCGAAGGCATGCAGGCCCACAATGTTGGCGCTTCGGCCAAGCACTTCCCCGGCCACGGCGATACCTCGGTGGACTCCCACTATGGACTGCCGATCGTCACCTACGACCGCGAAACGCTGAACAAGCACCTGCAGCCGTTCCAGGCCGCGATTGATGCCGGCGTGGACATGGTCATGACCGCGCACATCATCGTCGAGGCGATCGACCCGGAAATGCCGGGCACGCTCTCGCACAAGGTTCTTACCGGCCTGCTCCGTGACGAGATGGGCTTTGAGGGCCTGGTTACCACTGACGCCCTGGACATGGCAGCGATGACCGCTCAGTGGAGCCAGGAGGAGATCTCCGTCATGGCCATCCAGGCCGGCTCGGACATCCTTCTGAACTCGCCCGACGTCGATGCGTCCTTCGCGGGCGTTCGCGCCGCCGTCGAATCCGGAGAGCTTACAGAGGAACGCATCAACGAATCGGTCCGCCGGATCCTCGAGTGGAAGGTCAAGCGCGGAGTGTTCGAGCAGCCGATGGCTGATCTCGGGGCCGTGGACACCGTCGTCGGTAACCCTGAGCACCTCGCCACGGCCAACACCATATCGGACCGCGCCGTCACCCTTCTGCGCAACGAGGGCGACGTCCTGCCGCTCGATGGGCACGAGTCGGTGCTGATGGTCGGATCGGGTTCGGGCTGGCCGGAACTGGTTGGGCCGATGCTCATGGATAAGGGCTTCGCCGTCACTGAAGAATACGAAAACGGCAGCTCACCCTCGGCTGCGTACCGCGAACGTGCGGTCGCTGCGGCGGAGGATGCCGACGTCGTCGTCTTCACCTCGTACAACGCAACCGGCAACGCTGCCCAGCAACAGATGGTGGCGGCGCTCGCGGAGACGGGTACGCCCGTCGTCGTTATTGCAACCCGCAACCCGTACGACATCAGTGTTTTCCCGGGAGCTGACGCCGTGCTGAACAGCTACGGCGTGAAGCCGGTGAATTTCCACGGCGTTGTGCGTGCCATCACGGGTGAAGTGAATCCGACCGGCAAGCTGCCGGTCAACATTCCCGAAGCCGACGGCGAGGGCATGCTCCTGCCGCTGGGCTTCGGTCTCAGCTACGCCACCGAAGTGGTCCCTGCGGAGCCAATGTTTGATGACCGGCCGGGCCGAGGGCAGGACACCCTGACCATTCCCGCCGTGGAGGGCGTGGATTACCTGGTCAACGGCGAGGTGGTCGCAGCGGGGTCCCACCGGAAGCTCCGCGACACCGTCACCGTCACAGCCGTGGCGCAGGAGGGCTACGTGCTCGACGACGGCGCCACCACTGAGTGGAGCGACACCTTCACAACCGGGAGGCCATAACTCCCGCTCCTCCTGATCGATTCCGTGCAGGTTTGACGGGCCTCAATGCCAAAACCTCGGCGTGTCTCAACGGACACGCCGAGGTTTCGGTTTAAACCTGCGACGAATGGTTAGAGCGTCGACGTATCGATCACGAACCGGTACCGCACGTCCGAGGCGAGAACGCGCTCGTACGCTTCGTTGATCTTCTCGGCCGGGATGACCTCGATCTCTGCGCCCAGCTGGTGCTCGGCGCAGAAGTCCAGCATCTCCTGGGTTTCGCGGATACCGCCGATCGCTGATCCGGCGAAGGACCGGCGTCCACCGATCAGCGCCATCGCGTTCACGGGCAGCGGCTCAGCGGGAGCACCGACGTTCACCAGCGCACCGTCGAGCGAGAGCAGGCCCAGGTAGTCGCTGATGTTGATCGAAGCGCTCACGGTGTTGATGATCAGGTCGAAGGATCCGGCCAGCTCCGTGAAGGTGTTCTCGTCGCTGGTGGCGTAGTAGCGGTCGGCACCGAGACGGAGCCCGTCCTCCTGCTTCTTCAGCGACTGGGACAGCACCGTAACGTCAGCACCCATCGCGTGGGCGAGTTTGACGGTCATGTGACCGAGACCGCCGAGGCCGACGACGGCAACCTTCTTACCGGACCCGGCACCCCAGTGGCGCAGCGGCGAGTAAGTGGTGATGCCGGCGCACAAAAGGGGCGCGGCGACGTCGAGCTCGATACCCTCGGGAATGCGGACCACGAAGTCCTCTGCCACCACAACGTGGGTGGAGTAGCCGCCCTGGGTGATCGAGCCGTCGCGGTCAACAGCGCCGTAGGTGCCGGTCATGCCTTTGAGGCAGTACTGCTCTTCGCCTGCCTTGCAGTTCTTGCACTCGCGGCAGGAGTTGACCATGCAGCCCACGCCCACGCGGTCACCGACAGCGTGCCTGGTGACGTTCGAGCCGACTTCCGTGACGACGCCGGCAATTTCGTGCCCGGGTGCCAGGGGATACTGCTGCGGACCCCAGTCACCGCGGACGGTGTGGATGTCCGAGTGGCAGATGCCTGCGAACTTGATCTCGATCAGGACGTCATCGGGGCCAACGTCCCGGCGCTCGATGGTTGTCGGGATGAGGTCTTCGGTTGCGGATAGTGCGGAGTAAGCGGAAACGGTGGTGGGCAAGGAAATCTCCTCAGATCGATCGTGCGGACTGCTATCAATCAAACACCCTCGCCGGTCGATGTGGGAGTTCCGGCTTGTCCCGGTACTGCCAGTCCCTCCCTGGCGGGCCGTGAGTCGTCGTACCGTTGGAGCATGGAAAACCGGGACGAAGTGCGCGCCTTCCTCACCACGCGCCGCGAACGACTGAGCCCGGAACAGGCGGCGATCCCCTTCTACGGAGGACGACGCCGGGTCAAGGGCCTGCGCCGCGAAGAAGTGGCGATGCTCGCCGGCATGAGCACTGACTACTACACACGTCTGGAACGCGGGAACCTCGGCGGGGTGTCCGACTCCGTGCTGGAGTCCCTGGCCCGGGCGCTGCAGCTCGACGAGGCGGAACGCGGGAACCTCGGCGGGGTGTCCGACTCCGTGCTGGAGTCCCTGGCCCGGGCGCTGCAGCTCGACGAGGCGGAACGCGGTTACCTGTTCAATCTCGCGAACGCTGCTAAGGCGCCCAGCCGTGTGACCACGTCCGGGACCCGTTCACGGCCGCGTGCTGCCGCACGCACCGGGGTGCGTGAGGGCGTGTTGCGCATCCTTGAGACCATCCATGCGCCCGCTTATGTGCGGAACAACCGGTTCGACGTCGTGGCCTCCAACCGCCTGGGCCGCGCCCTGTTCTCAGAGGCGTATGACGACGGCGCGGCCTCCTTCAATCTCGCCCGCTATACCTTCCTTGATCCCCGGTCGCGTGAGTTCTTCGTGGAGTGGGAGAGGATCGGGCGGGATTCTGTTGCTGCCCTACGCCTTGAAGCCGGTTCCAATCCGTACGACCGTGGATTGACGGACCTGGTTGGCGAACTGTCCACCCGCAGCGAGGAGTTCCGGGCGTGGTGGGCTTCCCATAACGTGAAGTTCCATTACACGTCCACGAAGACACTGCGCCATTCCGTGGTCGGCGAGTTCGAGGTGACCGGGGAGTCGCTGGTGCTGCCGGGCGATCCCGGGTTGACCATCGTGACCTACACGGTGGAACCGGCGAGCCCTGCCGAAGAGGCGCTGAACTTCCTGGCGAGCTGGAGCACGCAGAATGCTTGAGTGGCGACAAATTTAATCGGTTCTACGCGCGCCCTTCGATCGGAGGGATTAGTCCTTCCGACCGATTCCTTGCGACGAGCGCCTCGCTACGCTGGAGAAAACCGGACCGGAAGGACGCTCGTGTTGCATCCAAGACGCGCAGTCATGGCAGGCGCGATGCTGCTGCTGGTGCTCACCGGCTGCGGCGACGAAGGCACTGGCACAGTGCCCGAACCTCCGGCCGAGGGCAACGTCCTGGACTCCGCCGACGTCCTCTCCAACGCGCAGGAGCAGGAACTCAACACGCTCATCGAAGAGCAGAACGGCAGCACAGACGCAGCCCGCGTGGCGGTGCTCACGGTCGACGGCGCCGCCGGATCGATCGAAGACTACGCCCGCGAGGTCGCCACCACCTGGGGCGTCGGCGACGAGGGAGCAGACAACGGCGTGCTCGTGGTCGCGGATACCGGCGAGCGCGAGTTGCGCATCGAAACAGCCGACGGCGTCCGCGAGCGCTTCTCCGATGATGAGGCCGAGGACGTCATCGGGGATGTCCTCGAACCGGCGTTCGGGAACGAGCAGTACGCCGAGGGGCTCACTGAAGCGATCAGCCAGATCTACACCTATGCACAGGGTCAGGAACCGCCGAAGGACCCGTATGCCTGGGTTCTTCCGGTCAGCATCGTTGGCGGGCTTGTTGTCGTCATCGGGCTCATAGTCGGGCTGGTCGTGGCGGACTCACGCCGTCGTCGTCGTGTTGCTGATCAGGAGATCCGGACTGCAGAGCAGCGCGATCCGGACTTCGAGCTGACCGACGCCCAACGCGACGCCTACCGCAAGTACCGCTACAGCCATCGGAAGGACAACGCGCTCACCAGTCCGGCGATTTGGCTGCCGTTGTACGTGGCGAATCCGTCGCTGTATGGAGGCAACACTGCGGGCACTTCCGGTTCATCGATCAGCGGCGGTGGAGGATTCACCGGAGGCGGCGCGTCCGGGAGCTACTGAGCGCACCCGCGGAATGTCCCGCCGTCGTACATGGTTGTGACGAACATGTTGCGTATCGGCTTCCTCTCCTTTGGTCACTGGTCTCCCCTTGAGGGTTCACGTACGCGCACTGCGCGCGATTCCCTCCTGCAGGGCATCGACCTCGCCGTTGCGGCAGAGGAAATCGGGGTGGACGGTGCATTCTTCCGTGTCCACCACTTCGCTCGCCAGCAGGCAGCGCCATTCCCGTTGCTGGCCGCAATCGCTGCGCGTACCAGCCGGATCGAGATGGGCACCGGCGTAATCGACATGCGTTACGAAAACCCGCTGTACATGGCAGAGGAAGCCGCCGGGACGGACCTCATCAGCGGCGGACGGCTCCAACTCGGCATCAGCCGCGGGTCACCCGAACCCGCGCTCAACGGCGCCGCCAACTTCGGGTACGTCCCGGCCGGGGGCGAAGAGCCCGGCGACATGGCACGCCGCCACACCGAGGTCTTCCGTCATGCGATCAGCGGCGCGGGCGTCGCCGAGGCGGACCCTCGGCAGGCCTCCGGGCTCCTGCCCATCCAGCCGCACTCCCCCGGTCTGAGCCAACGAATCTGGTGGGGTGCCGGCACACGCAAGACCGCCGTATGGGCCGCCGAACAGGGCATGAATCTGATGAGCTCCACCCTGCTCACCGAGGACACCGGCGTTCCCTTCGACCAGCTCCAGGCCGAACAGATTCAGCTGTACCGCGATGCCTGGACGGAGGCCGGCCACACTTTCTCACCGCGGGTATCGGTCAGCCGCAGCGTAATCCCGATCGTTGACGACGAAGACCGCCGCTACTTCGCCCTCAGCGCCCTCCGCGAAACCCGCGACCAGGTAGGAGTGCTCGACGGCGCGATGTCCCGCTTCGGCAAGAGCTACATCGGTGAACCGGACGTACTCGCCGAAGAACTCGCCGCGGATGCCGCCGTGCAGTCCGCCGACACCCTGATGCTCACCGTCCCCAACCAACTCGGCGTCGACTACAACGCGAAGCTCCTCCGCAACGTCATCGAGCACATCGCGCCGACTATCGGCTGGGAGAGGAAAACAACGACGACGGCGGGCTGAGTTCCACCCGTCTGTTGCCGCCTGGTTTTGCCCCCGGGGAGGCAGTCCGCGGAAGGCCGGATTGGTGCCTTGTCCCTCTCAGGATTCTGCCTGCGGTGCTCTCGTTGCATGCAATGCCTGCAGTGCACGCGGAATCCGCAGCGACATATAGCCTCCCCGCGCATATCCGGGAGGACAGCCGGGTGGTGGTCCGGGCTGACAGTTCGGCGGCGCCCTGGAGGCCGCCGCGAGAGGCCAGCCCGAAGCTCGTCCTGGAGGCCGTTGCGAGAAGCTGAGCCCGTCGTCGTCGGGTGCAAGAATCGAAGGCATGACACCCGAACCAACAGCGAACGCCGTTTCGGACCTCGCCCAGCAGCACGGGCTTGCCCTGGACCCCGCGACCATCCGGTTCAACGAAGCCGGCCTGGACTACCGGGTGGCGTTCGCAACCAGTGCGGAAACCGGTGAGGACTGGGTGCTGCGGATTCCCCGGCGGGCGGATGTGTCCGCCAAGATCGTGGAGGAAAAGCGCATCCTCGACTTCGTCGGCCCGCGCCTGCCCATCGCGGTGCCGGACTGGCGCATCAGCTCGCCCAATCTCATCGCCTATCCGCTGCTGCCTGGCAAGCCGGGACTGACGCTCGATGTTGAAGGGCAGCCGGTCTGGCACTACGACGTCGCCTCACCTGAGTACGCCCAATCGCTTGCGGAGGTAATCGTGTCCCTACACCGCCTCGATACCACCGAGGCAGCCGAAGCCGGCATTCCCTTCGAAACTCCCGAACAGGTGCGGCAACGGTGGTCAGGTGACCTCGACCGGGTGCTGGACGAGTTCGACGTCGAGTCCGATCTCGTCACCGTGTGGCGCACCTGGATTGACGACGACGACCTCTGGCCGGAGCGCACCGTGCTCACCCACGGCGAGCTCTACCCGGCGCATCTGCTCCTGGATGAAGACAGCCGCATCGTTTCAGCGCTGGACTGGACCACCGCGAGGGTCAGCGATCCGGCGCTCGATTTCATGTACCAGTTCATGATTGCGCCGCCGGAGCAGTTCGCCGCGACCGTGGACGCGTATCGCGACCTCACCGGGCACAGCGAACCCAACCTCGCAGGACGGTGCAGCGAACTGATTGCCGCCGGACCGTTGAACTATGCGCTTTTTGCACTCGAATCAGGCGAACCGGAGCATCGAGCGGCAGCGGAGGCGCAGCTTCGCCCAAACGGTTAAGGCTCCATAGGAAAGCCCGACGCCGGAGGCAGGCACCGGCGTCGGGCTCTGTGCCTACGGGAAAGCGAGCAGGTCAGTCCTCGCCCGCGCTCCCGCGCCGCGAACCGACTGTTGTCTCCGACGGAGTGGCTTCCACCCAGAAGTCTGCCCCCTTGATACCAAGCGGACGCGGATCGAAAACGGGGTCCGCGCCAGTGCGGCGCTGGCGGTCGTAATCCTTGATGACCTTCCGGACAATCGGCGCGAGCAGCAGGATGCACACCATGTTGATCCAACCGAGCGAGGCGTAGCCGATGTCGCCGATCGTCCACATGACGGCTGCGGACTCGACCGATCCGTAGAACGTGATTGCGAGCATGCCGATCTTCAGCACCCAGCTCAGCACCGGACCCAATTCGCGGCCTGCCAGGAACACGATGTTCGTGTGCGCGATGTAGTAGAACGCCACCAGTGTGGTGAAGGCGAAGAAGAACAAAGCAATCGCAACGAATCCCGGACCGAATCCCGGCAGCGCATCACTCACCGCTTCCTGTGTATAAGCGGAGCCGGCTTCAAGGCCGGGAACGTTGGTGACGATCGGATCGCCGTTATCACGCGTGACGTTGTACGAACCGGTCATGACCACCATCAGGCCGGTCGCCGAGCAGACTACAACGGTGTCGATGAAGATCGAGAATGCCTGCACCAGGCCCTGCTTCGCCGGGTGACTGACCGACGACGCCGCCGCACCGTACGTTCCTTCGCCCACGCCGGCAACATTCGAGAACACCGCTCGCCGTACACCCCATGCGACAGCCGCGCCCGCGATGCCGCCGAACACTTCATGCATGCCGAACGCGCTTGAGAGGACGAGTCCGAGAGTCGGAATGATCTGGTCAAAGTTGACCAACAGTACGACGACGGCGGCCAGGATGTACCCGACAGCCATGATCGGGACCATGAACTGGGCGGCGCCAACAACGCGCTTTGTACCACCGACGATCACGAAACCCAGCAGGCCCGTCACGACAATCGCCGTCACCCAGACCGGAATGCTGAACGCCGTCTCCATGCTCGCCGCAATGTTGTTGGACTGCACGCCGGGGAAGAGGAACCCATATCCCAGCGCCGTCAGCACAGCCAGAAGCACCGCCAGCCACTTGATCCGCAGCCCGTACTTAACGTAGAACGGCATGCCGCCGCGATGCTCACCGTTGATCTTGCGCTTGAAGACCTGCGCGAGGGTTGACTCCGCAAAAGCACTCGCCGCACCCAACAGAGCGCAGACCACCATCCAGAACAGTGCTCCCGGACCGCCTGCGGCAATTGCTGTTCCGACGCCGGCAATGTTGCCCACGCCCACCCTGCTCGAAATGGTCAGGAGGAGCGCCTGCAGGGGCGAGATGCCGCCGTCGTCGGCGTTCTTGGGCTTGAAGATCTGCCGCAGTGTGTCCGGCAGGAGCCGGAACTGGGCGGCGCCGGTGAGGAGCGTGAAGAACAGCCCCACCCCCAGCGCCATGTAGGCCATCGGGTTCCACAAGCCGTCGCTGATGCTTACCAGGGTGTCCATGCGCCTCTTCCTTGAGTCGTCGTCCGCCGGCCGAGGACGGCCAGCACGGCGGTGATCGCTTGTGGCTTGTGCCACATAGTATGTGAAATGTTACATACTATGTGGCTCGTCGCCAACCGTTTCTCAAGGAATGGGAGCGCGGTCGTCTGCGGCAGCTTCACGATAGAGCCGCGTCACTCGCCGCCGGATGATCACAGCTAGGCTGGCCATCGGTGCCGCAACGACGCAAGGGGAACCCCATGGACCAGCAATTGCACTTCATCACGCTTGCCACGCCCAACCTTGAGACGGCGCGGCGCTTCTACCATGAGGGCCTCGGCTGGGACGCACTTCTGGACGTCGACGACGAGATCATCTTCTACCAGGTTGCTCCCGGCCTGCTTCTTGGCCTGTTCGAGGCCGGCAAGTTCGCCGAGGACCAGGGCGTCACCGCTGCGCCGGGCATCTCCGGCATCACCCTGTCGCACAACGTCGCCAGCCCGCAGGAGGTCTACCGCACGGTCGGCGCGATGGCTGCGGCTGGCGCCAACATCCTGAAGCAGCCGCAGCAGGGTAAGTTCGGCGGGATCTTCCACGCGCACGTAAAGGACCCGAACGGCGTCGTCTGGGAGATCGCGCACAACCCGGGCTGGCGGATCACCGAGACCGGTGACGTGGTGCTCGGCTGACGTGCGGGCTGCCTACCTCGCGTTCGCGCGGCTCCGGACCCACCCGGCGAACGCCTCAATCCGCTCGGCCACGAGCTGTGCGCGGAGCGAGTTGAAGTAGTCGAAGGTGTGCTGGGCATCGGGCAGTTCCATATACACCACGGGCTCGCGGGATGCTGCCTTCAGTTCGGCAACGAACTCCCGGGTCCACTCAACCGGAACCATCGTGTCCCGATCCCCGTGCACCACGAGGAACGGCGGTGCCTCCTCGCTGACATGCGCGGCCGGAGTACTGCGAGGATCCCCCGCCGTCGTGCCGTAGTACCCGTACTGGCACACGGCGGCGGTAACGGACGTGTCGATACCCTCAAAGCCCGGCTGATACTCCGGCTGGTTCGGAGTCAGCGCCGCGAAGGAGGCCAGATAGCCCCCTGCGGAATTACCGGCCACGAACACCACCGACGGATCCGCCCCATACGACGCACCCTGCTCTTGCACCCAGGCCAGGACCCGCTTCGCATCCACCACGTAATCGGGGAAGCTAGTCAACCGATAGTTCGCGCTCACACACAGCCATCCACGGCTCGCGAGGTGGTAAAGCAGCGGCAGCGATTCGCGGTTCTTGGCCCCGGAAACAAAATGCCCGCCATGGAAATGGGCAAACACCGGGCACCCCTGAGGCCGGGACCGGTGCCGGTACACATCGAGCAGGTGCCGCCTGCCGCCGTCGTCGTACGCGATGTTCCGCACGCGCTCAACGTCCCGCCGCCGCCGAAGGAAGGGAAGCAGGAAGGCGCGCAGCAGGTTCGGCCGCCCAGGCTCGACCCCCGATCGCCAGTCCGTACCGAGCGACGCACGCATAGCTGCCTCCGGCACATCGGCCGACCTCACTGCGCGGTACGCCACGACACCGAGGCCAACCCAGGCCACAACCAGGATCACCGCACCGAGAATCCCGCCGGGCGTGAGTGGATCGTCATCTGCCAGGGTCAGCACTGTGCCCGGGACTGCCCAGAGCGCAGCGACCAGAGGTATCTCGTTCACGCCCATGCCGGCCAGGTACATTCCGGTGCCGAGTGGGCCCGGCGCACGCTTGGGCCACAACGCGCAGACGGTCGCCACCCCGAGGATCAGGACGGTCAGCAGGAAACCAACAGGCAGATTCGACAACATATGTAGTGATTCTAGACTACGGGTGTAGTGTTCTGTCTATGCGTGAACAGCTTCTTCTCGACGCCGCCATCGAAGTGCTTGCCGCGGGCGGCGTACGGCAACTGACCCACCGCGCGGTTGATGCGGCGGCCCAGTTGCCGCTCGGTTCCACATCGAACCGGTTCCGGTCCCGCGACGCCCTCCTGACCGGCGCGCTGAACCGGATCCTCGAACGGGAAATGGCTGTCTGGAGTGCGCTCGCTTCCACGAAGGACCTTGACGACGTCGGCGGTTTCGCTTCGGCCCTCGGCCGCCTCGTTGAGAAGCTGACGGGTGAGCACCGTTCGCTTTCCCTCGCGCGCCACGCCGTGTTCGTTGAGGCGAGCAACCGGCCGCAGCTGGGCGAGGAGGCCGAGAAGGGCCGCGCTGAACTGGCGAACTGGATGATGCCCGCGCTCCTAACTCTTGGCTCGCGGGATCCGAAGGCGCACCTGCAGTACCTGCTCGCGCTGATCGACGGGCTGTTGACCAGTCGGCTGGTCCACCCCGCACCCGATGCCGACCCCGCCCCGGCGATCGCGGCGCTGCTGCGCGGACTCATTTCCCACTGACCCGTTAGGACGAAAAATCATGCGCATCCTCATAGTCGGAGCCGGCACCGCAGGCTTGGCGCTGGCCGGATTACTGGCGAGGCGGGGGGAGGCCGCCGTCGTCGTCGACCGTCGGCCGCACGACGCGGACCTTGGCTACGCGATCGCCCTGTGGCCGCATGGGAGCCGGGTCTTCCATGCGCTCGGCGTGCATGAGGAGTTCGTTGCGGCGAGTGAGCCGATGGAGTCCTACACCGGGCGGGATGGGTCCGGCCGCACGTTGTTTTCCTCTGCGATGCCGGAGAGCATCGGCGCTTTCGGACATCTTGGCATCATCCCGCGCGAGGACCTGCTGACACTCCTGCGGAAACCGCTCACCAGCTCGATCGACGTGCGCGACGGCGTCGGGATCGCCTCGCTGTGGCAGTCCGTCCACGAGGTGGAGGTGGCGTTCGACGACGGGACCACGGGCACGTTCGACCTGGTGGTCGGCGCGGACGGCATCCACTCCCGCGTCCGCGACCTGACCATCGGACGCGTACCCGACCGGCACACCGGCTGGGGCTGTTACGTCTGGTGGGCGGATCCATCGCTGACTCCGCCCGGAGCGACCACCGAACGTTGGGCCGCCGGGAGTTTCCTCGGCACCTACCCGTGCCGCGACCGGCTGTGCGTCATCGCGGGAGCACCTCTCGATACGCTGCAATCCCGCGGCCGGTCCACCCGGGTGGCATCGCTGCTCACAGAACACGGGGCGCCCGAACTGGTGGATGGCCTGCCACCGGAGAATGAGCCGCTTTACCTCTGGCCGATGGCCGACGTGCGGGCGCCGAAGTGGGTGAAGGGAAGGGTAGCGCTGCTGGGTGACGCCGCGGCAGCGTTCCTTCCGACGGCGGGGATCGGTGCGTCAATGGCACTGGAATCGGCGGCTGTACTGGCGGACGAACTATCCCGCACTGACGCTGGCTACCTCCCGAACGCACTGGACCTCTACGTACGACGACGGCGGCAGCGCGTCGAGGCGGCGCAGAACCAGTCGCGGCGGCTGGCGCGGCTGATGTTCGTGCGCTCGGCCCGCCTGGCTGCAGTTCGGGATAAGGCGCTGCTGCTCGCAACGATGGAGCAGATGGTCGGGCCGCTGATCAAGGACCTGCGCGAGCCGATCTGAGGTAGGTTCAGTGCGCGGATGCAGCCCCCGTGTCGGGGTGCCGGAGGCTGGTGGCCGCGGCAATGAGGTGCGAGCCGAACAGTGGAATGTGGTCCTCGATGCGGGCTGCCGGACCGGAGATGTTCAGTGCAGCAACGATTCGTCCTGAGAAATCGCGAATGGGTGTGCCGATGCCGATGATCTCCGGATCGAAAATGCGGTTGGCGATCGTGTACTGGCGTTGCCTGGACTGCTTGATCTCATCCAGGAATGCAGCCGCCTGTTTGCGTGAACCGGCGGGATCTGTTGCCAACGCAATTTCAAGAATTTGCTCGTCTTCATGGTCCATAAGCAGCGCCATGCCGCTGGAGCTTCTCCCCACGGGGATGGTCCGCCCCACCCAGCCCTGCGTTTCGATGGACCGACGCGAACTCTCGGAGCGGACCGTGAGTACTTCCCCGTCGCTCAGGACGGTCAGATGGCTACGCTCACGAACGTTGTCCGTCAGCCGTCGCATCACCGGCCCAGCCCGCTTCGCCAGATTCTGATCGCCCGCACGCGATGCCAACGCATACAGACGCCAACTCAACTCGAAGCACCCTGATGGATCCCGGGATACCAGACCGGACTCCAGGAGGCTCTTCAACTGGCGGGAAATGATGGACTTGTCCCTGCTCAGGGCCCGGGCAACCTCCGACACCGTCATTCCATGCGGGTACTGAGCCGCATCAGCAGTGCCCAGTACCTCCAGCAACGCCATGATCTTGGCTGCCCCACTCTGTTTTCTGGATTCAGTCATGGTCTCAGGCCTCCTCCTCCGCCAGCCTGGAAGCTTCCCGCGCTATGAGGTCAGCCCGGGACTCCTGCAGCAACGGCCACTGGCGCCGCAGTGTTCGCAACGCCCCCAGGTCCAGTTCACAGTCCAGTTCTCCCGGTTCCGAACCCAACTGCCCCAACACTTCTCCGGATGGCGAAAATACCCGCGACCCACCCCAGAAGTCCCGCTGGTTCTCCTCACCGCAACGATTCACGAACACCACGTAGGACTGAAGGACCACCGCCGCGTGAAGCAGCAGAATTTCCCAGGCGCGCTCAGTTGGGACGCCTACGTTGCTGGTGGCACTGTTGACCGGCACCACAAGCACTTCCGCTCCACCGTGTGCAGCCAGCCACGGGATGGCAGGCTGCCAGGCGTCGTTGCAGATGAGTACGGATAGGCGCGTGTTCAGGAGGTCTTCACAGTGGAGTTGGCCTCCCGGGCGGAAGTGCTTGCGCTCCTCCCACCCCTTGTAGGTGGGGAGGTACATCTTCCGTTGAATCCGGGAACTGCCGTTTGTCAGGAGCGCGGCACTGTTGAAGGTGTGGTGGCGGAAGGCCTCAGCGAATCCCACCACGGCTGCCGGACCATGCCTGCCAAGTCCGAGCAGCCGCTCGTCGTCCGGCTGAAGCGGCATCGCGTCCGGAACCTCGCTGAGGTGATACCCGTGAGTGGCAAGCTCCGGCGCTACAACGAGATCGCAATCCGAGGATGACCCGATGAGCTCATCCAGGCTCTGCAGGTTCCTGTCAACGTCACCCAGTACGGGATCGGTCTGTAGAAGCCGGACGCGCAACGTATCCCGGGCACGGCTGTTGGGTTCACTCAAGGGCAACGTTCTTCCTGTCTTTCCTGAACTGCTTCTGATGGTCCGAGCTCATCAAAATAGCGTCGATCGTCGTGGCATCACTATCCCGTCCGGATGCGTTGATTGCAATAGTCGGATGCAAATTCAACAACCTGCCGGCAACTGAGTATCCAGACAACAGTGTTGCATATTTTGCACCACCGTGTTGTCTTCATCACATTCGCCTCTTAGAGTCGTCGACATGATCCAGACCGAAAACGGGCAGCGTAGCCCTTTCACTACAAGACTCCGGGCCTCCTGAGCGTGTTCGATGTACACGTTCACGCGGCACCGGATGTCATGGACCGCATCGGATACGACGATCAGATCTGCGCCGAGTACGCGGCCGCCGGCTTCAGCGGCTTCGTGCTCAAGGGCCATCAGGAGTCAACCGTCGGTAGAGCCAGGGCTTTGGCACGAGCGTCAGGGCTCGACGTCGTGGGCGGCATTGCGCTCAACCGGCCGGCCGGCGGAATCAATCCCTCGTCGGTTGCAGCCACGCTGCAAAGCGGCGGCAGGGTCATCTGGTTCCCGACGGCGGATGCGCACACACAGGAAGCAGCCGGCCTTCCCCGATTGAGCGACCTCCAGCCCCGCCTGAACCGGTCAACGCTCTCCACTCCGCCGGTGCTGGCAGCAACCGAGCAGCAACTGGACGACATTGCGCTGGTGCTGGACCTGATTGCCGAGTTCGACGCCGTGCTCTGCACAGGCCACCTGAGCGGCGACGAATGCCGCTGGCTGTTCGAGCAGGCACGAAGCCGTAACATCACCAGGTTCCTGCTGACCCACCCTTCCTATACCGTCCCGGCGATGGGCATTTCCGAGATCGCTGACTTCGCGGCGCAGGGGGCATACGTCGAAATCACCGCCTATCAGCTTTGGCACCAACCGGAGATGACTAACGCACTGCTCGCCGAAGTTGCCCGGGCGGCAGGGGACAAACTGATCCTGGCTTCCGACGCCGGGCAACCGACCAGCCCGCAACCACCCCGCGCGCTGCGCGAACTCATCGAGACGCTCGCCGGACTTGGCCTGGACCGAAGCTGGCTCGAAGCAAGTGCGTCCGACAACCCAAGGGAGCTTGTGCTGTCATGACCAGTTCTGAACAAACCGCCCGGAATCAATCAGGGAGCGGATCCGAGTGAACTTCTTCGAATTCCTGGTCAGCCGCAGTGACGACATGCTTGAGCTGGGACTCGGGCATGCCGCCGTCGTCGGCGTTTCAGTGCTGCTCGCAACGGTCATTGGCGTGGGCCTCGGCATAGCTACCTATCGCAAGCCCCGTCCACGGGAAGCTGTGCTGGCGGTTACGGGTGCGTTCCTGACGGTTCCCTCGTTTGCCCTCTTCATCCTGCTCATCGGACCGCTGGGCCTGGGCGCCATGCCGGTGGTAGTCGCGCTGACCATGTACGGGCTGCTTCCCGTTGTACGCAACACAATCACCGGTTTACGGGAAGTGGACCCGGCAATCGTGGAAGCAGCCAGCGGCATGGGGATGAGCCGCCGCCAACAGCTCTTGCGCATCGAATTGCCTCTGGCCTGGCCCGTCATCATCACCGGCGTCCGGGTGACCAGCCTGGTGCTCCTCGGCATCGCCGCCATCGGCTCGATCGTGCTTGGACCGGGCTACGGCGAATTGATCTTCACCGGGCTGGCCCGGGTCGGCACACCCGTGGCCGTGAATCTGGTGCTGGCGGGAACGGTCGGCATCGTTGTCCTCGCCATTCTGTTCGATGTCCTGTTCTATGCCATCCGCAGGCTCACAACCTCCCAAGGAATCCGATGATCACCTCACCGACCAACAGCCAGAACGCCCGCAAAGTCATGATCCGGCTGGAAAATCTCACGAAACGGTTCCCCGGCCAGAAGCACAACGCTGTCGACGATCTGACGCTGGACATCTACGAGGGTGAGATTGTTGTCCTGGTTGGCCCATCCGGCTGCGGCAAGACAACCACCATGAAGACCATCAACCGCATCATCGAACCCACGTCCGGCCGGATCATCCTCGATGGCGACGATGTCACATCCGCCGATCCCGACCAGCTGCGGAGGCGCATCGGCTACGTCATCCAGCAGGTTGGCCTCTTTCCACATATGACCATCGGGGAAAACGTCGCAACCGTGCCGAAGCTGCTCGGCTGGGACAGCAAGAGGGTATCCGCCCGGGTAGACGAACTGCTGGAGATGGTCAACATGGCGCCGGCAGAGTACCGCGACCGCTATCCGAAACAGCTTTCAGGTGGGCAACGCCAACGGGTGGGAGTCGCGCGTGCCCTTGGAGCGGATCCTGACGTGATGCTGATGGACGAACCCTTCGGCGCGATTGACCCGATTACCCGCGACCGCCTCCAGAACGAGTTCCTGCGCCTGCAGTCCGAGGTCCGCAAAACCATCGTCTTCGTCACCCATGACATCGATGAGGCGATCAAGATGGGCGATCGCATCGTGATCCTCCAGGAGGCCTCCCGGGTTGCCCAGTACGACACCCCGGAGCGCATCCTGACGGCACCGGCCAATGAGTTCGTGGCCGACTTCATCGGCAAGGGCGCCTCGCTCAAGCGCCTCAACCTCAGTCATGTATCCGATATCGACCTGACGCAGTGGCCAACCGTTCGAACGAACGCTGACCATACCGAGGTCCGGAACATGCTCCGCGGGAGCGCCTTTGGTGCCGTCCTTGTACTCGACGACGGCGGGCGGCCCTCCCGGTGGGTTGGCGCGGAAGACCTCGATGGCGCATCAGGGCGTCCGCTCAGCGAACTGGGGCTCGAACCGGGTGTGACCGTGCGGCCCACCGACACGCTCAGCGATGCGCTGAACGAACTGGTCGCGGCACCGTACGGCGTGGCTATCGTCACCGGCTCCAACGGCGCCTACCAGGGGATCGTCGACATCAATCAGATCAACGGAGCGATCCGTTCCATGCGGAGCACCGCGGCGCAGGCGAATTCCGGGTCGGCTTACGGGGCCGGCGTTGCCACGGCGGGAGGGCAGCCATGACGGACGTTGGGACCCGGGTTCGTACCGCCGTCGTGCCCAGCGCAGCACTTCCGCGCCACCGGTCACTCGCCGGCTACCTCGTGATGCCGGCGATACTCGCGTCTGCCTGTCTGATTATGTACCTCTACGTCAGTTCACGGGAGCTCGACAGCATTGAAGCCCGTTCGCTCAATGCCGCGGCTCTTGCCACTGCTACCTGGGAACACATCCAGCTGACAGCGGTCTCGACACTGCTCACGCTGGTCATCGCCGTTCCCCTGGGCATCCTGCTGACCCGCCCGTTCACCCGCCGCTTCCGGCCATACCTGATCACCCTGCTCACCCTCGGCCAGGCAATCCCGACGATTGCCGTCCTGGTACTCCTCGCCGTTGCGTTCCTGTTCCTCGGTTTCCAGGCTGCCGTGGTGGGCCTCGTGCTCTACGCCATCATCCCCGTACTGCTGAACACCATGGTGGGGCTTGAACAGGTGGACGAATCCGTCCTCGAAGCGGGCCGTGGCATGGGGATCTCCAAATCGGGTGTGCTGTTCCGACTTGAGCTGCCGCTATCCGTTCCGATCATCCTGGCAGGTGTTCGCACAGCGCTGGTCATCAACGTGGGAACAGCGACCCTGACCACCTACATCAATGCCGGTGGCCTCGGCGACATCATCGTCGCCGGGCTATCAACCAACCGCGTTCTCATCCAGATCATCGGCGCAGCGCTCACGGCTGTCCTCGCGCTGCTGATCGATTACCTGGCCGGAATAGCCGAGGACTTCCTTCGGCCCAAAGGCCTCTAGAACCACACCAACTACAACGAAGAAGGAATCATGAACTTGAAGGCAAGGACAATCACCGCAGTCGGTGCCGGTCTTGTACTGACGCTGAGCGCCTGTGGCGGCGGGAACGACGACGGCGGCGCCGCTTCCAGCGGTGAGCTCGCCGGCGCTGAACTCATCGTCGGGTCGAAGGAATTCACCGAGTCAATCCTGCTCGGCCAAATCACCGCTGTGGCGTTGGAAAACGCTGGAGCTGCGGTCGAGGACAGGACCGGAATCTCCGGCAGCGCCACCGTCCGTGAAGCGCTGGAAACCGGCGAAGTGGACATGTACTGGGACTACACCGGCACCGGATGGGTAAACATTCTCGGCAATACCACCACGGACGTACCGGAGGACCTGTACGCCGCCGTGGCTGAGGCGGACGCCGAGAATGGCATTGCCTGGCTGGAACCCGCCAATTTCGAGAACACCTACCGCATCGCTGTTCCGAGCAGCTTCGCTGAAGAAAACGGTCTCAGCACCATGAGCGATGCAGCCGCCTACATCCAGGAGAACCCGGATGACGCCACTGTGTGCGCGGCCAGCGAGTTCATCAACCGCGATGACGGGCTTCCCGGGTTGGAGGAGGCTTACGGCTTCGAGTTCAACAACGTCGTCGAGCTCGATCTCAACCTGATCTATACGCAGATCGGCGAGGAGTGCACTTTCGGCGAGGTGTTCTCCACGGATGCACGCATTGTCTCCAATGACCTGACGGTGCTCGAGGACGATCAGGAGTTCTTCGTCGAGTACCAGGGCGCACTCACCCTGCGGCAGGAAACCCTCGATGAGTACCCGGCCATCGCGGACATCATGGCACCGATCAGCGAAGCACTTACCGACGAGACCATGACTGAACTCAACGGCAGGATCGACAACGACGGCGAGCAGCCGCGTGACGTCGCAGAGGAATGGCTCGAGAGCGAAGGCCTGCTCGGTTAGGCAGCGCTATACCGACGAACAGATCCACCATGGAACAGAAGGAAACACAGTGATCGAGAAGGAAACCACGTTCTTCAGTGAAGGTAGCCGCCTCAAGGCAACCCTCTATTACCCCGAGGAGCTCTCAGGAGACGGGCCTCACCCCGCATTAGTAGTGAACTCCGGCTACCAGGGATTCAACGAGTTCTACCCGAAGATGTTCGCGAAAAACCTGACGAAGCGCGGGTACATCTGCCTGGGCTTCGACTACCGGGGCTTCGCGGACAGTGAAGGTGAAAAGGGAACGGTCCTCATTGAGCAGCAGGTTGAGGACATCCGTAACGCCATCACCTTCATGCACTCGCAGGAAGATGTCGACAACCACCGTCTGGGGCTCATCGGTTGGGGAATGGGCGCGGCAAATGTGGTGCTCGCCGGTCAGAAGGCTCGCAATGTTGCCGGTGTAGCGTCGTTGAATGGGTTTTACGACGGCGAGCGCTGGCTCAAGTCGATTCACACCTACGACGAGTGGACGAAGATCGTCGACGAAGTCCAGTCGGACCGCACGCGGCGGGTGCTCGAGGGAGAGTCGAAGCTGGCCGACACCTTCGCGCACTACCCACTGGATCCGGCTACCGAGGACTACGTGGGTAAGGAACTTTCACAGGTTTACGGGTTCGGGCACCCCACGCGCCTGCAATTCACCGAGTCGATCATCGACCTGAAGGTGGAGAAGGTGGTGAAGGATCTGGCACCGGTTCCGCTGTTCATCGGGCATGGGACCCGCAACACCCTCCACCCCTACGATGAGGCAGCGTCCCTGTACGCAGCGGCATCCTCACCGAAGACCCTTTACACGATCGACGGCCGTCACAACGACTTCATGTACAGCGAGCACCCAGAGTTCATGCTGCTGTGCGACCGGCTGCAGGAGTTCTTCGACAGTGCCTTTGCGGCAAGCGGGTCGCCGGCCAGGAGCGTTTCGGCTTAGAGTTCATCGTCTGTCATAAGGGCCGGTGAGGTGCGGGTCCGTGGGTTATCCCCCGGCCCTGCACCTCACCGGCTTCTTCGTGTCTGAGGACGGTCGATGCGCTGCGGCAATGTCGCTGGGCCTCCTGTGTTCTTTTCAGATACTGCCTGCACTGCAGGTATGCCTGCAATCTGCTGCTGTTGCCTGCAATCTGCCGTCATTGCCTGCAATGCAGGCACTTTCGCAAGAGGCATATCGGCCCCCGGGCGGCACAGCAGACAGTGGGACTTGTTGCTGTGTGCGGCGTGACCGGGAGCGGAAGCTAGCCGCCCTTTGGCCCGCGAGCTGCGCCAGTCGGCAGCAGCCGAAGCTACCGCCTTTGATCCAGCAGCTGCGCCAGGTGGATACCCTTCCGTTCGCTGAGATCCTCGAGCTGGGTGCGGCACGAGTAGCCATCGGCAAGTACGACGGCGTCATCTTCCGCGGCGCGGACCGCCGGCAGGAGTTGTTGCTCGGCCACCGCAACGGACACCTCGTAATGCCCCCGTTCCACGCCGAAGTTCCCGGCCAACCCGCAACAGCCGCCAAGCTTCTGCAGCGTCGCACCCGCACCCTCAAGCAGGGCGGCGTCAGGACTCCAACCCATCACCGCATGATGATGGCAGTGCGGTTGCGCAACGATGGTGGTTCCCACCAGCGACGGCGGCGTGTAGCCGGGCGTCTTCGCCAACAGTTCGGCGAGGGTGTAAGTGGCACCGGCAACCGGACCAGCAGTTGAGCGGCCCAGCAACTCCACGGCGTCCGACCGGAGCACCCCTGTGCAGGAGGGCTCGAGCCCAACGATGGGAATGCCCTGTTCCACGTACTCATCGAGCACTGAAACGGATGAACGCAGAATCTTCCGCGCCGCGTCGAGTTGCCCGGTCGAGATCCACGTCAGCCCGCAGCACACCGGCTTTTCGGGGATCAGCACCTCGTACCCAGCGTCCTCCAGCACCCGCACCGCAGCCTGACCAACCTCAGGCGAAAAGTTGTTCGTGAACGAATCCGCCCACAGCAGTACCTGGGGGCGATCACCGGAGAAACCAGCAGTCCGCGAGCGGAACCACTTGTGGAACGTCTGCGGAGCGAACGCCGGAATGTTCCGCCGCGAATCCACCCCGGCAACCCGCAACCCGAGCTGACGAGCCCCGGGTAGCCGCATCAGGAAGTTCAGCACCCGCGGCGCCACAGAAGCGAATCGCGCCCACCGCGGCAACCACCCCAGCGAATAGTGTGACGCCGGCCGCAACCGCCGCTTGTAACTCTGGTGCAGCACTTCAGCCTTGTAGGCGGCCATATCGATCCCCGTGGGGCAATCGGACGCGCAGCCCTTGCAGGACAGGCAGAGGTCCAACGCTTCGTGCACTTCGGGGGCCCGCCAGTTCGGCTTTCCAGGAGGAAGACCATCGGACCGCCCCCCGGTCACGCTTCCGTTGATCATCTCCTGCAGCGCCCTCGCGCGTCCGCGGGTCGAATCCTTCTCCTCGAGTGTCGCAATGTACGAGGGGCACATGACCGTCTGATTATCACGATGCGCCGCACGGCATTGCCCCACCCCGGTACAGCGGTGGACCGCCTGGCTGAAGTCGCCGTCGTCGTGCTCGTAGCCGAACGCCAGTCCCGAACGCAGGGGCCCAGCGGAGGCGACACGGACGTTGGCGTCCAACGGGTCGGGATCCACCAGAACGCCCGGATTGAGGAGATTGTCCGGATCCAGGATTCCCTTGACCTTGCCGAACAGTGCCAGCGCATCCGGCGTATACATGTAGGGCAGCAGCTCGCTGCGGGCTCGTCCATCGCCGTGCTCGCCGGAGAGCGAGCCGCCGTAGGACGCCACCAGTTTCGCAGCGTCGGTGAGGAAGGCGCGGAAGGCGGCGGCACCGTCGTCGTTCTGGAAGGGGAAGTCCAGACGGACGTGCACGCAACCGTCGCCGAAATGGCCGAACGGGAAGCCGGTGAGGTTGTGGGCGAGGAGCATCTCATCGAACTCGCGGAGGTAGTCGCCAAGCCGCTCCGGGGGAACCGCCGCGTCCTCCCATCCGGCGTGGGCGGGAGCTCCCGACGGCGAGCGTCCTGCGAGTCCGCCGCCGTCCTCACGTATCCGCCAGAGCGCTGCCGCCTGACGGGGATCCTCGACGATGCGGGCATGCCGCGCGGCGCCGATTCGACTCACCTCGGCGGCCCGGGAGGCGACCTCGAGCGCGTCGTCCCCTGAGATTTCGACGAACAGCCAGGCGGCGCCGCCGGGAAGTTCGGGCACGGCCTGCGGCCCCTTACGGGTGCGGACCACCTCGACAATCCGCGAATCGAGCCCCTCGCACGCCGTCGGTTTGAAGGGCAGCACGGAGGTGACGGCGTCACCCGCCTCGCCGATGTTCCCGAAGCCGAGCACCACCATGGTTTTGTACGGCGCGTCCTGTACCAGGCGGACGCCGGCCTCAAGGATCACCGCGAGCGTACCCTCGCTGCCCACAAGCATTCGTCGCAGGTCGAACCCCCGCTCAGGCAGCAGGTGCTCCAGCGAGTATCCCGAAACCTGCCGCCCGAACCGCCCGAGCTCGGTCCGGATGGTCCCGAGGTTCGCGGCCACGAGTGAGCGCAACGCATCAGTTTCCGCACGGCTCGGCGTCTCCCCCGCAGCCCCCAGCCGCAGGCGCGTACCGGAGCCGGTGACGACGTCGAGCTGCGTCACGTTATCTGCGGTGCGCCCATAGGCCAGCGCGCGCGAGCCACACGCGTTGTTGCCGATCATCCCGCCAACGGTGCAGCGCGTGTGCGTCGAGGGATCGGGGCCGAACCGAAGCCCGTTCGCGAGCGCCACCTTCTGTAGCGTCGCGTGGACTGCGCCGGGTTCGACGACGGCGGTGCGCGCTTCGGCGTCGAACTCCAGGACCCGGTTCAGGTGCCGGCTGAAGTCGATCACCACGCCCGGGCCGATGGCGTTCCCGGCAATCGACGTGCCTGCACCGCGGGACGTGACGGGAACGCCGCGCTCACGGCACACCTCGAGGGTGGTCAGCACCTCGTCGATGTGGCGCGGAAAGACGACGGCGGCGGGCTGGATTCGATACAGCGAAGCGTCACTGGAGTACACGGCGCGGGACGTTGCGTCCGCGCGGGCGTCTGCAACGCCGCGTGCTTGCAGTTCTGCGGTCAGGGAGGTGGGTTCGGTGAGCGTCGTCGCCATAAGTAACATGTTACTCCTACACGAGGGGTTCCTGGCTACTACTCTGGTGACATGCCTTCCACTCCCCGCCCGCCGTCCCTGACCGAGCGCACCATCGACGCCGTGCGCGAGGGCATCCGGGACGGCACCTTCGTGCCGGGCGAGCTGTATTCGGTGTACCAGTTGGCGGATCAGCTCGACGTTTCGCGCAGCCCGGTCCGCGAGGCGTTGCTCCGGCTCGCGGAAACGGGCATGGTGTCGATTGTGCGTAACCGGGGATTCCGCGTGGTGCTGCCCGGCGCACGGGAGCTGGCCGAAATCATGGCCGTCCGGATGGCGCTCGAAATACCGGCAGCGGCGCAGGCGGCACGGCGGGCTTCCGCGGAGGATCGTGCAGCGCTGGAAACCGAACGCGAGGCGATGCAGCAAGCGGTCCAGGACAGCGATGAGGGCGCGTTCCTCCTCCACGACCAGCGGCTGCACGCCCTCCTGCTGAACCTCGCCGGCAACAGCCACACCATCCGGATCATCGAGAACCTGCGCGATGCCACGCGGCTTGTCGGCATGTCCACCATGCGCAAGTCCCGGTCCCTCGAGGAGGTGTACGCCGAGCACCTGCCGATCCTCACCGCCGTCGAACACGGCAACGCCACCGCCGCGGCCGAATCGATGCGCAAGCACCTCGAATCGACCGGCCGCCTGCTCCTGCGGGAAGCGGCCGGGGAGGACGACGACGTTGACCGCCTGTGGGCGGAGTACGTCACCTGGAGCCGCTAGTTCGGCTTTGCCCCGCCGTTAATCGGGATCTGGGGGCTTGCCGGGATCGCATGCGACGGACCGGCCGGCTCTTCATGGAAGCCGGGGGCCATGACCGCTTCTGCCGGGTGCGGTATAACGATGTCGCCGGCGGCGTGTTTGACCTTCGGAAAGAGTAGGAGCAGGAGTCCGACGCCCACTACACCGCCGATCAACTGTGCTACGACAAAAGGGGGCACGGAGCCTGGCGCAATGCCGGCGAAAGTGTCGCTGAAAATACGTCCGACGGTCATCGCGGGGTTCGCGAACGACATTGAGGACGTGAACCAGTACGCACCTCCGATATAGGCGCCGACCGCCGGCGCGGCGAGCGCGCCCCGATTCGTTGCCGCCAGGGCGAAAATCAGCAGAATCAACCCGGCTGTGGCAACGATCTCGCTCAACATGTACCCGGAAGTGTCGCGTTCTTTGGATGAGACGGCCGTCCCAACGTCGAACATCGCATTCGCGAGCACGCTGCCGCCAATTGCCCCCGTGACCTGGGCGACAACATAGGCGCCGAGATCCGGCAGCGACAGGCCTGAAGCGGTACGCCGCCCCAGGAACCAATCGGCAAGCGAAATCACCGGGTTAAGATGAGCCCCACTCACCGGCCCGAAAACCAGGATCAGTACGGTTAGGCCAAACATCGTGGCGGTGCTGTTTTGCAGCGACTGCAGGCCGATGTCATTGGGCGACAGCCGTACAGCGGCAATCCCGGAACCGACGGCGATCGCGACGAGCATGGCTGTGCCAAGGAATTCCGCTACGGCACGGCGCCACAAGGGTGGCTGGTCAGGTGTCATGGCAACAGCTTCATCGGTTGAACGGCTCGGACAAAATTGCACGGACGATAGCTGGAATTTGTTGACACAATTCAGCGGCGGTCACCCGAAACGCGGCCGTAGACCGGACTGTTCCTGGACGCCCCCATAGCGCGGCCCTCGCGAACCCGGGTAGAAATGAACGATGGACAATCTCCTGATGCTCGGCCCTCTGCTGCGGTTCGTCGACGAGACCTCGGCGAGCGTATGGGTGGAAACCGGGGTGGCCGGCGTCGTCGTTGTTCGTGCCGGCGACCGCGAGTGGGATGCCCGCACGTTCTCGATCCATGGACATCACTACGCATTGGTTGAGATCGGCGGGCTGGAACCCGGAGCCACGCTCCCCTACACCGTGCATATCGGCAACAAGCAGGTGTGGCCCGAAGAAGGATCACCCTTCCCGCCTTCCACTATCCGCACCGTGGATCCTGAGCGCCCGTTCCGGCTGGCGTTCGGATCCTGCAGGACCAGCGAGGCCAACGACCTTGCCGCGCACAAGACCCACGGTGTGGATTCGCTGCTGGCCTTCGCGCTGGATCTCGCCTCCCGCGATGGGTCCCCGCAGCCGGACCTGATTGCGTTCCTCGGGGACCAGGTGTACGCGGACATTCCGAGCAACGAGATGCTGCAGCTCATCAGGGACGACCGCGGAATCACCACCAAGCTTGACGCTGAACTGCGCAACTACGAGGAGTACACACAGATTTACCGGCTCGCGTGGTCCAACCCGGCCATCCGCTGGCTGCTGTCCACCCTTCCGAGCGCCATGATCTTCGATGATCACGACATCCGCGACGACTGGAACTCCTCGCTGCTCTGGAAGCGGAAGGTTGAGAGCATCCCCTGGTGGAAGGACCGGATCGTTTCCGGGCTCGCGTCCTACTGGGTCTACCAGCACCTCGGTAACCTGTCGCCCGCAGACAGGGCCGACGACGAGATTTGGCAGGCCATCGTCTCCCACCGCGGCCCCGGCGAACTGGAACTCAGCCCCGTCCTTGAAGCCCTGGTCGAGGAAGCGGACCGGGATCCTGAACGGTACCGCTGGAGTTTTTGCCGGAACTTCGGTGACGTGCGGCTGATCGTGCTCGACTCCCGGGCGGCGCGCGTCCTCGAACCCGGGAAGCGCGAAATGCTGGACGGCAAGGAACTGCAGTGGCTGGACGAGCGGATGCAGGGCGACCGCCGCCATCTCCTCGTGGCCACATCCCTGCCGTTCCTGTTACCGCGCGGGCTGCACCATATCGAGGAGTGGAATGCCGTGCTCGCCGACGGCCGCTGGGGAGAGCGCGTTGCCGCTGTCGGCGAGCGGATCCGGCAGGCCATTGACCTTGAACACTGGGCTGCCTTCCCGTCGACCTTCCGCGCCGTTGCCGCCATGGCCACAGAAGTTGCCCAGGGCCGCCGCGGCAAGGCTCCCGAGACTGTGACCTTCCTGTCGGGTGACGTGCACTTTTCCTACATCGAGGAGGTGGACCAGCCCATGCAGTCCCGCGTACTTCAGGCGGTCTGCTCACCCATCCGCAACCCTTTGCGGCCGGCGCTGCGCTGGGTCGCGGCCCTGATGTCCACGCGGGTTGCCGGGCCCGTGGGAGGTATGCTCGCCAAGTTCATTCCTCATCCACCGTTCCACTGGTCAACGCTGAAGAGCCCGTGGTTCGATAACAACCTCGCGAGCCTCGAGGTAACACCTGAGGGCCTGAATCTCCGCTGGGACACCGGCGTTGTTGACGATAAGGACCATTCCGCGCCGAAGCTGCGGGAGGTCACCTCAATCACCATCGAGCCGCGGGCAGCCAAAACCCCGTAACACCCCGTAATCCGGAACTTTCGTGCAGCTACGGCGACTTCGCCGCGGTGGAAGCCGCCATAGGTGCACGTAAGTTCCCCCGCTTGGGGGATGCCGCTCATCCGCGGGAGGGATTCGCGGGCGGCAACGCGAAACAAGACTGAAGTCATGACTCAGCAATCCTTGAAACGCCCAACCAAACTGCTACCCGCCGTCCCGCTCATCACCTCGATCGCAGCCTTCGCCTACGCGGCAGTGGCGGCCGCCGTCGTCGTACTTGGCGGTCGGCTGCCGCTGGCAGATCCGGCAGCACCTGCCGAACATGCGCCCCTCAACGGACCGCTCGGCGACGTACTGCACTGGGTGCTTCCAGCCCTTGCGGTACTCGGCGGCGGACTCGCCCTGGCAATCCACGTACGACGACGGCCGGGCCGGCTCCTCGCGGGCGCGGCGGTTACGTTCGCTGTCGTTTATGCCGGCATTACGCTTCTGCTCGTGGTGGACAGCCGGCTCCTGACGATGCTCGGCTACGTACCCTTTCTGCTCATCAACTTCCTGGTGAATCCCGGCTCTTTGGACATCGACTTCCACTGGCCGATCGTCGGGCACCAGGCCGCGGTGCTTGCCGGTGTTGCGATGTGGGTGGGGACTGCCGTCGTCGCCGTTCGTCGAAGCGTCGGCGCGTGCCTCGCCTGCGGACGCGGGAACAACCGGTTCACCGCTGCGTCCGCCCGGCGTTGGGGCAAGCCGGTGACGATTGCGGCCGCGGTGATACCGGCCGCGTATGCGCTCACCCGGTTCGCCTGGGCAGCCGGAATTCCGCTGGGACTCAGCACAGAATTGCTCAGCGAATTGCAGGCCGGCGGCGGGGTGTACGCCGGCCTGGGTCTGGCGTCGATGGCGTTGCTCGGCACCCTGCTGACGCTCGGCCTGATTCAACGCTGGGGGTCGGTGTTCCCGCGCTGGGTTCCATTCATTGGAGGACGGTCCGTTCCTGTGCTGCTGGCCGTTATTCCGGCGAGCCTGGTCTCCGTCGTTGTGGTGCCCGCGGGCACCGAGATCATCCGCCTCTTCACCGCTGATATCACAGGCGGCGTCCCGTTCGACGCCGAGAACTGGGCCACCGGTGCACCGGCCTTCCTCTGGATCGTGTGGGGTCCGCTGCTCGCGGCGGCGACGCTCGCCTACTACCTCAAGCGGCGCGGACAGTGTGGCATCTGCGGGCAGTCCGCCTGAGCTCCTTGATGAGCAAGAATAGGGCCATGACCGACCGCGGACGCAAGCCCAGGCGGACAGCCCGCATTGCCAGGCACTTCGTCTTCATGATGATCGGCACCCTGCTCGCCGTGCCGTATTTCGCGGTATTCATCTGGGCGGCGCAGCTGGCTTCGGTCAGCTCCGGCTCGGCGGCCGTGGCGTTTGCGCTCCTCGTCGCGCTGCTGGCCGTACCGGCGAGCCTTTCGGCCACCCGGGCCCTCGAGCGGACCGCGGTGCGGGAGTTGCTGGCCATCGACCTTCCGGAGCCCATCGGCCTCGACCGTCCCTCCCGGCGCTGGCGTGGAGTCGCCTGGTACATGGTCCACCTGCTCACCGGATCGCTCCTGTTGGTGACGCTGGTGGTCACCATCCCGCTCGTCGTTACGATCACAGTCTCTTTCCTCGCCGGCCGGATGGAGGATGTCGCGGAACTTGCCGCCGTCGTCGTCCCTTTCACTGACACGACGACGGCGGTGCTCTGGACCTTCGGCCTCAGCGTCGCGATCACGGTCTTCACCGTTCTCGCCGGGTCGGCGCTGCCCCACTGGGCGGAGGGCATGCTGGGCCCGGACGCCGCCGAACGGTCGGCGCTTGAGGCGGAGCAGCAACGGGCGGCTGCACGCCGGAACGAACTTGCCCGTGAGCTGCACGATTCCGTAGGTCACGCCCTCACCGTCACAACACTGCAGTCCACAGCGGCGCAGCGGCTCTTGGCGACCGATCCTGACGCTGCCGCACGCGCCATGCACACCGCCGCCGAAACCGGCCGGGCAGCACTCGCTGAGCTGGACAGGGTGATCGGGATTCTGCGCTCCTCCGGCTCCGTGGGTGCCGAAACGGGGCTCGAGGAGCTTCCCACCGTGGTGGAGCGGTTCACTTCGCAGGGGCTGGTTGTGGTGACCGATTACGACGACGGCGCGCTGGCCGGGTTGCCCCCGGCCGCCTCGGCTGCCGCTCTCCGGGTCCTGCAGGAGGGGCTGACCAATGCGTTGAAGTACGCGTCTCCGCGCGAAGCCCGGCTTCAGGTCCTGCGCAGTGAACGCTCTCTGCAGCTGATCCTTGGCAACCCTGTGGGTTCGTCTTCTCCTTCATCTTCGGCCGGCGGTGGTCGAGGTCTGGACGGCATCCGGGAGCGGGCGCGGCTGGTGGACGGAAGCGTGCGGGTCTGTGCGGCAGACGGCCAGTGGACCCTCGACGTCTCGCTTCCCCTTGTTGGGAGTGCCCGTGGGTGAAACTCTTCGGATCCTGCTTGTGGATGATGAACCACTCATCCGGTCCGGTCTTGCGGCCATCCTGTCCCTGGAGAAGGACCTCGATGTAGTGGGCGAGGCCGACGACGGCAGGGAAGTCTGGTCGCAGGTCCGCCGGTTGCAGCCGAACCTGGTGATGATGGACGTCCGGATGCCGCAGATGAACGGGATTGAGGCGACAGCGCAGCTCGTGGCCAATTCCGGGCTCCTGCCTCATGCCCCGCGGATCCTGATCCTGACCACTTTCGAGAGTGACGACTACGTTTACGATGCGCTCAAAGCCGGCGCCCACGGTTTCCTGCTGAAGCGCTCACAGCCGGAGGAACTCATTCAGACGGTTCGTGCTGTTGCCCGCGGTGAGTCGATTGTCTTCCCCTCGAAGCTGAGACAGCTGGTTGCTGACCGTCAACGGCATGGCGGCGTGGCTGGGAACGATGTTGTCGGCAGTGCAGGGCTGAGCGCCCGCGAAAATGAGGTGCTGCAGAATCTTGCCCGCGGGTACAACAATCAGGAGATTGCGGAGCGGATGTTCCTCGGTGTGGAAACGGTGAAAAGCCATATCGCGTCGATCCTCACGAAGCTCGGCGTGCGCGACCGCACCCAGGCCGTGATCGCGGCGTACGAGTCGGGGTTCATCCTGCCGGGTGCACGTTAGCTTATTTCAGCGGATCAAGGTGTTTCGCCGCACACATTGGTTCCCGGCTCGATGGGAATAATCTTGATCGTCTCGCCGGTCTCGGCGTCGACGACCACGGCGGAGTTCGCCGGCCAGGTCTCGTCGCCTTCCGGCTGATAGTCGACGCCGGTGGTTTCGGCATCGCCGGCGAGGTTGCCGGAACGGTCGAAGGTGTCGATGACGCGGCCTGTGTCAGTCAGGATTGTGACCGTCTGCTGGGGCAGGTGCTCGTCATTTCCGTCAACGGGAGTGGAGTTCCACCACCCCTCCCATCCGCCGATGCAACCATCCGCAGGTACGGCGGCGCCGTCACGTGCCTCCGCTTCACCGCCCAAATTGGCACTCAAGACGCCGCAGCCGCTCAGGGCGAGTGCCGCCGTCGTCACCAAAACTGCTGCTGTGGCTCTTGCTCTCATGTTCCCTATTCCTAAGTTGCACCGCTCGTCGAGCGGGTTGACCATATGTCTTCTCGGAGAATGCATCCTCTGCTGTCGTTGCCTGCAATGCCTGCAACGCCTGCACTCTCGAGGAGGCAACACCCTGCGGACACCTCAGCCAAATGTCCCAACTCCTGAAAGCCAGGGTTGCATCCGTTACGGCTTACTCGGCTCCAGCAGTTGCGCAGCCAGGTCGGCGAGTTGGTCCTGTGCGGCTCCGTCCGGTTCAACCGTCCCAACTGTCTGAACGGATGCGATAAGGCCATTGCCGCGCGCATTCACCGACAGCGTATACACCGCTCCTCCGGGGCCGACCTTTTCGATTGCCAGAAGAGCATAGGATTGTTCGCCGATCGGATCCTGCGGTAGCTCCTCGGAGGTGAGCGTAGTCGTCGATTCCCCTATCAAAATCGTCATCGAGGAGCAGGCCTTGAGCTGCTCACGATCCATAGTGAATCCTCGCTCGACGGCGTCATCGGTCGAACCGTCCAGTAGCGCGGCCAGAAGTACACCACCTTCATCGTCCGATG
The DNA here is from genome assembly GCF_011927905.1 of Arthrobacter pigmenti. Lineage (NCBI taxonomy): Bacteria > Bacillati > Actinomycetota > Actinomycetes > Micrococcales > Micrococcaceae > Arthrobacter > Arthrobacter pigmenti. Next base: position 3,022,907 of record NZ_JAATJL010000001.1, read on the forward strand.
CCCCCATTCCCAGCAGCCCTCCGGTGGCCCTGGTACGGCCCAACTCCATGTTGTGCATGACCATTTCGCGGCACTTCTCTGGGTGGATAGTGGAACTCCCCATCGCCTCCTCGGCTCTCGCCACTCCGGCTTCCGCCTCTTGCGGGGGAACGATCTGAAGAGGGGCATCCAAGGCGTCAGTTAGCGAGGCTACCCGAGCTTCAAGCTCAGCCTTGCTGACCAGCTCAGGAGGCGCCGTCGTCGTGGGCTTTGTGGAGGGCGCTTCAGCGGCAGACGAAGCTGCGTCCGAGGGTGCAGAAAAACGTGCGTCCGAGGCTGCCTCATTGGAGCCGCCGCAGCCGGTCAGCAACAGAGTTACTGCGAGCGCGCAGGAGGTAACGAAAGACTTTTTCATGATGGATTTCCCCTTGTGCCGCGACCAGTTCGCGGTCGATGGAGGAATCGTAACCCAGAGGGTCGGCCAGCTTGCGGCGCTTATCCAAAGACCCGCCGAGCCCGCCCCTTGACGCCACCGAAGCACAGAACAATCGTTGAAGCATGGACTGGCTCGACGCCGACGGATACGAGATAGGCCGGCAGATCCTTCAGCGCGGGGTCGCCGCCATCTACCTGATCGCGTTTGTCTCGGCCATCAACCAGTTCCCGGCCCTGCTCGGCGAACGCGGACTCCTCCCCGCGCCCAGATTCATCGAGCGCGTCGGCAAACGCGCAGGGCCCACACTGTTCCGCTGGCGCTACTCGGACAGGCTCCTACTCACCACATGCTGGATCGGCGCCGCCATTGCCGCCCTCCTGATAGCAGGACTACCGCAGGCAGGCCCTCCCTGGCTTCCGATGGTTGCATTCCTCATGATGTGGGCGCTCTACCTGTCGATCGTGAACATCGGTCAGGTGTTCTACGGTTTCGGCTGGGAAAGCCTGCTGCTCGAAGCGGGGTTCCTGGTGGCGTTCCTCGGCTCGAACGACGTCGATCCCCCGCTCCTCGTACTCCTCGCCATCCGGTGGCTGGTGTTCCGCCTTGAGTTCGGTGCAGGGACGATCAAGATCCGCGGTGACCGCTCCTGGCGGGACCTCACCGCCCTCTACTACCACCACGAAACCCAGCCCATGCCGAACCCGGCCAGCCGGTTCTTCCATCTCCTGCCCAAACCGCTGCACCGCATCGAGGTTGCGGGAAACCACTTCACCCAACTCGTGGTGCCGTTCTTCCTCTTCGCACCCCAGCCGATAGCAGGGATAGCCGCAGTCATCATCATTGCCACCCAGGCCTGGCTCGTGATCTCCGGAAACTTCGCGTGGCTGAACTGGATAACCATCGTGCTCACATTCGGCGCCGTCCCCGACTCCTTCTACGAAGCCCTCTTCCAGGTCACCATTGAACCAGCGTACGGGCGGACGCCGGTCTGGTTCACCGTCGTCGTCGTACTGATGGCCGCGTTCATCGCCTACCTGAGCTGGCAACCGCTACGGAACCTGTTCGCGAAGCGCCAGCTCATGAACGCCAGCTTCAACCGCTTCCATCTGGTCAACGCGTACGGCGCGTTCGGAAGCGTGACGAAGGCTCGGTACGAGGTGATCATCGAGGGCACCATCGACGACGGCGCCCCCGGCTCACGGTGGCGCGAATACGAGTTCAAGGGCAAGCCCGGCGACCCTAGCCGCATGCCGCGACAGTACGCGCCGTACCATCTGCGGCTGGACTGGCTGATGTGGTTCCTCGCACTTGGGTCCGACGGCGGTTGGTTCAGCCCGCTGCTTGTGAAGCTTTTGCGGGCCGACCCAAAGATCCTGAAACTGATCCGCCATGACCCGTTCGACGGCGAACCACCCCGCTACATCCGCGCCCGGGTCTTCCGCTACCGCTTCAGCACCCGCGAGGAAAAGCGGTCCACGGGTCTGTGGTGGATGCGGGAGCAGTCGGGCACGCTGGTGGATCCGATCTCGTTACGATCGGACCACGAACACCCGGCCGCCTAGCCACTGCCGGGTAAACGCTGATTGAATGGAAGAACGACTATTCAAGGGGGACCGTCATGACCTTCACCAAACTCCTGCTGATCGGTGGCACGTCACTACTCGCCGGATTCTTCCTGCTCCTGGCTCCGATGGCCGAGATCATCAACGGCACGGCTGACGGATTGGCCTGGTTCCTCGCCGCGATCGGCGCGTTCCTGCTGCTCGAGGGCATCGTCATGTTCTTCCTCGGCCTCCAGGCACGCAAACGCGACCTCAACCGTCCCCGCACCTACGGCCATGATGAGGACGGCAAGCCCTTCGAGGATGACCGCCCGCACAACGCCCACCAGTACCCCGGAGCCGGCGTTCAGGGTCAGGCCGGCGTCGACGGGATGCCGTGAACGAGGTCGAGACCTTTCCGCAGCGTTACGCCGCCGCCGTCCGCGCCAAGGACGTCGGCGGCTTGCTTTCCCTGTACGACGACGGCGTCCGCCTCTTCGATCTCTGGGTCGTCTGGAGCCACGAAGGTGCGTCCGCCTGGCGGACATCCGTGGAGGAGTGGTTCGGCTCGCTGGGCGAGCAGAGCGTGGGCGTCGATTTCGCCGATGTGCAGACGACCCTCACGGACACACTGGCCACCCTGCACGCGATCATCACTTACCGGGAGGTCAGCAGTACCGGTGAGGAACTCGGTTCCATGCAGAACCGGCTGACGTGGGTCCTGCAAAAGTTCGACGACGGCTGGAGGATCGTTCACGAACACACCTCCGCGCCGGTCGACTTCGAAACCTCCAAGGTCATCCTCCAGCGGTAACGGCACCCGCGTGCTGAACCCTGTTCGCGATCCAGCGCACCAGCAGTGCCAGCACCGCGAACGCGACCACCAACGCGGCACAGTACAGCGCAACACCGCCGTACCCCTGCACCGTGGGATCGAGGAACGGGTAAGGATAGAACCCGACCACCGCTCCGCGGATCAGCGAGTAGAGGACATAGGCAACCGGAAAGATCATCCACACGAAGACGGTCCGCAGCCTGATGCGTGAGCGCGGCGGCCACACGATCCAGTCGACCAGCACGGCCAACGGCATCACCATATGGTGAACGGTGTTGATCCAGGGCAGCAGCCCACCGAGCTCGACATCGCGAAGCAGCGTATTGAACACGACTCCCACGAAGACCATATAGACAACCGACCCGCCGCGAATGGCGACGTCCACATCGTTGGTCTGATAGTTCCGTGCCAGGCGGACCGCACTGATGATGAATACAAGGCTGGCGATGATGTTCGAGAGGATCGTGAAGTAGCTGAAGAAGTTGACCGCGCCGAAATCCGAGTTCAGCGAGATCGTGAGCTGCACGACGACGCCGGCAAGGGAGAGCGCCGCGAATACCAGCCGAAAGGCGATCACCAGGTTCTTCTTCGTCATGCTCGAATAGTAACGGCGCCCAACGCGCAAGAGACGCAAGAAGCCGCCGACCGCATGTGGGGATGCGGTCGGCGGCCTCTCTATTCCGGGACCTCTACCTGGTGGTTACCGAAGTGTCATCGATACGGAAGACGGTTGCGTAGGAGTAATCCTCCACACCGAGGAAGCGCAGCTTGACGGTCTTGCCCTTGTACGCAGAGAGGTCAAGAACCTTCTCGGCGTAGGCGGACGACTTGTCCCTGTTGGAGTAGGTGGCGAGGGTCTTGGTGGAGGACCCGTCGATCACCTGCACCCGGAGCGTGTCGTAGGCGTAGGCGGTTCCCTCATTGCTCGCGACGTTCAGGAAGAAGTTCAGCGAAGCCGCGGAGACGTTGGCCGGAATGGTCACCGACTGGTCCAGGGTGTAGGAGCTGGACCGTCCGTAGCCGTTCAGTCCCGCATAGCCATTGCCCGTACGTGCGTTCGCACCGCTCTCGAAGGTGTCGGCGTAGTTCGATGTCCAGGACGCGCCGCCCTCTTCGAAGCCGGCGTTCTTCAGCAGGTTGCCGGAGGGTTCCGGGTCCGGATCCGGATCGGGATCGGGATCGGTTCCGCCGCCGAGCAGGGCCAGCGTTGCCGCTGCGTCTACGAGGCCGGCACCGCAGCCGCCGGAGCAGCTGCCGGGAAGGGTGCGTGCGCCGTCCTTGAGCGTCGCCTCGACCTGGGCGGGGGCGATGTCAGATTTCGCACCAACCATCAGTGCTGCCAGACCGGCGATGTGCGGGGCGGCCATGGAGGTTCCCTGGTAGGAGGCGTAGCTCTCGCCGGCCGGCGTCGTCGAACCCGCATTCAGGGTCGAGAGGATGCCGCCCGCGGCGCCGTTGCGGGTGTCGCCACCCGGTGCGGTGATGTCAACGAGCGAACCGTAGTTCGAGTAGTACGAGCGCCCACCGTCGATGTTGCTGGCTGCAACGGCAATGACGGAGTTGCAGTTTGCCGGCATGGCGCCGGAGACGTCGACGTTGCTGTTACCTGCTGCAACCACAACGCTGGTACCGCGTGAGACGGCACCGTTGATGGCGCTCTGCATGGTGCTGCTGCAGGAGGAGCCGCCGCCGAGGCTCATGTTGATGATGTCCGCCGGGTTGGCGTTTGCTGGAACTCCGGGTACTGATCCGCCCGAGGACCAGATAACCGCGTCAGCGATGTCTGACAGCGATCCGCCACACTTGGCGAGTACACGGACCGGAACACCCTTCGCATCCGGTGCAACGCCCGCTACACCCTTGGCGTTGTTGGTCACTGCCGCAACAGTGCCGGCTACGTGCGTGCCGTGCCACGATGACCGGCCGGCCGAGCCCTGGCCACATTCGCCTGCGCCGTACCAGTCGCCCTCGTCCTGGGCGTTGGCGTCGCGTCCGTTGCCGTCGCGGGCTGCTGATGCGTCAGCCACGAAGTCATAGCCGGGCAGGATGTTGCCGTTCAGGTCCGAGTGGGACGTGATGCCGGTGTCGATGACCGCAACCACGGCGCCAACGCCCGTCGAAGTGTCCCAGGCACCGGGTGTGCGCATGCCGTTCTGGCCGGTGAAGTCCCACTGCTCGTTGTAGCGGGTGTCGTTAGGATCCAGGAGCGCCGTGAATTTCACATCTGGCTCTACGGACTCAACGGTGCCGGAAGCGACGAGGTCCTTCATGAAGTTCTTCGCGTCCTCTCCGGCCAGGGGCTTGCTGGAGGAGATCAGGGTGGCGCCGGTTGCGAGGGTACGGACTTCCTTGACCGAGACTCCCTGCTCCTTTGCAGCGAGACCCCACGCGTTTGCGCGGCCCTTGGCGTTTGCGTTTGCAGCCGATGCTTTGTAGGTCACGATGAACTTGCTGTAGCTTTCGCCTTCCGCGACGTTCTGGACGAACGCGGTTGCCTTTCCGGCGTCAGCTTCACCGCTGGGGTTGGGCGCGGCGATCACAGGGGAAGCAACGAAGGTCATCGCACCGACCGCCGCAGCGACGGACAGTGCGAGGAAACCCTGCTTCCTCGATTTGGTATTACCCATTGAACTGCTTTCTCTCGCCCGGAATCGATTGGATTCCGGGAGGTGGGAATGATGGTGGTTCTCGGTAGGTGAACCGGGAACCGATGTAAAAGTACGAGTGTTTTTGCAAGGTGTAAATACCTCCAGGGCAAATCAAACAAGTTTGCTCCAAAGTAATGCGCTCACGTCCTCGATGAGGTATGTGATAGTTACCACTTTCTCGTTTTTCAACGTGCGGAAGTGCGCAATCGGCGCAGATCTCAGGTGTACGCTTACGAGAATCGTTTCAAGAACGGTCTAGTCACTCGTTTAGATATTCTCGTTATGCTTTTAGCATGCAGATGGCTTCCTGCATATAGTGCACGGCGTAATCAGCAATAACACAACGCCTTTGATGAAGTTTCATTCATTCCATGCGAAGAATGGCATCAAGCGGTAAAGTCCAGCCGGCTGTTTCGCTTCAATGCTCAATAAAAGTACGACGCAGGCCGCTCACCGTGAGGTTAGGCGTTCCCTTGGCCTTCGGACGCGGTCATCGCGACGACGAGGAACACCACCCCGCTGACTACCGCCTGCACGAGCAGCACCGGGAGGAAAACGGCTCCGAGGTACAGCGTGAGGAGTACCGGGATCATGCTAAGCACAGTGACGTCAACGCCACGCAGGGAGGAAGCGAACTGCGCGCGCGGCACCGGCCCGAAGGGAGTTTCGACCGGCGGTGCTGTCCAGTCAGTGGGCGGCCGGGTAGCGCCGCGGACAGAGCCCGCACCCATTCCCACACCTGCGAGCGCCGCCAAAGGAATGAGCAGGGGCCCGACCACCCCCAGGACAACAAGTACGGCTCCGAGCAGCGCCATCCAGGCCACCATTACGACGGCGGGCATGACGGCCCTGCTGGAGCGGACCAGCGTCTGGCTGACCGGGACCAGCCCGCCGAGTTCGGGGACCAGGGCCGTCCGCCGCGCGACGGCGCCGAACCCGGACGCCGTCGCACAGCCGGCCACTACAACCGCCGCCAACTGGGCGAAAACTGGGAGACCACCGTCCACCAGCATCACCGCAACGCACGCGGCCAGCCAGGCGAGCGCCGTCGTCGGCGTCCGGTGCAGGCGAAGGAAGGCGACGACGTCGGCGCGCAGCAACGCGACGAAGGGCCGTCGGGTGGGGCGGGCGTAGAAGCGTGCGCCGCGGCCGTGGGCGGAACGAGCGCCGCCGCTGAGGGCTCGCAGGACTTCGTTCGAGTTCATCAGGAAGATCGACGCGCCAACGTGCCCGGATACCCCGCCCGCCCGCATCAGTTCCGCACCCGGCACGGTGCCGGCGAGCGGTGAGATCACGCGTAGTAGGAGAACGGGCAGCACCAGGCCCAGCACCGACGTCCAGACCGACGGCGCCAGCACCACCACCCCAGCGCTGCCCGCCAGGAATACGGCAGGCACAAGGACCCGCAGCATTCCGCTGCCCGCTTTCAGCTGCAGTAGAGCCGCTACGCCAAGCGCGGCCGCGGCGAGTCCCCCGAACGTGGCCGCCGCGAACCCGTGCTCAGCGAGCGGCCGGTCAAGCTCGGTCAGGACGCTGAACGGCAGGTACAGCACGGCGGACCCGATGCCCACCGCGACTGTCCGTTTCAGGAACGGCCTCCACACCATGGGCCGCCGGTCGACCGGCAGCGGCAGCCACCACGCGCTCTCGGGCCCGCCGAGCGCGATCGGTCCCAGCCGCCGGCCCAGGAGTACGACGACGGCGAGCACCGCGAACGTCAGCAGGACCCACAGTGCCTGGTCCGGGATGACGAGAACCGGGTTCGGGATGATGCCGCTCGCGCCCGGCTCGCGGTCCAGGAACTCACCGCGCAGCGTCAGCACAAACGACACCGCGAGCGCCGCGGCACACGCTAGTGCGAGCACGCTCGTGTACACGTCGATGAACAGGTCCCCGAATGAGGTACGTGCACGGTTGTAGCGGCGCGAGGACCGCCGGGTGAAGCGGACGACGTCGACGGCGGAGCTCACCTCCTGTGCGGGCGCCGCGCCCATCAGGAGCCCGCGATGATCGCCGCGCCACGTTCCGGCGCTGAGTGCGTGACTTCGTCGTCGATCACCAGGCAGTCGGTGGCGGTGCTGGTCAGCAACTGCGGATCGTGGGTGACGAGGACAACCGCGCAGCCGTCCTCGGCCATTGTCCGGATGCGGTGTCCCAACGCTTCCCGCATCACGGGGTCCAGCCGCTGTTCGGGCTCGTCGAGAATGAGCAGGGAGGCCGGGCGCAGAAGCCCGGCTGCGAGGAGGGTGCGCCGTCGTTGTCCTGAGGAAAGCTGCTCCGGGACGACGTCGGCCCGCTCGTTCAGCCCGAAGAAGTCCAATTCCTCCTCCACAACCGCTTCGGGTTGGGGCAGCGAGTGTCCGCGCGCTACGAGGAGCAGGTGTTCGCGGACCGTGAGGGAGGGAAAGAAGAGGTCCTCATCGAAAACTGCGGAGACCTCGCGGCGGAAGGGTACGGCGTCGGGGTTTGCCAGGAGTCCGTGCACTTTGACCTCACCCGAGATCGGGTTCTGACGGGCCGCCAGGGTGCGTGCCGCCGTCGACTTCCCCGCGCCGTTGAAACCGACGACGCCGAGAACCTCCCCCGCGCTGACACTCACCGAAAATTCCCCGCACACCGGTGCGCCCGCATAGCCGACCAGGAGGCGCTCGGCCTCCAGTACGGTCCCCCGATCAGTCACCCGACCACCCTATCGGGCCGGTGCCGGATGCCGGGTTCGTAACGTTTCAGAACATCGCCCATGCGCCAGTCCACAGGACTAGAGTTGCGCAGGTGAGTTCCACCCCTGCGCAGCCAGCGCAAACACCCCGCTACAAGCCCGGCATCAAATACATCCTCATGCTTGGCGCCCTCGCCGCCCTGCCTGCCATCACCACGGATATGTACCTGCCGTCCCTACCGGCGGTGGCCGAGGATCTGCGGGCCAGCCAGGCGGCGGTCCAGTTCACGCTTTCGGGGATGCTGCTCGGCGGCGGCGTGGGGCAACTCGTCATTGGTCCGCTCTCGGATCGCTTCGGGCGGCGGAAGCCTCTCATCGTGGGAATCCTGCTGCACGTCGTGATCTCGGTGCTCTGTTCCATCGCCGGCGATATCGGCACGCTCATTGCCCTGCGCGTGCTACAGGGATTCTTTAACGCTGCGGCTTCGGTGGTTGCTATCGCCGTGATCCGCGACCGGTTTGTCGGGTCCGACGCCGCGCGCCTCCTGTCGCGGCTGATGCTGGTCATTGGCGTCGCACCCCTCTTTGCGCCGACCGTTGGCCAGGCCATTGCCGGTCTGTGGGAATGGCGTGCCGTGTTCTATGCCCTGGCCCTGATCGGGCTGGTGCTCGTGGCTATCGTCTGGCGGTGGATGCCGGAGACTCTGCCGGAGGAACGACGCCGGCCCGGCCACGTACGCCATATTGCTGGCGGCTACTGGCACCTGTTCCGGAATGTGCGGTTCATGTCGCTCGCGGTCATCCCTGGGCTGGGGCTCGGCGTGATCATGAGCTATGTAGTCGGCTCGCCGTTTGTTTTTCAGGACGAGTATGGGCTGAGCCAGACCCAGTTTGCGCTGGTGTTCGCACTGAACGGGGTGGCCCTGGTGGCCTCCGCGCAGCTCAACGCGGCCCTGGTGCGCAAGGTCTCATCGGCCCGTCTGCTGCGAGCGGCGGCTGTGGTGCAGCTTGTGTTTGCCCTTGTTCTGGTGGCTGTTGCCGCATCCGGTTTCGGCGGAGTCCTCGGATTGATGGTGGCGTTGTGGCTGGTGCTCGGTACCCAGGGAATGATTCCCGCGAACGCCTCCGTCCTCGCGCTGAACACGTACGGGCATATGGCCGGGACCGCCGCCGCGGTGATCGGCGCGCTGCAGTCCGGTGTTGCCGGTGTCGTCAGTCCGTTGGTGGGAGTACTCGGGGGGAACTCGGTTTCCATGGCCGTAGTGATGCTCGGTGCCTGCACCCTGACGGTGGTGGTTCTGCTCCTTGGAACTCCCGTTTTCCGCAGGGGTGGCTGGATGAGGCTGGACACCTACGAACAGGTCGAGGCTGTCCGGCCCCCGAAGTGACAGACTCGTGCCATGCGTGAACTCGTGATCCTTGGTACTGCGTCGCAGGTTCCCACGCGTACACGCAATCACAACGGCTATCTGCTGCGCTGGGACGGCGAAGGGCTGCTGTTCGATCCGGGGGAAGGCACGCAGCGGCAGATGACCTACGCGGGCGTATCCGCGACCGACATCAATCGCATCTGCCTCACCCACGTCCACGGCGACCACTGTTTCGGCCTGCCCGGTGTGCTCTCGCGTATGGTGCTCGACGGCGTTCACCATCCCGTTTACCTGCACTATCCGGCCTCGGGTGAGGAGGTGGTCCGGGCGCTGGTTTCACTGGCCACTCCGGGTCTCGACCTGCGGCTGCAGCCCCACGGTTCCGCTGGTTCCATCGCCGATGGACTCTCGGTGGAGCCCCTTCATCACCGCATCGAGGCGTACGGCTACCGGCTCAGCGAACCTGACTCGCGCACGCTCCTGCCACACCGGCTCGCTGCCTCGGGGATTGCGGGGCCTGACGTCGGGCGCCTCCAGCGCGAGGGCCGGCTCGCCGACGTCGTACTGGGGGACGTCAGCGTGCCGCGTCCGGGGCAAAGCTTCGCGTTTGTCATGGATACGGCCGAGTGTGCGGGCGCCGAGGCTCTTGCCGATGGTGTGGACCTCCTGGTTGCCGAGTCCACCTTCAGCGACGACGACGCCGGCCTCGCCGCCCAGTACCTGCACCTCACCGCAGGGCAGGCTGGCGCGCTCGCAGCCCGCGGCGGTGTGGGCGTGCTGGTGCTCACGCACTTCTCGTCCCGCTACCCGGATGTCGGGGTGCTGGCGGAGCAGGCGAGGGCCGCCGTCGCTTCCGAGGTTCTTGTAATCGCTGCCGAGGACTTGGACCGGATTCCGTTTCCGAAGCGCCGGCGTGTTTCCTGATCGGCTCGGGGGGCCCGGCCGGTCCGTTCTGCCTCCCTTGCTCAGTCGGTAAACTCGGCCAGGGTGGCCCAGCCGGTCCGTTCTGCCTCCCTTGCTCAGCCGGTAAACTCGGCCAGCCTTGCACAGCCAGTCAGCAACAACTTTCGTGGACGCGAACGCCGCCCTCCGTGCCACTTTCGACTTCGCGTGCCAGAAGGATGACGTCCTCGCCGTCGCGTCTTCCCCTCAGCTAATCGAGCAGGACCTACGCCGAACAGTCAGGGTCGAATTGCGTTCCACCGTGCATCTGTAGGGTTTTGGCCGCTTCGTGAGCCGATTTAACCTTGTTCGCTGTGGGCATAATCTGGTCGCTCTACCGGGGCCGATTTCTGTCAGTGGCAGGTGATGGACTGAAGTCATGAACGGATCAGCGACTACAGAAGCCGGTTCCCCTGCCGGGGAAGCAAGTGGGACTACCTGCGCATGCCCGCGCGATGCCGGTTGTGATGGTCTGTTCTGTGCGGGTCCGCGGTTTGATGAGAACAGGTTCGATTCAGGCCGTTCTGCGGATTTCGAGGGCGGCTCCTCGGCTGAGGAGAAGCGCGAACGTGTGGAGACCGCTGGTCCGAAGGCGTTAGTCGCGATGCTCACGGATGAGAATCCGTGGTTGCAGGGCCTACCGGACGCACTGGACCTGATACGGGCTGCTGACCGGCTCACCTCGTGGGCTGCCGCCCAGTCAGCGGCATTGCTTGCCCAAGTGTTCCATCAGATGCACGGGCATGAGGTCTTCCGGACCGGGTTGGACCGCCCCGGGACGGGCTTCACGTTAGCCGCCCAGGAGATCGCACCCTTGTTGCGGGTGCCGGGCCGGACCGCGCAGCAGATGCTCAGTGAAGCGCTCACCCTGTGTGAGGATCTATCGGCCACCTGGGAAGCACTCGAATCCGGGACTCTCAGCCCCGCCCAAGCCCAGGTGATCGTGCAGGAATCCGGGTCCATCCCAACCGAAGCGATGCCAGGGTACGAGGAGGAAGTCCTGGACACCGCCGCCGGATTGACCCGTCCCAAACTGGCACAACGGTGCCGGCGGCTACGTGAGGAACTGCATCCGGAATCGATCATCGAACGCCGCAAACGGGCCGTGAAGGACCGGGACGTCGCCATCCAGCCCGAGCGGGACGGTATGGCCTGGCTCGGCGCGTACCTGCCCGCGGAACAAGCGCACGGGATCTTCAACCGGGTCAACACCGCCGCCCGAGCCCTGCAAAGCCCGGACGAGCCACGCACCCTCAATCAGCTCCGTGCGGACGTCTTCACCGACGTGCTCACCCACACCTGCACCGGAAACCCGAAGAACGGCACCGGCTACCGCGGTGTCGGTGCGAACGTGTTCCTCACCGTCCCCGTCATGACCCTCCTCGGACACCAGAAACACGACTGGCAGAACACTCCCAGCGGCGGTGCGGCAGAAAGCCGTCTGAAGGAGCGCGCGAAGGACAGCGGGCGGAGCGGTGCAGGCCTTGGGCGTTGCACCATCATCGATGGTGGCGATGGTGCCGCGAGCGTGGACGAAACTGGTGGCAGCTCTGACTTCGCCGGCGTCCCAAGCCTTGACCGCTTCGACGGCGCCGCTGCGGACGACTTTGGCGACTATCCGGGCCCCGGCGGACCGGACCTCGAGGGTTGCACGAACGGGTTCCTGGACGGTTACGGGCCTATCGACCCGGAAACCGCCCGCAACCTCGCAGCCCACGCACCCAGCTTCACCAGAATCCTCGTCCACCCCGAAACAGGGGCCGTCCTCAGCGTCGGCAGGGACAGATACCGCCCACCCAAACACCTCCAGGACTGGGTACGGATCACCCACCCAACCTGCATCCACCCCGGCTGCAACCGATCCGCCTGGACCTCAGAAATCGACCACACCACCCCCTGGGCCCACGGCGGCAACACCGAACTCAGCAACCTCGCGCCCCGATGCAAACTCCACCACACACTCAAAACCGAAGGCATCTGGGCAGACACCCAAACAACCCCATCCGGAGCAATGCACATCACCTCACTCGCCGGCAAAACCTACACCACCCTCCCCGAACCACCACCACCCTTCTAGGTGGGTGGATAACCAGGCAGGCAGGACAAACGGGCAGGAAGCTCCTTCAGTGCTGCGCTTTGGTCTGCCCAGATGCCCTGGCAACGTGTGCTGCCCGTCGGATTAGTGGTTCGGCGTCTTTTGACCAGCGGTCAACAACAACGTCAGCCTTCGCTCGGTCATGCCCGGCAAGTTGAGCGATCAATGGCTCGATGACGTCTGCTGCCAACGGATCAATGAGAGCCTCCACCACAGCACTGCGGAGGAAGCCTTCGATCCTCGTGAGGTCGGAGTTGCGCAACAAACGCACCTTGGATTGCAAAAGTACAACGGCCGCGAGCCGCCGTTCGAAGACCGGCAAGTCCCAGAGTTCGGAGCTGAGGAATACGACGTCGTCGTGCGTCAGGTTCGGGTACTTCCGGAGCGCGTCACGAACCGTTCCACGCACCGCGCCGACGGACGCGCCGTAGTAGCGCAGTCCGTCGTCGAGCGCGTTGAGACCGTCCGCGCGGTCCCAGGACGCCTCCCGTTGCAGCGCGGCATCAATGAAGTCGGCTGCGTCGCTCAAGATTCGTTTCTCAAGGGGTCAAGCGCGGGGAGTTCCGGGATCGTTGCGGTTGATGGGGTTGTCCCGGTTCGCGGGATCATTCGGGTTTGAGGGGTCATTGGTGGCCGCGGGACCGGTGGGAGCGTTCGGGTGCGTGGGATCTGCCGGCGTCGTGGGGTTGGGGGTGCCAGTGGCGCCGGGGGTGCCAGTGGCGCCGGGGGTGCCAGTGGCGCCAGCCGGACCCGGAGTACCAGCCGTACCCGGCGTGCCGTCGGGACCAACCGTGCCAGCCGGACCGGCGGTACCGTCCTGGCCCCCCAGATGCTTCTGCGCCTGGCCGCGTGCGTTCTGAATCTTGTCCTGGTGCTTGCCCTTGGTCGCCTTGTCCGCGGCGTCGGCTACCCGGTCCACAACCTTGCCGCCCATTTCCCTGGTCTTGGGGTTGTTGAGCGCCTCTCGCACCTTGGGGTTGCGTGCGAGTTCCTTCGCAATCTTGCCGAGCGATCCGAATCCAGCCATGACGGTTCCTTCTTTCGTTTCCGCGGTCTCTTGGTAGTCCAACGTCACTGCAAGGAAAAAGTATCCCGGCAAAGAACGAAGAACGGTTCCCTCCCCGTATCCTGCAGTTGGAAAGGTAGCGTAATCGCAATTCATCCAGACGCCCAGACGGCTCTGCAGCCGGCAGGAGCAACGTGAGCAACAACCTACACCTCCCACAACGTACGCCTTGGTGGTGGTACCCGGGTGAATCGGGTGAAGGGCTCATCCCACGGCAATTCCCGGTTCCCGCTCCGGGACAGCATTGGGTTCGGGCCATCGACGTCCACGCACCAGCCGGTGAGCTTTTCGCCTGGGTCACCCAACTGCGCAGGGCGCCCTACAGTTACGACTGGGCCGACAACTTTGGACGTCGAAGCCCCCAGACTATTGACCCGAACCTGGTCCACATTTCAGTAGGCGACGCCGTCATGACCATATTCACCGTCATCGCGGTCGTGCCGGGAAAGTCGATGACGCTGAGCATGAATGAGGGAACACCCACCTCCCTTTTTGGGAGGCTCACGGTCCACTATGAAGTGGAATCCACAGGTTCACAGTCCCGCCTCATCGTGGAAATGGTGGTTCCGCTGTCTCGCGGACCGCTGAAGCCGATCCGGCGGTATGCCCTCGCCTGGGGAGACCTGTTCATGATGCGGAAGCAACTGAAGGAGTTGAAGCGGTTAGCTGAGCGCTCGGCGTCCTCCGATGTAACGAGGGCATAAGAGACACCCGCGTCGACCCCTGGCGTGCTTTCATTCTCGTACGGTCAGTTTCTGTGCCGCTCCACGAATACGCGCCGGCCCACGAACACACCTGGAGCTACTCCGCCGGCATCCAGCCCTACTGCTCCAGCTTCATCGCCTTCCGCAACGACAACGCTCCGCCGCCCTGCATCACCGCTCGGCGGTAGATCTTTTCGCCGAGGTAGATCAGAGCGACGGCTGCCGCCAGGGCAAGCACCAGCGAAAGCAGCGGCTCCCACAGCGCGATGTCCGAGTTCAGCATCCGGATCGGCATCGCCACCGAGGACACCACCGGCACATAGGACGCCACTACCAGCAGTTGACCCTTCGCAAAGAGCCCCGCAAAGAGCGCCGCGAAGATTAGCGCCATCACCGGCGTCGAACTGCTGCTGAGGTCCTCCGGCCTGCTCGCCAGCGATCCCAGCACCGCCCACATCGCCGCGAGAATGAGGAAGCCGAAGAGGAAGAACACCATGAACCAGCCCGACGCCGGAATGACGCTTCCGGCCAACTCCGCCGTGCCCGTCAGGTTCAGTGCAAGCAGCGCCGCCCCGCCGTACAGGGCGAGCTGCAGCATCGCGAGCACCGTATTTCCCAGCACCTTCCCGTACAGCAGCTGACGGATCGGGATGGCCGTGGCAAGGATTTCGACAACCCGGTTCTGCTTCTCCTCCACAACCGAGTTGGCGATCGCCATCCCGAAGATGATGGACGCCATGTAGAACAGGAAGCTGAAGACAAACCCGGCCACCTGTGCGAGCGCCTGGTTCTCGGCGTTGCCCTCCAGCAGCGACTCCTCAAGCTCGGAGCCCTCCAGCAACGCTTCAGGGGTGGTGCCCGCAGCGGCAGCATTCGCCTGGAGCGTGTAGGTTTCCAGCGACGCACCCACCGCGGTGCGCAGCCCGGACGAGATCTCGTTCAAGCTAGTGAGTGTCCAGCCGCCGTCGTCGTTCTGTATCAGGGCCGCATCGGCTTCTTCGGCCTGCACCTGCTGCAGCGCGGCGTCGTCGGAGTCGGCCGTCACGGCGGTGAAGGCGGTGTTGCTGTCCTCAGCCTGGGCCTCCTCGTCCGCGAGCGCGATCACGGACTGACCGGCGTCCGAGGCTACAGCGACAGTGAAATCCTCACCGCGGCTGGACATAAAGGCGTTGAACACCACTCCGGCGACGATGAGGGCCACGGTAACGATCGTGGAAATCGCGAACCCGCGGTCCTTGGCTTTCACCGTGACCTCACGCAGCGTGACGATCAGCCACGGCGGCTGCCCACTCGAAGCGGACGACGACGACGACTGCTGCTCGCGCTCCTGTTGCTTTTTCTGGGACTTCGTTTCGGTACTCACTGGGATACCTCCCGGTAGATTTCGCTCAGGCTCGGCCTGATCCGGCTGAATTCGTGCACGCTGCCGCGTGACATGGCTGCGGTGAGGAGGCGCTGCGCGGCGTCGTCGTTCTCCAGTTCCACAACGGCGTCCTTGCCTGCGACGTCGATCACCGTCACCCCTGCTTCCTCCCGCAGCCAGCCGGCGTCGGGTGAGATTGAGATCCGGTGGCGGCGGGGCGCTGTGGCGCGCAGCTGGTCGCCGGTCCCCGAGGCTACGAGGCGGCCCTTCTGCAGCACCACCAGGTTGTCGCACAACCGGTCCACCAGATCCAGCTGATGGCTCGAGAACAGAACGGGCACGCCCTGGGCTGTGTGTTCGCGGAGCAGGTCCACCATGGAGTCAACGGCGATCGGATCCAGCCCCGAGAACGGCTCGTCGAGGATGAGCGCAGACGGCCGGTGCAGCAGCGAGGCCGCGATCTGCACCCGCTGCTGGTTGCCGAGCGACAGCGACTCGAGTTTGTCCTTCCCGCGGTCGCCGAGCTGGAAGCGTTCGAGCAGGTCAAGCGCACGGGCACGGGCGTCCTGCTGGCTCATCCGATGCAGCTGGCCCAGGTAGACTAGCTGGTCCAGGATGGGCTGCTTCGGATACAGGCCGCGCTCCTCCGGCATGTAGCCGAACGTCGAACGGTCCTGAGCGGTGACCGGATGCCCATCCACCAGAACCTCGCCCGTATGGGCCGTGAGCACGCCCATGATCATGCGCATGGTGGTGGTTTTGCCGGCACCGTTGGCGCCGACAAAGCCGGTCATTTTCCCCGAAGGGACGGTAAAGCTGACGTCGTCGACGGCGGTATTCTCACCGAAACGCCGGGTCAGGTTGTTCACCTGCAGCATGGGTTCTTCCTCCCGTTGGTCTACCTGCACTCAAATCTAGTGAGGCGGGACCGCAAGGAGATGAGTCGAAAGAGTGAACCTTTCCTCCCCCGGACGGATGAGCCAGCAACCCCCGATAGGCCCGGAGCAAATCACTCACCCGGACGGATGAGGCCACTCTCGTACGCAAAGACCACAGCCTGCACCCGGTCTCGGACCTGGATTTTGGCCAGCAGTGAGGATACGTGGGACTTCACGGTAGCCTCGGCGAGGAACAGCTTCTTCGCCAGTTCGGCGTTGCTGAGTCCCGACGCCATGCAGACGAGGACCTCCTTCTCGCGCTGGGTTAGCGAATCAAGAAGCTTCCGTTGATGTTGTTGTTCTGCGGTGAGGGGTTTCTCGGGCGGTGCGTTGCCGTGCAGTTGTTTGGCGAACCGCTCGATCACCCGCACGGTGACTTCCGGTGCCAGCAGCGCATATCCCCCAGCGACGGCGTGCACCGCGGCGATGAGATCCTCCGGTTCGGCGTTCTTGAGCAGGAACCCGCTGGCGCCGCCGCGGATGGCGTCGAAGAGGTAATCGTCGCGCTCAAAGGTGGTGAGGATAATGACCTTTCCCCGCCCTGCGCCGGTGATCAGCTCGGTTGCGCGGATCCCGTCGAGCACAGGCATCTGGACATCCATGAGGATGACGTCAACGTTGTTGGCCGCAGCGAAGTCCACCGCCTCCTGGCCGTTGGTCACCTGGCCCACCACCTCGATGTCGTCCTCCACAGAGAGCATGGTGGCGAAGCCGGCGCGGACCAGCCCCTGATCGTCGGCGAGCAATACCCGAATCGTGTCCATTGCACCCATTCTTGTCTGTTTCTTCGCCTGAGCTGTCAGGACAGCGGGAACCGTGCCCGAACCCGCCAACCGCCGTCGGACCGTGGACCGTGTCGCTGCCTCACGAAATCGGGAACCTCGCCCGAACCCGCCAACCGCCGTCGGACCGTGGACCGATCTCCGCCGTCCCGCGGTGCAACGCCACACGCTCCCGGATTCCCTGCAACCCGTACCCTGATCCGGTAGCGTTCGGCCCGTGCCGCGGCTTGCCGTTGTCCACCGTCTCAAGCTCGACCCAGCGCAGCCCATCCGTCTGCCCCGTACGCAGGGTCATTACCGCACCAGAAGCCGTCGAATGCCTGCGGACGTTCGTCAGCGCTTCCTGCGCCGTCCGGTACAGCGAGAGGGAAAGCGGCGCAGAAACCGCGTCCAGGGCCCCCGGCACGTCTTCCACGCGGGCGAAGGAGATGTCGAGTCCGAGGTCCTGCTGGCTCTCCACCAGCACCCCGATGTCCGCAAGGCCGGGTTCCGGGCGGCGGGCGCCGTCGTCGTCAATGTGTGGAACCAAAGTGTCCGAGCGCAGCACACCCAGGAGGTTCCGCATGTCCGTCACCGCTTGTCGGCTGGCCTGCTCGATGGTGCGAAGCGACTCCGCGGCGACCTCCGGCTTCCGGTCCAGGACACGGCGGGCAGCACCCGCCTGCACGCCGATCACTGACACGTGATGAGCGACGACATCGTGCAGCTCGCGCGCGATCCTCAGTCGCTCCTCAATGACCGCGCGGCGGGCAAGTTCCGCGGACTGGCGGGCGATCTGCTCAGCCTGCTCCCCCAACTGGGTGCGCTGCAGCGCGTTGCGCCACGACGACATGCCCGCAAGGATGGCGCCGCCGAAATACGCGATGTTGACCACGAAGTTGTACAGCGCTGCCGAGGTCAGCGGTTCGAGGAAACCGCGCGCCCGCTCGCCCTCGTCACGCACCTGCTCGAGCAGGCCGTCATAGGCGTTCGAGACCGTTAGCGTCAGGATCAGGAACAGCGTCATCGAAACAACGACGACGGCGGTCCCCAGCCACAGCACGCGGCGGTCCTTCGCCCATGCGACCGCTGAATAGAGGGACGCGAAATACGCCACCTGGTAGGAGAGCTGGATGGAAACGATGGGAATCCAGAGACTCAAAATGATGAACAGGGCCGACATCACCAGCATCACGGCCACCGGAAAGCGCCGCCGCAGCACCAACGGGAGAATCATCAGCGCGAGCACGAGGTGCTGTTGCCAGATGGGATTCTCCGCCTCGGCCAGCATTCCGAACCCGCGGCTCAGCTCGAGCGTGACCGCACTGACAAGGAAGAACACGACGACGCCGGTCACGTCCCGGCGCAGCTGGTCCCGCGTAGGGCCCGGCCGCTCCCACCGGTTCTCCTCGAAGTCGGCGGATGTCAGCCGGTTCAGTACTTTCAGCATGTGCGGGACGGCCCTTCCGGTTGTTCCTGCGCCAGTGTAGCCAGCGGCACCGACATTCCGGCTCCCCCGCAGGATCTAGGCCAAAGGGATGAGGGATGCGCTATGCGGTTCATCACAGAAGCGGCCTACTCGTCTTTGCAGGGCGGAAGCGGCCGATATCCTAGGTCTACAACCGCACCCAGCACGCCGGCGTCGTCGTCGTTCGGCCCGTGTTGCGGACTATCCTGAACACTCAGCCGGCCAGGCGGGAACTCCTCGAAGCCGGCGGCAAACACCGGAGAACCCGGTGAGAGAGAGGACCTGATCATCGTGGATCACAACCCTTCCGTCACCCGCGACACCTGGATGAGCCGTGAGGCTCTCGCCGAGGGAATGATTCCCGTGATCGGCCGCCTCTACCGCGAGAACAACGTGGTCACCAGCATTCATGGCCGCAGCCTCATCAACAAGTCCACCATGGGCATCCTGAAAGCCCACCGATTCGCGCGGCGCATGAGCAAGGAAGAGCTGCTCCTGGAGGACACCGCTCCCCTCCTGCGTACGCTGGCTGAGCTTGACCTCGGCGCGGCGTCGATCGACGTCGCGCGCCTGAACCAGAAGTACAAGTCAAGCCAGGAGGGCGCCGGCGGTCCTTCTCTCGAGGAATTCCTCCGTTCGGAGCTGGCCGACGTCGTCGGAAAGCGCGGTGCGGACGCCCGGACGAGTACCGACGTCGTTCTCTATGGTTTCGGGCGCATTGGCCGCCTTGTGGCGCGGCTTTTGATCGAGAAGGCCGGCGGCGGGCACGGCCTGTGCCTGCGGGCAATCGTGGTGCGGAAGGGTGCCTCGAATGACCTCATGAAGCGCGGCAGCCTGCTCCGCCGCGACTCGGTTCACGGATCGTTCGAGGGCAGCATCCAGGTGGATGAGGAAACCAACACCATCACCGCGAACGGCGTCCGGATCCAGGTCATCTACTCGGACAACCCGGCCACGATCGACTACACCGAGTACGGCATCCGGGATGCGCTGGTAGTGGACAACACCGGCCGCTGGCGCGACGAGGAAGGCCTCAGCCAGCACCTGCAGAGCAAGGGCGTGGCTCGGGTACTGCTCACGGCTCCGGGCAAGGGTGCGCTGAAGAACATCGTGCATGGCATCAACCACACGACCATCTCAGCCGACGACAGCATTGTGACTGCGGCGTCCTGCACCACCAACGCCATCACGCCGGTGCTGAAGGCGATCAATGACGAGTACGGCGTCGTCCACGGCCACGTAGAGACCGTCCACTCCTTCACGAACGACCAGAACCTGATCGACAACTTCCACAAGGGCGACCGCCGCGGACGCTCCGCCGCCCTGAACATGGTCATCACTGAGACGGGTGCCGCGAAGGCCGTCGCGAAGGCGCTGCCGGAACTGCAGGGGAAACTCACCGGCAGCTCCATCCGCGTACCCACCCCTGACGTGTCCATCGCGATCCTGAACCTCTCGCTTGAGAACGGCACCACGGTCGAGGAAGTGAACGACTACCTCCGGCAGATGTCCCTGCACTCCGACCTCCGGAAGCAGATCGACTACATCGACTCCCCCGACGTCGTCTCCACAGACTTCGTGGGCTCCCGCCGCGCCGGGACAGTGGACGGCCTCGCCACTATCTGCAACGACAAGAACCTGGTCCTCTACGTCTGGTATGACAACGAGTTCGGCTACAGCTGCCAGGTGGTCCGCGTGATGGAGGAGATGACGGGCGTACACGCGCCGTCGTTCCCGGCGAAGGAAGCGGTTCCGACGGCGGAGCTCGCGAGCAGCATCTAGCTCGGCCTCCAACCAACGGATCCGTTCCCTTCCCGCAAACGACGGTGAATCTAATCCGCGTCACCTGCGCGTAGGCAACGGGTTCGTTGCCTACGCGCGCTTAGCCCCGCCCTTCCCACGCGAGCAGTCAGCGGTTTACGGTGGGAGTCCGAGCACCGGACCGGAAGGAGAAACACCCATGAACGACCTCAGTGAAGTTCGAGAAGGTATGGACGTCCTCAACGCGGGCGGCAAGAAAATCGGCACCGTGAAAAGCGTCAAGATGGGCGACCCGGAAGCAGTTACTCCCGAAGGTCAAACGCAGGAGCGGGGTGGGATCGTCAACTTCCTCTCGGGCGCTTTCAGCACCGACGACGTCGACGACGAACGCGCCGAGCGCCTCCTCCGGCTTGGCTATGTGGAGGTGGACGGCACCGGGATCGGCAACAACTTCTACGAGGCCGCGGACGCTGTAGATCGGGTCGACGACGACGGTGTGCACCTCAACGTCACCCGCGACTGAGGAGCAGCACTTACCGGGCACACCAACCAAAACGCGCCGTTTTTGCGCAGGAACGTAGGGACGTCCCCACGATCCTGCACAGAAACGGCGCCTTTGCGTAAGTGGTACACCGCGCCCAAGATCAGCCCTCGATCGCCCGGACCAGGGCCTCGAACCGGGCCAGGGAAGGCAGCTCCTCGATCAGCACGACGCCGTCCGGTCCGGCAAGCGGGACCTGCCAGTTCGGGTATTCTTCCGCCGACGTACCGGGCTGGTTCTGCGTACGCTCCTCCCCCACGACGTCGGTCAGCGCCATCCCGAGCAGCACCGACGGGGTCTGCGCGATGAAAGCGTGCAGCGACTCAACCGTCGACTGAAGGTCGCCTGAACCCGCAGAAACCCGCGACCGCACCAGCGAAAGCACGCCTTCCTGCGCATCACGGTCGGCGGCCCTCTCCTCCTCCACAGGCCGGCCCAGCAGGCCGAGCTGCTCCCGAAGGTCCACGTGCTTACCCGTAAGGTAACCCGCACTCGGTGGGAGATCGTGGGTTGTGACGGTCGTGAGGCATGCTTCACGGTACTTTTCGGGCGGGCGAGGGGCGTCGTCGTCGTACTCGAACCACAGGATCGACGTGCCGAGCACGCCGCGCTCCGCCAGGTACTCCTGGACGCCCGGCTCGAACACACCAAGATCTTCACCGACGACGACGGCGCCCGCCCGCTCCGCCTCGAGGGCAAGGATGCCGATGAGCGCCTCGTGGTCGTAGTAAACGTACGCGCCGTCGCCGGGCATGCTGCCGGAAGGGATCCACCACAGGCGGAAGAGCCCAAGGATGTGATCGATCCGGATGCCGCCGGCGTGACGGAGGATGGTCCGCAGCATGTCGCGGTACGCCGCGTACCCGGATTCGGCAAGGCGTTCCGGATGCCACGGCGGCTGAGCCCAGTCCTGCCCCTGCTGGTTGAACATGTCCGGCGGTGCTCCCACGCTGATGCCGTTTGCCAGGACGTCCTGCAGCGCCCACGCATCGGCGCCGGCGGGATGCACACCGACCGCGAGGTCGTGCATGATGCCGAGGTTCATGCCGGCCTTCAGGGCAGCATGTTGCGCGGCTTCCAGTTGCTCGTCGCACAGCCACTGCAGCCACTCGTAAAACTCGATCCGGTTGCTCAGTCCCGGCCGTTGAGTCTGAAGGAACTCGGGGTCGGACCACTCCCGCGCACCTTCGGGCAGCGTCTCGGCGAGCGCAGACCACAGCGCAAAACTCTCCAGCCCGGGCCCGGCTTCCGCCCGGAACCGCTGGAACGCTTCCTGACGTTCCAGCGCACGCGGCACGGCGAAGACCAACTCAAGTGCTTCCAACTTCGCCGCATAGCTCGGATCCCTGTCGATGTGCTCAGCGTTGAGGTTGGCCTGCTGGAATTGCGCGGCCAGGGCCCGAACGGCCTCCGGATTGGCCAACCCGTCGAACTCGGGGATATTTTCCACGCGCAGGTACAGCGGATTGAAGAACCGACGGGTGCTCGGCAGGTAGGGCGATGCCTCAACGGGCGGCTTGGGCTCCGCGGCGTGCAGCGGATTGATCAGCACGAAGCCCGCACCCTTGTCCGCCGCTACCTCGGCCAGCTGCGCGAGATCGTCAAGGTCGCCGACACCCCATGAGGACCGCGAGCGCACCGAATACAGCTGCGCCATGAGCCCCCACGTCCGGGGCAGCCGGTCCGCGGTGCTGAGCCTCTGCGGCGTCACCACCAACGCGCACGGCGACTCTTCCAGGCCCTCCACCGCGAGCGAATGCCAGCCAAGCGGAAGGTCGGTGGGGACGTCGACCGTGAATCGACTGACGGACTTCCCGTCCACCTCGTGTGTGTCTCCGGAGGAGACCTCCAGGTTGCGATCCGTCCCGTCCTCAAGCCGAACCCGCAGGTGCGGTTGCGCCCCCGAAGCCACATTCACCGGCACCTGGACGGGCAGTCCCTGGCGTACGACGACGGCGGGCGGCAGCGTGCGCAGCCACGGCGCGACTTCGGCGGCGCGAAGGGAGGAGGCGACGTCGTCGTCGTTCCGGCAGGGCACGCCCAGTGCGGTGAGCACGGAGGTCAGCGTGGAGTCGCTGACAGTCTGATCCGTTCCATCCCAACCGCGGAAGGTGGTACCGACACGGTGTTCCTGGGCAAGACGCTGGAGGGGAGTGAGCTCGGCCATGGGCATAAGCGTATCGGCAGGGACCCGGTGCATCAGACACCGGCGTCGCGCGGTCCGTTCCTGGACGCGCAGACCAGCGACAGGTCACCGCTGCCACCCCGACGCGGCTAGAACGGCAGCTTGCCGTGGTCGGGCGGCACGACGAGCATCCCGACCACACGGTGCTCGGGGTCGAGCGCGACACGGCCGAGCCAGCGCCCGGCCTCGCACTCCAGCACGGTGTGGCCGACCAGCGAGCCCAGTAGCGTCTCGCCCACCTCGGCCGGAGTACCGTCGGGCAGCTGGACGCCGGTCTGGCGGCAGCCAACCAGGTTCCCGGTGTCGGCCACCGCCCGGGCCCAGATGCCGAGCACCACGTCGCGGGTCAGGACTGCGGCGGTCTCCTCGGCCATCAGGCCGCACAGGGTGTCGTAGTCGCCGGAGTCGACCAGGCGGAAGACCCGCTCGGTCAGCTCGACCACGTCTTCGGTCGTCATTGCCGGGTGCATGGTACCTCCTGTCCGCGGGTCCCGAGGGGACCCAAACCGCTTGAACGCAGCCTGCCGGGTGATGCCGAGCACCGCGCCCAGCTGGGCCCACGTCTGGCCGTGCGAGCGCGCACGGGTGACGGCGGTCTGCAGTTCACCGCGTGCCTGCTCAAGCCGCTCCCGGGCTGCGACGACGTCGTCGAGGCCGGCGGATTCGGCTTCATCTCCGGCCGTCGGTCTCTCCCGAGCCGCGGCCGGTTCCGGCGGCGCGAAACGATGCCCCGGCCATGACGGCGCCGGCCATGACGAACGCCGGCGCCCACCAGGCACCGTTGTTGTCCCCGAGCCGGAAGAATACGTAGCCGAGCGCGACGGCGAGCACTGCAGCACCGGCATAGGTCACCGGGGAGACGACACCGCGCTTAGCAGCCGAGAACGACCCGAAGAAGAGCATCAACCACAGTGACAGCGCGAGCGCCGCACCGATCACGTAGCCCGGCCAGCCCTCGGCCGTGAGCAGCCCAACTGCGGCGGTGATCGCAGACGCGATTGCGACCGTCATCAGTTGTGAGCGCATGCCCCATGCTGACGCAGCCGCGGGCATCATGTCAACCTTTAGTTGACGTTTGATAGTCATGCGCCGGATCGCCTGATCGTGAACGGGTGTGGGATCCGCAGGGCGAATGTAACGCTAGGATGCCGTTTTTCCGCTTCCCCTCCAGCAAAAGCTACCCGGGAGTAGCATTAACGGATGGCCGGGCTCCGGCTCGCGGAGCCCACCGTTGAAGGGGGCTGCCATGGCACTTCAGGAGAACGTCAACGAGCGCACGTCGCGCCAGGTCGCGGAAGCCGCCCGCGAGACTGAGTGGAACCGCCCCAGCTTCGCCAAGGGGCTCTTCATGGGCCGGTTCGATGCCTCACTCATCCACCCGCAGCCCTCCCCCACATCGTCCCAGTACGACGACGGCGAAGAGTTCCTCACGCTGTTGACCACCTTCGCTGCCACGATGGACGGGCAGGTGATCGAACGCGATGCCATGATTCCGGACGAGTATCTCCGTGGGCTTGCCGGCCTCGGCGTCTTCGGGATCAAGATTCCCAAGGAGTACGGCGGACTGGGCCTCTCGCTCACCTACTACGGACGTGCGCTGATGCTGCTTTCCTCAGTGCACCCTAGCCTCGGCGCGCTGGTGTCGGCGCACCAGTCAATAGGAGTTCCGGAACCGGTGCGCATGTTCGGCACGCCTGAACAGAAGCAGGCCTACCTTCCGCGCTGCGCAGCCGGCGCCATCTCCGCCTTCCTGCTCACCGAGCCCGACGTCGGCTCCGATCCCGCCCGTCTGAACGCAACCGCAACGCGCGACGGCGACTCCTACGTCATCAACGGCAACAAGCTCTGGACAACCAACGGTGTGATCGCGGAACTGGTGGTCGTGATGGCCAAGGTTCCACCGCACGACGACGGACCGGGCGGCATCTCCGCCTTCGTGGTTGAAGGTGATGCGCCGGGGATCACCGTGGAACACCGGAATGCGTTCATGGGACTCAGAGGTATCGAGAACGGGGTCACCCGGTTCTCGAACGTACGGATACCCGCGGCGAACCGCCTGGGCAAGGAGGGGCAGGGCCTCCGCATTGCGCTGACCACCCTGAACACCGGGCGGCTCTCCATCCCGGCGAACTGCGCGGCGGCCGGAAAATGGTCGCTGAAGATCGCCCGGGAATGGTCCAACGCGCGTGTCCAGTGGGGCCGCCCGATCGGCAAGCATGAGGCCGTCGCGAAGAAGCTCGCATTCATCGGGGCGACGGCGTTCGCCTTGGAATCGGTCTTCGAGCTCTCGGCCAGCCTCGCCGACGCCGGACAGAAGGACGTACGCATCGAGGCTGCGCTCGCCAAGCTTTGGTCCAGCGAAATGGCGTACCGGGTAGCGGATGAACTGGTGCAGATCCGCGGCGGAAGGGGCTATGAGTCCGCCGCCTCACTGAAGGCCCGCGGCGAGCGGGCGGTCCCGGCCGAGCAGCAGTTGCGTGACCTGCGGATCAACCGCATCTTCGAAGGATCCTCGGAAATCATGCACCTGCTGATCGCACGCGAGGCCGTGGATGCCCACCTTGCAGCGGCAGGCGACCTGGCGTCGTCGGACGCTGACCTCCGCGCCAAAGCGCACGCGGCCGTCGGTGCCAGCGGGTTCTACGCGGGCTGGCTCCCCAAGCTCATGGCAGGGCCGGGATTGAACCCGCGATCCTACTCCGACTTCGGCCGGTTGGCGCGGCACGTGCGCTACGTCGAACGGGCGTCACGGCGGCTCGCCCGGCATACGTTCTTTGGAATGGGCCGCTGGCAGGCACGGCTGGAGCATCGGCAGGTGTTTCTTGGACGGATTGTGGATATCGGAGCGGAACTGTTCGCCATGGCGGCGACCTGCTCGCACGCCGATTATCTCGCCGGACAGGGCCGGCGCCGGGAGGCAATCGAACTGGCAGACACGTTCTGCCTGCAGTCCCGGGCGCGGGTGGAAGAGCTGTTCACCGAGTTGTGGAGGAACAGTGACACCGCCGACAACCGGCTTGCGTCGAAGATCCTCGATGGCCGCTATGAGTGGCTGGAGGAGGGCGTGCTGGACCAGTCGGAAGGGACTGGGCCCTGGATCAGCGCGGCTCCCGGTGAACCGTCTTCCAGGGAGAACCAGCACCGAAAGTACCGGTGATCCAAATTAGTAAGTAGCCTTTCCATCTCGGTGCAGCGTCCCTAGGATGGAGAAGGACCGCATCATGCGCGAGTTTCAGGAGGCACCATGAGTCAGACGCCAGACAAGGACAAGCACGACGACGACGCCACACTCTCACCGAAGGGTCGCGCCAAATACCGGAACCTGATGATCGCGGGCATTCTCGTGGTGATCGCGGCCGTGATGATCTTCGTAGTGGTCAGCGCGTTCCTGAACTAGGTATCGGTCCCACCTGACCGCAAAGGTGCCGCTTCTGCGCAGGATCGTGGTAGGGACGCCCCCACGATCCTGCCCAAACCCGGCACTTTTGCGCCTCAGGGCGTCGGCTCAGTGCACCCAGCCGTGCGGGGCAGGGCGTTTCGTGCTGGGCAGCGCCGTGTTCAGGCGCCACTCATGGATCCACTCCGGCAGCACCAGGTCCGCCGGAGGAAGCCCCCCGAATGCTTCAAAGATCTCCTCATTCGAAACCGGCCCGCTGGAGGAGAGCAGGCGGGTGGCGATGTACGCGCGGGCGTAGATTTCACCGCGGTGCACCATGTGCTGCTCAAAGAAGATGGCGCGCTCATCGAAGCCGAGGATCCGCGTCTCGATGGTGTACCGCTGGCCAAGCTGCAGTGACTTCCGGAACGTGATGGTTTCGGCGTTGACTACGGGGCTCCAGCCCTTCTGGCGCATGAGCTTCCAGAAGCCGCTGCGGATCATGAGATCGAAGCGGCCCAGGTCCATCAGGGACAGGTACATGCCGTTGTTGACGTGCATCGCAATGTCGATGTCGGTGAGCTGGACACGCAGCGGCAGCGATGACGAGTCCCAGATGCTCAGCTTCGAGCGGCGGCGGGATGCAAGGAGTAACCAGAGGGTCCGAAAGAGCAGATGCATCCACCTATATTACCCGCCAGTAACATAGGCCGGCCACAAGTGAGCCAGTTCACCTTATTAGCCAAACTGGGTGGGACCTTGGAATAGTGGGCGGCTGCACTCAGCCAGTTCCAAGTAAAATGTGAAAGGGATTCATGACTGATCAGACCTACCAATACCTGGCGATGGCGCTCTACATGCTCGCCATGCTGGGAATCGGCTGGTATGCGTACCGGAAAACCTCCGATCTCGATGACTACATGCTCGCCGGCCGCGGGCTCAAGCCGGGCGTCGCAGCGCTCAGCGCCGGCGCTTCGGACATGTCGGGGTGGCTGTTGCTCGGACTCCCCGGTGCCATCTACCTGTCCGGTCTGATTGAAGTCTGGATCGCCATCGGCCTGACCATCGGCGCCTGGGTGAACTGGAAGGTTGTCGCCCCGCGACTGCGCAGCTACACGGAGGTCTCGAACAACTCCATCACCGTTCCGAGCTTCCTCGAGAACCGACTCAAGGACCGATCCCGGGTACTCCGGATGGTTTCCGGCGTCATCATCCTCGTGTTCTTCACGTTCTACGTGTCCTCGGGCATGGTTGCCGGTGGGACGTTCTTCGAGTCCTCCTTCAACTCGAACTACACGCTCGGCATGGTGATCGTCGCCGCGGTGACCATCTCCTACACCCTGTTTGGCGGCTTCATGGGCGCCACCTTCACCGATGTGGCACAGGGCATCCTGATGCTGCTCGCGCTGATCATTGTCCCGATCATCGGGTTGGTCAACGTGGGAGGCTTCACCGGCATGACCGAGTCGATCCGCGCCGTGGACCCGTCAATGCTCAACTTCGTTGCCGGCGGCTCGGTCCTCGCGATCATTTCCGCCGCAGCATGGGGCCTTGGCTACTTCGGCCAGCCGCACATCATTGTCCGCTTCATGGCGCTGCGCAGCCCGCAGGATGCCACGGCCGGGCGCCGCATCGGCATCGGCTGGATGATCCTCACCGTAATCGGGGCCATCCTCACCGCACTGGTGGGCATCGCGTACTTCGAGCAGAACCCGCAGCTCACGCTCGAGGATCCTGAAGCGGTCTTCCTCGCGCTCTCGCAGGCGTTCTTCCACCCGTTCGTTGCGGGAATTGTGCTGGCCGCCGTCCTTGCAGCGATCATGAGCACCATCTCCTCGCAGTTGGTGGTGTGCTCCTCGGCGCTGGTCGAGGACCTCTACAACATGGTCTCGAAGAAGAACCTCACGCCGAAGCAGGGCGTGATCCTTGGCCGTCTCGGCGTGCTCGTGGTGGCCATCGTGGCGATCGTCATCGCCACTGGCCGTAATGAGTCCATCCTCGCGCTGGTTGCCTTCGCCTGGGCCGGCTTCGGTGCGTCCTTCGGGCCCACCGTGCTGCTCTCGCTCTTCTGGCGCAAGTTCACCATGCCGGGCGCGCTGTCCGGCATGCTGGTGGGCGCCGTCGTCGTCTTCGCCTGGGGCAACTCGCCGCTGGCCGCGACCATGTACGAGATTGTGCCGGCGTTCCTCGCGAACCTCGTTGTCGCCGTCGTCGTCAGCCGGATGACCTGGAAGCCGAACCCGGAGATCGAAGCCGAATTCGACGAAGCCGTCCGCGGCGTCTCCGAGCGCAAGGAACCCGTAGCGGTTTCGTAGCTCTACCCTGTTGCATCGACTCTCCCCAAATGGTTCTTTTCAGCGCGTTTTGCGCCCGAATAAGGACCATTTGAGGAGAGTCGATGTGCGTTAACGGGCACGACGACGGCGGCAGCCCGCTTTGCGTGCATCTCACCAGCCGCTGCGCGTTGGAGTGTGGCCCTGCCGGGAGTCCTCCGGCATCGGCATTTCAGCACGCAGCCCGAGGAGTCGGATCGGGCGGCCGGGCTCGATCTTCGCCACGAGATCGAGGGCACGGGCCAGCACCTCGGCCCGGTCGAACGTCTCAGCGATCTTCCTGGCATACGTCTTCGTGAAGAAGGGCGCGTACCGGACCTTCAGCGTCAGCGAGATTACCGGGCGCTCCTCGGCAGCGACGTCCTCAAGGACACGGGCAACCAACTCGGTGACGGCGTCGGAAATCTGCTCGGGTTCGATCAGATCCTTTTGATAGGTGGTCTCCCGGCTGTGGCCGCGGGCAACCCACGGGGTGTCATCGACGGTTCGTTCGCCGTCGCCGCAGCCCAGCTGCGCGTACCACGGCCCCATTTTCGGGCCGAACTCCGGCACCAGGTCATCCGGGTTGGCCGCGGCCAGCTCTGAAACCGTATTAATGCCCAGTCCGGCCAGGCGACGGGAGACTTTGGTACCCACGCCCCACAGCTCGATGGTCGGCCTGCTGCCCATGACCTCAAGCCAGTTGCCTTCCGTAAGGCGGAAGAGCCCGGCGGGCTTGCCGAACGTCGTCGCAACCTTGGCCCGGACCAGCGTGTCCCCGATGCCGACGCTGCAGTGCAACCGCGTAGCCTCGAGCACAGCATCCTGCAGCTGCCTGGCGTAGGCCTCCGGATCCGCGGCTTCCACGCCGACAAACGCTTCATCCCAGCCCAGCACCTGAACAGTGGCCCCCGGCTGCGAACGCAATACCGACATCACAGCCTCTGATGCGGCGAGGTAGGTCTCATGGTCGACAGGCAGAATCACGGCTTCGGGAACCTTCCGGGCAGCGATCCGCAACGGCATCCCGGAGCCCACACCGAATGCCCGGGCCTCGTACGACGCCGTCGAGACCACCG
The DNA here is from genome assembly GCF_011927905.1 of Arthrobacter pigmenti. Lineage (NCBI taxonomy): Bacteria > Bacillati > Actinomycetota > Actinomycetes > Micrococcales > Micrococcaceae > Arthrobacter > Arthrobacter pigmenti. The sequence continues at coordinate 3,052,966 of NZ_JAATJL010000001.1, forward strand.
CACGCTCGGTAGGATCACCGCGGCCCCCGACGATGATCGGCTTGCCCGCGAGCTCGGGCCGCCGCAGCACTTCGACGGCAGCGATGAACTGGTCGAGATCCACATGCAGCACCCACGGGCGTTCGCTCACAAGCCAAGTTTGCCCTCGCCGAACGCACCGCACCACCCTGTGTTCGCGACGACAGGATCGACGCCGGGATTGACGCACCACCGCTCCAACTAGAAAGCTGAGGGGAGATACCACGGAAAATCAGCGATAGAGGAGAACATGACTGACGCAGCGGCACCCACCATCGACCTCCCGGGCGGTGCGTCCATCCCGGCCCTCGGCCTCGGCACCTGGCCGCTCGACGACGACGAGGCAGCAACCGCCGTCGAGCAGGCCGTCGCAGCCGGGTACCGGTTGTTCGATACGGCCGAGAACTACGGCAACGAGGCCGGTGTGGGCGAGGGGATCAGGCGCTCGGGGATCGAGCGCGACCAGGTCTTCATCACCACCAAGTTCAACAAAAAGTGGCACAGCGTCGACGGCGTCCGGCGGGCCTTCGAGCAGAGTGCGGCGAAGCTTGGCGTCGACTACATTGACTTGCTGCTGGTCCACTGGCCCAACCCGGATCAGGACCGTTACCTTGACGCCGTCAAGGGCCTCGTCTCGCTGCGTGAGGAAGGGCTGTTGAAGGCGATTGGCGTGTCGAACTTCAAGCCGCACCACCTGCAGCGGCTGCTCGACGACGGCCTGGTCCCCGACGTGAACCAGGTCCAGCTCGACCCGCGCCACACACGCGCCGACTCACGTGAGTTCCATGCGCAGCACGGCATTGTGACGGAATCGTGGAGCCCGCTGGGCAAGGGCGGCAATCTGCTGCAGGACCCGGCCGTTGACCTGCTGGCCGACAAGTACGGGATGACCCCGGCGCAGATCGTGCTGCGCTGGCATCTGCAGTTGGGGTTGGTGGCCATCCCGAAGTCCGCGAACCCGCTACGCATCAAGCAGAACATCAACCTGTTCGGGTTCGAGCTCACCCAGGACGAGGTGGACTCGCTCTCGGCGCTGGACACCGGCGACGACGACATCACCGACTCCGACTCATTCGGGCACTGACCACCCGGAACTTTCGTGCACCTCTGGTGGCTTCCGCGGCGGTGAAGTCACCATTCGTGCACGAAACTTCCCGTCACGGCCAGAGGATCTCCCGCCGCCAGCCCTCCCCGCTGCGGATGTAGCGCAGCCGGGTGTGGCGGCGCTCATGATCGGCCTGCCAGAACTCGACACTGTCCGGCGCCACGGTGTAAACCGTCCACGTCGCGGAACCCTTGTCCTCGATCCCGTCCAGTTCCCGCTCGACGGCGGCATCCACACCTCCGCCGACCACGTCGCTTTGCCGCCCGGCAAGCACCAGGGCACGTGCGGTGGGATGACGACGGCGGAAGTCGGCGTCGTTCTCCTCGGCACTTCCGGGTGTCACAGGACCGCGGACGCGAACCTGCCTGCCAACCGGCTGCCAGAAGAAACTCAGGGCGGCAAACGGCGTGCCCTGCAGGTGGCGGCCCTTCGGGCTTTCGCTGCTGGTGGCGAAGGAGAATCCGCGCTCGTCGAGGTCCTTCAGGATGACCACGCGTGCGTCCGGGTGGCCGTCCTCATCGACGGTGGAAACGGTGACGGCGTGAGGTGCCGGGACGCCGTCGTCGACCGCTGAGGAAAGCCACTGCGTGAACAGGTCAATCGGAGAGTCCGGTGCGTGCGAAGGATCGAACGGCGTCAGTTCGTCCGGGAAAACGGGCAGTCCGCGCAGCAGGTCTCGGGCTTTCATGCCCTCACCATACGTTGGACAGCTCAACGCTTCGAGCTTCCGTACAGCTGCCGGACGAGATACTCGATGTCGGGCTCGTGGAGCGACAGGTCCGCAACCTCGGCCGTGCTGGAAATCGCTGCGAGGAGCGCCGCAGCAGACACCTGCCGCGAATCAAACGTGATGTTGTGCCGGATCCCCTGGGCCTCGACGCCGCTGTGGGTTGCACCGACCGGTAGCGGGAGCCCTGCCGGATCGTGCACCGGTTCAACGAGGTCCACCACCATGGTCCGGGTGGCGCCCTCCATCTCCGCGAGCGCGGTGAGCGCACCATCAAAGGCGATGGCGCCGTCGTCGACCACCAGGACCCGCCGGCAGAGCCGCTGGATGTCGCTCATGTCGTGGGTGGTGAGCAGCAGCGTGGTCCCGTGCTCGCGGCGTTCGAAGTCGAGGAACTGGCGGAGGCTTTCCTTGCTGATCATGTCGAGTCCGATGGTCGGCTCGTCCAGGATCACCAGTTCCGGGCGATGCAGCAGCGCGGCCGCCACCTCCCCGCGCATGCGCTGTCCCAGCGAGAGCTGGCGCACGGGTGTGGTGAGGAACGAGCCGAGGTCCATCCGTGCAACCAGGTCATCGAGACGGGGCTTCCATTCGGAGGTCGGGACCCGGTGCATTGCGCCCAGGATAGGGAAGGAATCCTGCAGCGGCAGATCCCACCAGAGCTGGGAACGTTGGCCGAAGACGACGCCGATCCGCCGCGCGAGGTCGCGCCGCTGTGGAACCGGGTTGAACCCGCACACCGTGACGCTGCCGGAACTCGGAACCAGGATGCCCGTGAGCATCTTGATGGTCGTGGACTTGCCGGCACCGTTCGCTCCGATGTACCCGACCGCCTCCCCCGGCTCGACGGTGAGGTTCACTTCCCGGACGGCGTGCACGGTGCGTTTACGACGCCGGAACCGCCCTGCCTGTTCGAATACCTGGAAGTCGCGGCTCAGGTTCTCCGCCTCGATAATTGCCATGTCAGCCCCCGGCTCCGGTGTACTTTTTGATCGCGGACCGCCAGAACAACAGCATCAATCCGCTGAGGATGAGTGCAGCAGGCACTCCCAGCCACCCTGTCCACGCAGGAATACCCGCTGGCCCGTCCAGGCCGAGGATAATCAGGCTGGGAGCGTAGGCCACCAGCGTTGCCGGGATCACGAACGTGAAGAATACCTGCATCGGTAGGAACAGCGCAGCACCGGGCATGGTCGCCACGTAGCGTCCCCCGTAGGTGAAGGCGCTGGCGAATTGCCGTCCGTCCAGCAGCCAGAACTGCATGGCACCCGCGCCGAGGAACAGCGCACAGAAAATCATGGCGCCGGCAACTGGGGTGATGATGATCAGCAGGATTGTGGCTGCATTCCATTCGATATCAGTGATCACCAGCGCCACTGTCAGTGCAAGAACCGCGAAAATCGCCCGCCCCGCCCGTCGCAGCTGGAAGTCCGAGGTCACCAGTTGCAGCAGGACCGGAATCGGACGGATAAGGAGCACCTCAAGCTTGCCGGTTCGGATGGTCTCGGCCATGGAATCGGTCTCGCCCATCAACAGGTCCGCGACGGCAAAGGAAACCGACGCCAGCCCGAACACCAGCAGGGTCTGCGCGAAGGTCATCCCGCCGAAGGACGGGATGTTGTTGACGATCGCGTACAGCTCCACGAACTCCGTCAGTCCCAGGACCATCTGGCCGACGACGTCGGATGCGAAGCTCCCGCGGAATGCCACCTGCGAGCGCAGCCGGGCAGACACCAGGAGCTTCAGAAGCGCGCGGTTACTGACAGTGCGCTCAGCCACCCTGGATCACCAGCTTGCGAGAGCCGAAGCGGACCATGAAGTGGGCAACCGCCAGGAGCGCGGCCAGCCACAGCAACTGGATAGCAACGAGGAGTACGCTCTCACCGCCGTCGACCCTTCCCGCCAGAATATCCACGGGAGTCTGCAGCATCGACGGAAACGGTGTGGCCCGGGCGAAATCCGCCAGCCAGCCCGGGAACCAGCTCACGGGCACCAGGAAACCGGACAGGAGATTCATGAGGACCATGTACAGCATCCAGAAACCGCGGATTTCCACCACCCAGAACGAGAGGAGATTCATGATAAAGAAACCCATGAAGGTCAGGGAGATGGCAGCGAGGATCGAGAGGAAGCCGAGCGCGTAGGGGCCGAAGCTTGTGGGAAGCGACAGCCCGGTGACCAGGGCTCCAACCACCAGCGGCGGAACTCCTCGCGGAAGGAAGTCGAACACTGCACGTCCCAGGTCCTGTGCCCAGTAGGAGCCGATCAGGTTGACCGAGCGCAGGAGGTCGACTGTCACATCGCCGGACTTGACGCGGCGGGACAGCTCCGCGCTGCCGAAGAGCCCGATGGGGCCCAGCAGCGCCTGCCCCAACCAGACGTAGGTCGCGGCTTCCACCGGCGAGTACCCGCCGATGCTGCCGCCGGCCGTCGCTATGGCGCTCAGCAGCAGCGACGCACGGATCAGACCGAAAACCGAGTTGGTGAAGGCCCCCGCAAATGCGGCGAGCCGGTAGGTGGAATGTCGCCGGAAAGATGACTTCATCAACTCCCAGTACGCGCGCACCCGCCCAAGTCTAGCCCTGCCCTTCAGCCGCGATTTCTGCGCACATCGGAGGCAAAAACTTCAGTAAGGTCAGAAGATGGCGTTCCAGGACCCGGAGAAGGAAGACCACTACGTCGGTACACGCGACCTGACCCGGTGGAGGTCGCCGATTGGCAGGTTCCTGGTCAGCTGCATCCGTCAGGTGGCACAGTGGGTCGGTCCGCGCTGGGCGCTCATCCTCCTCCTGGTGCTTGGTATCGGTGCGGCCGTGGGACTGACCTTCGCGTCCGCCGAAGTCTATGAGGCTGTGAAGGAGCAGGAGGACATCGCCTCCCTCGACCAGCCGGCGCTCGACGCCGCCCTGGCCATCCGGTCCCCCTGGCTCAACGCCGCTGCCGTTGCATTCACCTCGCTCGGGGGCACGGTGGGCATGCCGATCCTCGCCACGGCAGCGACCGTCATCCTCACATCGATCCGGCGCTCCTTTACACCCCTGATCCTCATGGTTATCGCGGCAGGCGGCTCCCTCCTGATGACGGTCCTCGGCAAGGACGCCATCGGCCGGCTCCGGCCGGATACTGAGTTTGCTGTGCCACCGTTCGAGATATCGCCGTCGTTCCCCAGCGGACACACGCTGAACGCCGTCGTCATCGCGGGCATCACCGCCTATCTGCTGGTACTGAGGCAGCAGCGCAAACGGACCCGGGCACTCACCATCACGGCTGCGGTCGCGTTCGCATTCATCATGGGGCTCACAAGGGTGTACCTCGGGCATCACTGGGTGACCGACGTCGCTGTCGCCTGGACCCTCGGGCTCGCCTGGCTGGCCTTGGTCATCACGGCGCACCGCCTGCTCCTGACGTTCCGGAACTATCGGAGGGAACGCAGGGCGGCGGGCACCTGAGCCCGATATCCCACTGAGCACCCAGCTTCAGTGGGAAGGAGCTGCTCGTTCCCAGTCAGCACCCGCACTCACTGGGATTTCCGGCCGGAGCAAGCTACAGCTGCGCCTCCTCCTCCAGCCGCACGTACTCCCGCAGCAGCGAGAGCCTATGCGCGTTGCCCTCTGCCGCGAGCGCTTCCTCCATGGACTCCGCGAGTGCCTTGCCGCCGGGGAACGGTGGGAGCAACGGCACGTCCGGGTCAGTGACGAAGTCCAGGACAAACGGACGGTCGGCGGCGAGCGCGCGCTCCCAGGCGGCACTGACGTCGTCCGCTGAGGAAACCCGCATCCCGTCCAGGCCGAGCACCTTTGCGTATCCGGCGTAGTCGACGTCGGGCAGCTCCTGGCTGTCCTCGAAACGCGGTTCGGATTCGGTTTCGCGCTGCTCCCAACTGACCTCGGCGAGGTCGCGGTTGTTCAGGATGCAGATCGCGAACACGGGGTTCGCCCACTGCCGCCACAACCGCGAAACGGTGATCAGCTCAGCCACGCCCGTCATCTGGAACCCGCCGTCGCCGGAGAGCACCACCACCGGCCGCTCGGGCGCGGAAAGCTTCGCGGCCAGGCCGTACGGCACCCCGCAGCCCATGCTCGCGAGCGTGCTGGAGAGATGCGCCGGCACACCCCGCGGCAAGTGCAGCTGGCGTGCGTACCAGTACACGCAACTACCGACGTCGACCGCAACCCGCGCATCCGCAGGCAGGCGCCCGTTCAGCTCGCGAACCACCCGCTCCGGGTTCACCGGGTCCGCGGCCGTAAACGCCCGCGCCTCCGAAAGCGACCGCCACGCGGAAACATGACGTTCGACGTCGGCCAACCACCCGGTGCGCTGCGACACCAAGGGCAGCAACTGCCGCAGAGAGAAAGCGGCGTCACCCGTCACCGCAGCCTCGACGGGGTACCGGTTCCCGATCGCCTTGGCGTCACTGTCGATCTGCACGGCACGCGCAGCACCGGGCGGCGGGTAGAACTCGGTCCACGGATCATTCGAACCCACGATCAGCAACGTGTCGCAGTTCGCCATCACCCAGCCGGATGCACTCGTACCCAGATGCCCCATGGTCCCGGCCGCATAAGGCAGCGCCTCATCGACATACGGCTTCCCCAGCAGGCTCGTAACGACGGCGGCACCCAGCTTCTCCGCGAGCGCCACCACCTCCTCCTGGGCGTCCCGCGCGCCCTGCCCAACCAGCAGCGCAAGCTTGGATCCGGCGTTCAGGAGGGCGGCGGCGTCGTGCACGTCCTGCTCCTGCGGCACCACGACGCCAGGCGACCAGAGCGCAACGGACGGAATAACGCCGTGCTCGTGCTCCAGTTCCGGGGCGGGCTCCTGCTGGATGTCGTGCGGCAGGATGACGACGGCGGGTGACCGGGTTGCGAGCGCGGCCTTGAACGCGCGATCGATAACCATGGGAGCCTGCTCGGCGCTGTTCACCTGCTGACGGAAGCCGGAAGCGACGTCCTTGAACAGGCTCTGCAGGTCGATTTCCTGCTGGTACGCCGAACCGAGCACGGTCTGGCTCTGCTGCCCAACGATCGCGACCACGGGTACGCTGTCCATCCGCGCGTCGTACAGTCCGTTGAGCAGGTGAACGGCGCCAGGCCCCTGCGTGGACAGGACAACGCCCACACCGCCGGTGTACTTCGCGTGGCCCACCGCCATGAACGCCGCGTTCTCCTCGTGCCGGGTCTGCACGAACGCCGGTCTCCCCGCGCGCCGAATCGCGCCGAGCACGGGGTTGATCCCGTCGCCGCTATAGCCAAACACCCGGTCAACGCCCCACGCCGTCAACCGTTCAACAATCCCGTCAGCGACCAGTCGGTCCCCCATCAGCCGGCAACCGGGACGGGTGGTCCCACCGGCCAGCGCAGCAGTGCGGCCACCGGTCCGGCGTCGAGCGCGCCGGATGGAAACAGTGCCACCTCGGCGTCGGTCAGGACGGCGGCACGTAATAACGACGACGGCGCCGGCACCTCCCCGAGCACCGGTGCGCCTGCGGTTTCCCCGTCGAGGAACGCGGTCCACGGTTCAGCGCCCAGGGCGAGCAGCTTCTGTCCGTTCAGCCCCACGCTCTCAAGGAGCAGGGTGTCCACCTGTGCTTGCTGGAGCGCGTTCACGACGGCGCCGATGCCCTCGGCCGACTCCGGGTTGGGGCGACCCTTCTGGTTGTTCAGCCGCTCGATCAGCTGGCCCTGCCGGTGCGCGATGCACTCCGCCACGCGCTTCTCAATCTCCAGTGCATAGGCTCCCTTGTCAGCGCCCTCCGTGCGGCTGTGGCTCTCGACAACGGTGAGGACCTCCTTGGACTGTTCACTGACCTGTTCGGCCACGAGGTTCCGAGCCCGGATGTCCCCGGCGACAATGAGCAGGCGGGCACGTGAACTGCGCACCACCCGGTCAATCTCATCAGCGATCTCCGCCGCGTTGGCTTTCCAGATGTTCTCCGTCCGGTGCTGGTATTTGCCCTGCGACCAGCCGCCCGTGGGTACCTTCTTCAGGTTCTCGGTGTCGCCTTCGACGTGCATGGTGTTCTCGTCGAACTGGCCGTTCGCCCGGCGCAGGTGGATCTCGCCGCCGTCGCGCCCTACTTCGGCGACCACGTAAGCGAAGTCGTCCGGCCGGTGCCAGATCAGCGGACATAGGTCAGGTACCTCACCCACGCTGATGATCTCCGGCATCACGGTTGGCCCGGGCAGGAATTCGTCCAACTCAACCGTTCCGTTGCATACAAGGATCAGCCGCGCCACTGGGTCCGGCATCCCTTTGGCCGAGCGTCGGAGCGCCTCCGCGGCCGCCTTACGGTCCTCCTTTGATGCGCCGGCTTGCTCCAGCGCCGTTGCGATTTTTTCAGGACGGACGTCATCGGCGTGGAGCGAATCCACCGTTCCGGTGCTCGCGTCCGTGTAGATGGTGACCCAGGGGCCGGGCTTTCGGTAGAGGTCTGCGAAGGCGTGCAGGGTGCTTGTCACTCAACTCTCCTCATTCTCGTTCTGCTCGTTTTCGTTGCGTGCGTTTTCGTTGCGTGCGTTTTGTTGGGCGGGTTCGGTGAGAGACCGTTGCGGGGCTGCGTCCAGATCGGGATCAATTCCACGTTCCGGGTCAATTCCCGGGTCGTACTGCGGTTGCTGCCCTGGTTCCAGGTCCGCGCTCTCGTCCGCTTTGCCGCTGTTGTTGCCGCGATCTGCCATGACGTACCTCTTCCTGGTGTTCGCACCCCTGAGATGCGCAACTGGTAAGGTTACTGACGGTCTATCACTCTCAGAGCCCGATGAAAAGACCCCCTCGGCTGAGCAGGGGAAAAGATGCTGAACAGGCGAAAAGAACCCGCGCGCTACACGGACCGCGAGGATGCCGGACACGCCCTCGCCGCTTCGCTGAAACCCGTTCTGGCCAGTTCCAGTCCGCTGATCCTTGCCCTTCCGCGTGGCGGAGTGCCGGTGGCGGCAGTAGTTGCGGAGGAGTACCGGGCACCGCTCGACGTCGTCATGGTGCGGAAAGTCGGCGTCCCCGAGTTTCCCGAGCTCGCGATGGGCGCGATCGCCTCGATCGGCGGGCGGCTGGAGACCGTCCGTAACGCCCACGTGCTCCAGGAGATGCACGAGCCGGACGCCGCATTCGCCCGCGTGGCTGCCCACGAGGAGAAAGAGCTCGCGCGGCGCGAGGGGCTGTACCGTGCGGGGATGGGCCCACTGTCAGTCGCAGGCCGCACGGTAGTGATTGTCGACGACGGCGTTGCCACCGGAGCGACCATGCGCGCCGCCATCGCGGCTCTTCGCGCGCAGGAGGCCGGCGCCGTCGTCGCTGCTGCGCCTGTGTTCCTCGGGTCCGCCGAAGAGTCTCTGGGCGAGCTGGTGGACGCGCTGGTGAGTCCATGGTCCGCTACGAACCTGCCCGCAGTCGGAAGTGCCTACCGGACATTCCCACAGGTGACTGACAGCGAGGTTCGGCAGTTGTTGACCGCCGCACGCGGGCGTAGGTTGGGAAACATGACCGATTATCTGGATCTTCCCGACGCGTACCAGACCTACCTCACCACGCTGGACGACGACGCCGCGGCCGCCGTGCTGCCCGTGCTCAAGCAGTCGGCTGCGGGCGGCGAGCATGGCGTGCTCGTGACCACCAACCTCGGTCCCGACACCCAGGCCGAGGTGTCCCCTGAGGTCCCGTTCGGCGAGGTACGTGAGACAGTCCGCTAGGTGAGCGTCGCCAGCAGCCCACTCACGCGGTACCGGCTTGCCCCGAATCCGGGGCCCATGAGCCTGGACGGGACCAACTCGTATCTCCTGGCAGCGCCGTCATCCGAGACGGTGGTGGTGGTCGATCCGGGACCGTTGGACGAGCCGCACCTGGCAGCGCTGCAGTCGGACGGCCGCGTTGAACTGGTCCTGATCACGCATCATCACCGAGACCACACCGAGGCCAGCGCGCGGTTCCATGAGCTGACCGGGGCGCCGGTTCGCGCGTTGGACCCTTTATATTGCCACGGCGGTGCTTCCCTGCTCGATGGCGAGACGCTTCTCGCTGCGGGCGTCCGTATCGAGGTGCTGGCCACACCCGGACACACCGCCGATTCGGTGTGCTTCCATCTGCCCGACGACGGCCCCATCGGTTCCGTCCTCACCGGCGACACCGTGCTTGGCCGGGGGACCACCGTGCTCGGGTGCCCGGATGGGACGCTCGGCGAGTATCTCGATTCCCTGGACCGGCTGGAAGCCCTGGGCGACGCCGTCGTACTTCCCGCCCATGGTCCGGTGCTGCCGAACATCGGCGAGGCCGCCCGTGCGTATCGCGCGCACCGGATGGAGCGGCTGGATCAGGTGCGCGCGGCGTTATCGGCGCTCGGTCCGGATGCCGACGTCGGCGCCGTGACCGACGTGGTGTACGCCGAAGTCGATCCGTCCGTGCGCCGGGCCGCTGAGCAGTCCGTTGCGGTGCAGTTGCAGTACCTCCGCGGGCCTGAACACGCTCAGCTAGCCTGACATGGTGGAACGCATCGCGCTGATCTCTGACCTGCACGGAAACGTCACCGCGTTCGAGGCGGTGCTGAAGGACATCGATGCGCGGGGAATCAGCACGATTCACAACCTCGGCGACGTCGCAGGCAAGGGCCCGCGCGGCTCCGAATGTATCCGACTCACCCGCGAACGCTGCGCTGTAACCGTTCGCGGCAACTGGGACGACTTCCTTCCCAACGTAGAGAACACCCAGGGAGGCGAAGCGATGTGGTGGTGGCGCAATGAGCTGACGCCCTCTGACCGCCAATGGCTCGCGGACCTTCCCTATGCACACGATTTCAACCTGAGCGGCCGGTGGATCCGGCTCTTCCATGCCTCCGCCGAGAGCGTGTACACACGGGTGCACTTTCACCACTCGCAGGACGATTTCGACCAGATGTTCAGCAACACCGAGCTGACCGGTTACGCACACGATCCGTCAGTGGTCTGCTACGGCGACATCCACGATTCCTACCTTGAGGTGAACAACGGCCGCACGCTGATCAACGCAGGCAGTGTCGGTAACGCCCTCGATGAGCCAATGGCATCGTACGTCATCCTCGAGGGGACTCCGGACGGGGAGGCCTCGGACCCGTTCGGAATCCAGTTTGTCCGGGTTCCCTACGACATCGAAGCCGAGATAGCGGCCGCCGAGAAACTACGCATGCCCGAACTGGCGGCGTACGCCACCGAACTCCGGACCGGGATCTACCGCGGACGCCACGAGGAACTGGGACTCCTGAGAGTGTGAGCGTTTTAATGCGGGTGGCCTGGTTCAGGCTCGAAGACTTCGGCGTCCTGATCCGCGCGCATCGGATTATTCATTCTCCCAGGCCCACACAAGCGAGCCCTTGCTACAGGCATAACGCGTCGCTAGAAAATGGCACACAATCTAGTCTCAGACGGCAGGCTTGCACGGTAGATTTGTATGACAAAGATACGAACGTGGAGGTCGAAGCGAGACGATGAGTACCCTAGACAGCACATGGTCGCCGGAGATGGGAAGAATAGCTGCTCCCCTGCGGGAACAAGTGGTCGCAACGTTGCGCCGCGCCATCCTGGACAGAGCCTTCGACCCCGGTCAGCGATTAGTTGAACGCGAGCTAATCGAGCGTTTAGGAGTATCCCGAACAACGGTTCGTGAAGCTATCCGAGAACTTGCTTCCGAAGGGCTTGTGACCGTCATCCCGCAAAGAGGGGCGATCGTTAGTTCACCGTCACTTGCTGAAGCCATTGATTTATACGAGGTGCGAGCGGCCCTGGAATCGATACTCGTTGCCCGCTTTACAGAGCGAGCCGACGAGAAGCAGGTTGTTGCCCTCCAGATAACCTCAACAGCTTTAGCTAGGTGTTCTTCAGCGGCCGAAGAAATCTCAAACATATTAGAAGCCAAGGACCGATTCTACGGAGCACTACTTGAGGGCGCTGAGAGCCCTGTTCTGGCGCAGCTGCTATCGGGTATTCAAGCGAGAGTGCAGATTCTGCGGGCCACTTCGTTGTCTGCGCCCGGACGTATAACGGAGGCGGCTAGTGAAATCGAAGGTATCGTCGCTGCTATCGAACGGCGGGATGCAAAGGAAGCTTCTCAACTCATGGCTGCTCACATTCGCGCGGCAGCCGAAACAGCGCTGGGCCACCTTAGCCCTTCCGAGGTTCAAGTCGGCGCGGACCACCGCTAACTTATGACGAGAAACAACCAGCGTCGTGCAGTGGCATCTGCATCACCGCTCACGGACCTATAGCCTATTCACCTTCTGGATCACCGATGTGTCCAAGTGGCCGCCCCCCTTGAACGGAATGTTAGCGGCCATGACGTTTCGCACAGGATGCCGCACGCCCTGACACCGGGCCTGATCACCAGCAGCAACGCGCAGCATTGAGCGCTGGCGAAGGTCATCAAGCTCACTCCACGAGGAAACCGCCGGCCGTGCTCCGGTCCATGCTCGTCAGCCGATGCCGAGGCATACCTTCCGTGAACCACGTCGGTGCCTGACACTCCAACGTGTCGTCCTTCCCCGCCTTAGCCGGCAAGCGTTGCGGCCCTTGAAATAGGTCATCCGAAGGGGGAACCTCGTCGTCTGCGAACCTTCCGGGACTGGGGAAACGGTATTCCTCGAAGCGCTAGGAGCACGAGCCGTCGAGGCGGGGATGCGGGTAGCTTGGGCAAGACTCGCGGCCCCAGGGGTAATCTGCGCGCACCGAACCATTGCTGGCCACCTATGGGCAGAAACTGATGGCAATTGACCGTCGAACGTTGGAGATTCGCCAGCCGAGGTTTGAAAATCTAGCAGGTAGCGAAGCGCTAAGGACCTCACACAGGGAGCGTCACGGTGAGCGACGCTGGCAGTGTCTTTGGGGGGACGGCGAAACGATAGTTACTAAAATTGGGCAGCCCTCAACCCACTAAGGGGTGGCACGCCTGTGCCCACGAGGCACGCTCGTAAACATCAAGCGATGTCTTGTGTCCGCGACTCGCTAGTGTATGATCGTCATACAAACTAGACGCAATTTCAGACGCTCGCCTTAGGGGTAGACGTCGTTCCACTGATAAATACAAGGGTGTAATTATGAGCAGAAGTTCTACTTTCGCGAAACTTGGAGCGTTGCCACTGTCAGTTCTCCTTATCTCGGGATGCACAAGCGGCAGCACTGCGGATGGCGGAGAGGGACGAATTAATCTTTCTTATGGCGGAGCTTCACAGGGAGGCGCGGCATATCAAATTTCTACTGCTTATGCGGAGATTCTCAATTCAGAGCTGGAGAATGTACAGGTAGACGTGGAGGTCACAGGTGGCGGCGCAGACAATGTGGCTCTTCTTAGTGCTGGAGAGATCGAAATTGGGCATGGGAATTCTGGAGTGGGGTCGGAAGCATTCAACGGAACGGGCGACTATGAGGGCGATCCCCTGGAGGGCCTGACGAGCTGGTTGCCGTTGTACGAGTACCCGTTTCAAGTGGTCGTGCCAGAAGACAGTCCTATCGAATCGATACCGGATCTCGCTGGCGCAGATATCGGAGTGAACGTACAGGGAAGCGGCGGTGAGGTAACTTCTGACCAGGTCTTCAGCAGCCTCGGTCTGAATCGAGATGAGCACTACACCCCCCACTTCTTGGATTACCCAGAAGCAGCAAGCGCACTTAGCCTCGGTCAAATCGACGCAACCGTTTTCTCCTCGGGTGCGCCAACTCCTCAGCTCACCGAACTAATGGCCACGATGGACGTGCGGATTATTGAGTTCTCGGCCGAAGAGCTGGATAAGGTCAACGAAGATTATTCTTGGTTAACTCGAGGAGAGATACCAGCCGGCACTTATCCGGACATCGAAGAAGATATTCCAACTGTTTACGCCGCTACCATCAACTATCTCAGCGCAGATCTACCCGACGACTTGGTCTATAACATGACGAAAGCCATATGGGAAAACAGGGATCGACTCGCAAACGCTCACGCCACTCAAAAAAACCTTGACGGAGGTCTCATCGAAAGAGCTACTCTGCCGATCATGCCCCTCCACCCTGGTGCCAGAAGCTATCTCGAAGAAGAGGGCATTATCCCTGCACAGAAATAGGCAACAGGGAATTTTATACCAGGTTCACTAAGACTTTCGGACAACCTGTCACACAACATTTCCACCGCGGCGCTCGACTCCTGACACCAGGGAGTCGGCGCCTCAGTGGGCTCCTATAGAAGGTAACTTTGATGTCTTCAGTATCAGAAGCGCCTGTCCAGGTGGAAGATGAAGCCACCACTCTCAAGAGGGATCTTGAAGGGACCAGCCGATCGGTCCTTTATGGGTTGAGCGTACTCATGGCCCTGACACAGATCTATCTTATAATCTTCGCTACAGCCTCTCCAATGGTGCATACCGCCATATTTCTGGCGTTTATTGTTCCGCTGGTGCTACTGTCCTACCGTCCAATGTCACGAGCTCGAACCAGGTCTATACCTTGGTACGACTGGATAGCCGCACTTGTGTCCAGCGCCCCGTTCATATACGTGGCCATCAATTACGAAGACATCATAAGGCGGGCTATCGTTCCGACTACAGTTGATCAAACCATGGCTGTAATCGCTTGCGTAGCTATTCTAGAGATAAGCAGGCGAGCTATAGGGTTTGTGCTTCCATTGATTGCACTAATATTCCTGTTCTATACGGTGTGGGGTGGATTTTTACCAGGAATCTTGTCGCACAGGGGATACGAGCTTGACCGGATAACCAATACATTGTTTATGACTTCAAACGGTGTTTTTGGATCAGCTGCTCAAGTAGCAGCAACGATGGTCTTCATGTTTGTCTTTTTTGGCGCATTTCTCAATGCGACAGGTGCCAGTCGCGTTATCACTCAGCTTGCTTTCTCAGTCGCCGGACGGTACACAGGTGGTCCAGCTAAAGTAGCCGTGATTGCAAGCGGCGGAATGGGGATGGTTTCAGGTAGTGCGTCTGCCAACGTAGCGACCACGGGACAAGTCACCATCCCTCTCATGAAACAAGTCGGATATCGAGGGGTCTTTGCCGCAGCAGTAGAGGCTGCTGCATCAACTGCTGGGACCCTGACCCCTCCCATTATGGGGGCCGCGGCATTCATAATGGCGGAAATAACTGGGATACCATATGCGGAGATCGTCATTGCAGGGATTATTCCAGCAATTCTTTTCTACGTAACAGTTTTGATGTGTGTACACTTCGAGGCGAGCCGACTTGGGCTGAAGGGCATGGATAAGGCAGATATTCCTAAAGCGTCGACAGTTATGAAGAAGGGCATATTTATACTATCCCCAGTGATCATGCTAGCTGTACTTATTTTCATGTACTACCCCGTTATGTACGCGGCTTTTTATGCTACAATTGCGCTCGTCGTTATAGCTTTAGTGCATCCTTCGATTCCTTTGAGCCCCAAAGGAATCGTCAATTCGATTGCAAATTCCGCAGACATGGTTCTCCAGGCAGGAGCAGCCTGCGCCTGTGCCGGCCTAGTTATTGGTGTTCTGAACCTGACTGGACTTGGGCTTCGGTTCTCATCGTGGACTCTTGGCATAGCGGGAGCCAGTGTTATTCTCGCCCTGATTTTCACCATGCTTATCACAATTGTTCTAGGAATGGGACTTCCCCCGGTTGCTGCCTATATCGTAGCTGCCTCCGTTGCAGCCCCTGCCCTTACCACACTTGGATTCCCCTTGCTGGCTAGTCATATGTTCATATTCTACTTCTCATGTTTGTCTTCGATCACGCCTCCCGTAGGCATCACGGCCTTCATCGCTGCAGGAATAGCTCGTGCACGACCCATGCGAACTGCATTTACTGCCTGCTTCCTTGCCTTACCAGCGTTTGTTGTCCCCTTCCTTTTTATATATTCTCCGGCATTCCTCCTTGAAGGTGAACCTCTCGAAATTGTCGGCGTGTCGATAAAAGCACTGTTAGGTTTCGTTTTCATTAGTGCAGGCGTAATCGGATTTGTACGTAAGCATGCGTTCATATGGGAGCGGGTGATGTTCATACTGGGCGGTTCTCTCGTTCTCTCTTCGAACTTTATACCCATCGCGGTGGGTGTCGTGCTAGTCGCAGTTGCGTTATTGTTTCATTCGCGGAGAAGCGGGCGGGCGCGTGCCACAGATTCATCAGTAAATGATAAAGCAACGGAATCGCAATCGTCAGTCTGAATTTGAATTATGAGCACGAACCTCGTCGAGATCTTGAAACCGCAATCATGCCGGCATCCAAGTCTGGCCATTCGCACGTCAGCAGAGTCGCGTCGGCTTCGTGGCGGCATTATGGAGGTGGCCGGTGCTGCTCGACGTGGCGTAGGGCCAGAAAGATGTCAGTGGCTTTCTGGATGTGGTAGCGACCGAGCTTACACTTCCAGAAAAGACCCCGATCTGTTTGATCTGAGTTGCACAGGCAAGGGGCATTCTGTAGTTTACGCAGATCAGGCGCTTGCGGAGGTGGTTTGGTACGAATCGGTAGCTTGCTGGAGTGTCTTCCTCCATTCGGGAGGTCAGGACCGCTTCAGGCTCAACCGCGCAGATCGTGGAGAAGCGCAGTTGATCCCGCGGGATCGTGGAGTATCGATCTGCCGGGACAATAGGGGCTTGTCGCTTTGGGTGGAGGCCGCGTGTGAATGGTTGCAAGAGGACCAAACAAGCGTTCGCTCTGGATCTCGTCGGTAACAAACTAGACGAGGCAGCCGTGGCTTCGCTCGCTGTCTCCTGGGCGGTGGTCTTCGGGACTGAATGCGAGGTGCACTGGCAGATGCTGACGGGCGCCATACTCGGCTGGGCTTCGATGCCTTGGTGATAACGCGTTTGCGGCTCAGGAGGCTGACCCGGATTGTGAAGGGGTCCCAAAGCTGATCCCGATGCACCGCACCGAAATCCGCTCGCTGCCGCGTTGAAACGCTCCGTTGCGCGTGACTCCCGGGATGCCCTGGCGACCGCATGCATGGCTCACTCCGAACGCACTACGGGCCGGCCGGCGATGATGCTCTATAACGTCATGACGCTGCATCTCGAAAACAAGGACAAGGACGACCTGCGCAAGATCGGGATGAGTAAGGAACACCGGATCGATCCGCAGATCGGATTGCTGGTCGATCCGGGCGGTTTTCCACTCGAAGCGCACTTATTTGAGGAGAAAGAACGAAACCACCACGCCTATTCCGGTCTGACGTCCTTCCATGAACGGCATGGAGTCACGGACATGGTCGTCCGTCGCGGACGCGAGGATGCTCTCGGCGAACAATTTAAACGTTCTCGAGGACGCGCTCCGGTTCAGGTCACGTGTGTAGACGTACGCCACGCATCCGTATTCAGTCTTGTTTGCAAGGCCGCACAGCATCCACCTCCTCGCTAGAAGTGCTGATCGGGCCGACTGGCCCGAAGATCCGATCAGTGGACCGATTTGGACGCTTCCTCGGTGCCCCGCCAGCCGTCGTTATCGCAGTAATCTTGGCCGCAAATTTGTGGCGAATTCGTGGGCCACCGTTTCGTGGACAAGATTTGCGACGTCAGGGATGTAAGCCTGGCGGGTTTGAGGATCATGGTGCACCCGGCCGCCACTGCGGGTGCGGTCTTGCGAATAGCTATCGCAAGCGGGAAATTCCAGGGAGTGACAGCCGGCACGGTCCTAGCGGCGTCTTTGTCACTAGGAGGCGGGGTTTGCCGCCAAGGGACATGGAATGGAGTAGCGGCCCGATATCCGCACCGCTTCCTCTGAGAACCAGCGCAGGAATTCAGCGGAGTAGGTCACCTCACCGCGAGCCTCACCAATGGTTTGCCCATCTACACGTCATCAGCAGCGCGAAGTGGTCGGCCCGCGCGGTAACCAGTTCGAAGGCTCGGCGCAGGATGACCCCCACGAGCTCGCACCCTGGCCCATGAGTCCTGGGTTGCTGCAGCAGTCCAGGGCAACTGGTCCTCAGTTGAGGCGTCGGCGATATTCATAAGAACTATTCCGGTGGCCGGATCTTCGACGCCAAAGGTCATGCATGAGGCTGCGGTACACCACTGCCCGTCCATCCGATGAGCCGTTGCACGATTGAAAGTTTCGAAGCTCGTGCACCTTCGTGAACATCTTCTGCTTCCGATCTGATCCCCGGCTCACTAGGTTCCACGGCCCTGGATTCAGCCCGGGATCTGGTCACCGCTACCGTGTCCCCATCTTGCGCGAATTGGATCAGTCCAGGTGTTGAGCGCCATAGCCTAGGTTGGACATCTCACTCACCCAGCGTGCAATCTCAGTATGGTCCGCAGTGTCCGGAAGGGCATGGGCTGCTTGTTCCCACAGTTCCACGGCCGAATTACCCAGTGCAGCTTCTATTCCCACTTGATTGGCTAGCTCCACGGCTATTTTCATGTCCTTGACCATGAGCTTGAGTGCGAATCCGGAGTCGTACGTTTCCGGGAGGATGAAGTTCGGCCACTTGTTCTCAGTGGAACCACTCCTTCCACTGGAGCCGTTGACGATCTGCAGCAGTAGCTCGGGATCAATTCCGAACCGGCAGCCGGTGTGGATGGCTTCGCTGCTAACTAACAAGTGTGTGGCTGACATGAGATTGTTCAGGGCTTTGGCGGCATGACCGGCACCTACTTGTCCCGCATGACGGACAGTGCCGAGATGGCGCAGTACTTCGCTTGCCCGGTCAAAGTCCTGATCGTTCGCCCCCACCATGATCGTGAGGGTGCCGGTTTCGGCTCCCTTCACCCCTCCCGACACTGGGGCATCAACTAGGCGAACGCCGGCAGAGGCTAAAAGTTGTTCCAACGCCTTGGTACGGAGAGGTTCGCTTGAACTCATGTCGATGACCATAGTGTCATCGTCGATGGCTGCCGTGACCTCTGTGTCTGTGATGACCGATTCAACGATATTGGAGTTCGGTAGCATGAGGATGACCGTGCTGGCACCAGCTATGGCCTCAGCTGGCGATTCAAACGCTAGCCCGCTTGCGTCAACCAATCCGGCGCGAGCATCGTCCGACAAGTCGAAGCCCCGGACCTCATAACCGGCATCGATCAGCCTGCGGGCCATCGGCGAGCCCATATTTCCCAAACCGATAAAGGCGACGGTGCTCATGATGTCGTGTCCACCTTCATACCGCTAAGAACCTTTTCGGCGACGCGGAACGATTCCAGTGCGGCAGGAACACCGACGTAGATGGCGGTCTGCATCAGCACCTCCTGAATTTCTTGCTCTGTCACACCGTTAGTGACCGCGCCTTTCACGTGAACCGCCAGTTCGTGGGACCGGTTAAGGGCAGTCAGCATTGCTAGATTGATCATGCTGCGGCTTCGCCGGTCGAGTCCTTCCCGGTTCCAGACCGCACCCCAGCAGTACTCGGTAACCAGCTCCTGAATCGGACGGCTAAACTCCGAAACCTGGCTAAGCGAACGGTCGACGTGTGCGGCGCCGAGAACTTCCTTGCGTGTGGCAAGTCCCTCCTCATACGTGATGGCGTGGGTGTCGTTGTGATTCATGGTCATTCCTTTCGAAGCTCTGCGATTTCGTTGTAGTCGGCGTCATCAACAGGACCCGCCCAATGCGTCGCACCTAGGGAGATTGCGGTGTGGGTCATGAATGAGTCCGCCGCCGCGCCGTGCCAATGCCGCTCCCCCGGCGGGCACCACACGGTGTCACCCGCGTTGAGGACCCGTGGTGCGTCATCATCGGCGGTCTGGATGAGGCCTCGCCCTGCCAGCACCTGCAGTATCTGACCGTTCTCGTGGTCGTGCCAGTAAGTTCGTGCTCCGGGTGTGAAGTTCACGGTATTGATTGTCACGCCGTCCGTGGCAACCATCGTCAGGTACGGGTATGCGATTCCGCTGAATCGGGAGCCCGCTTTGCCTGCGGTGCCGTCCTGTACTGGTCCATTGATGATTCTCATTGTTCCTCGGCTTCGTCGGATGCTAGTGGTGATTCCTGCGGGTCAAAGAGGCGCACTTTCCCGGAGACGTCACCGATGGCATCGACAACCGTGTTACTGATTTGATCGGCGTATCCTAGAGCGTTTGCGAGTCCAAAGCTGGCCAGCGGTCCGGCGGAGTTGGGGGTTGCGACACCCAAGTCGCCAACTAGTTCGACGTAGGCCATGACGTCCTTCATCATGAGCGAATTGGTCAAGCCGCCCTTGAGATAATCCCCAGTGATGATCTTCGGGAATCGGTTCAACGAGGCGAAGCTGACTCCGGAGCTGTTATTAATGACATCCAGCAGCACAGCTAGATCCAGGCCAGCTTTTTTGCCGGCCACCATGGCTTCGGCGGTCGCGGATAGCGTGATGGCGTTGAGGAAGTTGTTGATGAGCTTAGTGGTGTGCCCTGCCCCAGATTGGCCCGTGTAGAAGATTTTTGAGGCAAAACACTCAAAGGTAGGACGAGCTTGCTTCAGAATTTCTTCCTCACCCCCGACCATGAGAACAAGTTGACCTTTCTCTGCCGCTGCTGCTCCTCCAGATATACCCGCGTCGAGGTAACTCGCGCCGGTTGCCGCCACTTTGTCGGCGATCATCCGGGTCGAGGTGGGCGCCGACGTGCTGAGGTCAACGACGATCTGTCCGGGGCGTAAGTGATGAAGGACGCCGTCGTTCTCAAGCATCACCGATTCAACGACAGCACTCTTCGGAAGGGACAGCAGGACGATGTCTGCTCCCTCAGCCACTGCTCCTGCGCTGGCAGCGGGGTCAGCTCCTGCTGCATCGATATTTGAGGCAACCGGATCATAGCCCAGAAGATCGCGCCCGGTGGATGTGATGCACGTCGCCATCCGACCGCCCATGTTGCCTAGACCGATGAATCCAATACGTAGGTCACTCATTTGATCACTTCCTGCATGGCGTCGCCGTAGATAGAACTGTCAACACTGTCTGTACTCCAAGCACCAGCACCACCGCTGGGCCGAACCGTATTCACGATGGAGGCACCACCATCAGCGGCGATGACCTGACCAGTGACATAGGCGGAGTCTTCGCTAAGCAGGAAGGCAACCACGCCGGCGATCTCTTCAACTGTTCCAGCCCTACGTAACGGCGTCGTGCTAGCACGCCGCTCCATGTCATTTTTGCCACCGCTGGAGCTTGCGGCAGCAGCGAACAGTTCGGTCGGAACGATGCCTGGGGCCACTGCGTTGACCCTGATACCTAGAGGGCCCCCATAGACCGCTCCGCCATGAACCAGGCCAAGAACTCCGTGCTTGGAGGTGTGATAGGCCAGTAGATCTGCGGAACCGGTAAGACTCGCTATCGACGCTGTGATTGCTACATTCCCGACGGTGTGTTGCTCGGCGAACTGTCGGAAGGCGCCGCGCAGACCTAGGAACTGACCGCGAACATTGACATTCATAACCCTATCGAAGTCGTCTACTTCGACGTCGGGCAAATTCGCGAACTTACCGAAAATCCCTGCGTTGAGATGATGAAGGTCTACTCGTCCGAAAGCGTCTACAGCTTCCCTCATATACCTGTCGACGTCTGCTTCTACGGCGACATCGGCAGCGATGGCGATCGAAGAGGTGGGTAAGGCCTGAGCGACTTCTTCCGCAGCCGCGCCATTGATATCGACCACTACGACGTGGGCTCCGTCCTCCGCCAGCCTAGTTGCACTGGCCCGCCCTAAGCCGCTGCCTCCCCCCGTCACAACGGCCACTTTGCCGGCGAAACGCATACTGTTCATCGTTGCTCTTTCCTACCTATGGTCGCCGCCAGCCCCGCCAGCGGCCCCTCAACGACTGGTTCGAATCGTTCCAGGGTCGAAGGATCATGTCCGGTCACCAAGTGCTTGGCTGTGGTCTGCATCAGCTGTCGTACGGTGTCGAAACCTTCGTACATCTCTCGCAGGTCGTTAACGAATATGAAGGGAAGGTCTCGCTCGTATTCCTCGTAATAGTGGATAGCATCGGAAGCGAGCACAACCTGCCCTTCATCCGTCTCAACAACTACGATCGACTGACCGGGAGTATGACCGCCCACGCGCATCACGTCGATACCAGGGGCCACTTCGTAAGTATCGTTGAAAGTGGTGATGCGCTTCTCATCCGCAGCTTCCTTGAGGTAGCTCAGTTCCTGCGGCTCGATCGAGTGTTTGAATTGCAGGCGCCACGCAAAGTCGCTGAACCAAAAATCCTGTTCTGCTCGAGCCATGATGAGTTCCGAGTTGGGGAACAGGTCTAGGTTGCCGATGTGATCGTAATGGGCGTGTGTGACCACAACCTGTGGTGCGTCCTTCGCATCTATACCAAGGGCTGCGACTGCGGCCGCTGGCTCGATCAGGAATGTACGGTCGCGGACCTCGCCGCCGCGTCGGGAAAAGCCGGTGTCGACGACGACAGTGCGGTTCTGATTTTGGATAACCCAGAAGAAGTAGTCCATGTCCAAGGCATCGTCAGCTTCTTTGTATATGTGGAAGTTCAGGTATACGTCGCTCTTTATGGTCGAACGAGTTCCAAATTTCACGATTGTGACTTGGTACTTTTCCGTAAGGGAGATGTCAGCCATTTTGATTACACAATCGTCTCTGCGCGTTTGCTCGTCGAAGCCGTATCGTGTGCCACGATGTTCTGCTCACTGCTTTCAGGCAACCACTTAGGCAGCACTACCAATGCGATGAGCCCAATACAGATCTGGTGGAACGCCTGGGCCCGCACCAATTTCTCGTGAGGCATGTCAACCTGACTCAGGATCACCGGTTACCTCCTCGTAACTCTTCAAGCGGCGACGACTTGCAGCAGCTCGTTTGTTATTTTGTACGACAATCGTACGAACTGTCAATTTCGCCCTCATGATCTCCGCTTCAGCGAGCGACGCCCTCTCGGTCAGCGCCCGCACATCTGCGGTGGCGAAGTAGGTGACCCAGCCGTCCGGGAAACCTGACGCTTCCGAGTTTCCAATCATCCCGCCCACAGCGAGGCCGTCCGCGAGGAACTTCGTGTAGTGACCGTAGCCGGGGCCCAAGTCCTCCGCTCCCCAGCCAAGCAGCCCGCCGTAGAAATCGGCAGCTGCCGCAGTGTCTGAGCTGGTGAGGTCCACCCAGCAGGGCACTCCGTCGGGAAAGGTCTCTCGCGTAGGCATAGGTCCTCCTGATGGGGTTGTCAGTCGATGCGACTGATATCCCCCGCCCCTGACACAGACAACGGGTTCGACGGACGAGAATAGGTAGATGGCCCAGCTTCTCCCCCGCGAACGCACCGAGATCGCGCCCGGCGCCTTCCACGTCCCCGACTGGCTAAGCCCCGACCAGCAGCGCGAACTCATCGCCGCCTGCCGGGACTGGGCTACGGGTCCGGTCCCCATGCGGAACACCCGCATGCCGAACGGCTCCCACATGTCCGTCCAGACCGTCTGCCTGGGCTGGCACTGGATGCCGTACCGGTACAGCAAAACAGCCGACGACGTCGGCGGCGGCACAGTCGCCGAGTTCCCTTCGTGGCTGGCCGGGTTGGGACGCGACGCCGTGACAGCCGCCTACGGCGAGCGCGACGACAGCTACGAGCCCGACGCCGCGCTCATCAACTTCTACGATTCGACAGCGAAGATGGGGATGCATCAGGACCGTGAGGAGAAATCGCTGGCGCCGGTTGTGTCGCTGAGCATCGGCGACAGCTGCCTCTTCCGGTTCGGGAACACGGAGACCCGGAACAAGCCGTGGACAGACGTTCGGCTTGAATCCGGTGACCTGTTCGTGTTCGGGGGTGCGTCGAGGCTCGCGTACCACGGGGTGATGAAGACCTATCCGGGCACAGCCGAGCCGTCGCTGGAACTGAACGGCCGGCTCAACATCACGCT
The DNA here is from genome assembly GCF_011927905.1 of Arthrobacter pigmenti. Classification (NCBI taxonomy): domain Bacteria; kingdom Bacillati; phylum Actinomycetota; class Actinomycetes; order Micrococcales; family Micrococcaceae; genus Arthrobacter; species Arthrobacter pigmenti. The sequence continues at coordinate 3,076,565 of NZ_JAATJL010000001.1, forward strand.
GCGGGTAACGGGGCTCTGAAGTGTCAGTCCCTCACGAGATCGCGCTGCCCCGTTTCGAAGTACTCCATCAGATCGTTCGGGAGCGGCGGGACCTCCCGCGCCGAACCGTCGCCCCGCAGTGACTCCGTGGCGAGCACGCCGGCCGCAACCGCCTGCCGGGCGGCAACCGGGTTGGTCCGCGTTGTACCACCGTGAACTGCGAAGTTCAGGAACTCCTCGATCAGGAGAGGGTCCGCTCCACCATGACCTCCGTTGCCGTCCTCGATCTCGATCACCTCGTCGGGCTGGGGAAAACCTGAGCCACGCGTTGTCCACAGGTTGATTGTCCCGCCCACTCCGTCGCCGAAATTCTCCATCCTGCCGCGGGTGCCGATGATCGTGTAGTTGCGCCAGTAGTCCGGTGTGAAGTGGCACTGCTGGTATGAGGCAAGGACCCCGTTGTCCAGAACCATGTTCATCATGGAAATGTCTTCAACGTCGATGGTCTCCGCGAGGTCCGTCTGCTCGCCGGGCGGCCAATTGTCAACTGAATACCAATCGCGCATACGCCTGCCCTTGTTGTCACGCCGGTTGGGTACGTCTCCGTAGACTGCCAGGTCTCCGACAGCCGAAACCCTTTGGGTATAGGCGCCCGCAAGCCAGTGGATGACGTCGATGTCGTGTGCCCCTTTCTGCAGCAAGAGCGACGTCACGTTGGCACGCTCCGCATGCCAGTCCTTGAAATAGAAGTCACCCCCGGCGCCAACAAAGTGCCGGCACCAGATCGCCTTGACCTCGCCAATCCGGCCATCCTCGATGAGTTCGCGCATCTGGGCGATCACCGGCATATGACGCATGTTGTGGCCAACGTACAAGCGTGTTCCGGTTTCGAAGGCGGTCTGCAGTATCAAGTCAGCGGCCTCGACCGTGATGTCCAGCGGCTTCTCGCAGAAGGTGGGAATGCCAGCCTTCAGCGTGCGGACAGCGACGGCGGCGTGCTGGTTATCAGGAGTCAGCACCAGTACGGCGTCAACACCACTTGTCAGCAACGTGTCGAGGTCGCCCGTTATCCGGGCAGTTGGAATACGCTTGGCCGCGTCCTGGCGACCCCGTTCGCTGGTGTCGCAGACGATAGTCACCTCCGAACCCCGTCCAGGTCGATGTGTTTGTTCCACCAGCGAGGCACGCAGCCCGAAGCCTACGATGCCGACTTTCAAGTCCTTCTCCACGGTTGGAGATCCCTTCTGTAGTTCTAGCTAAGACGCGTGAACGGGTTACGATCCGGAGCTGATTCACCGACGAACAGCTGCCATGGAAACTCAAGTACACCGGGCTCCTCTACCCTGGGCGTGCCCACCGCGCGGTCGAGGAGTAAACGTGCGATGCTGTCGAAGAAGCCGGCCGGGCCGACGGTCGTCAGCGAGGGTGCCATGCGCTCATCCACTGCGGAGTTACCCACGCCGATGATGTCGATGTCCTCACCCACGGTCAGTCCGAGTCGCTGCGCGGCGCTGATCGCACTCACAGCCACGTAGTCTGACGTGGCGTAGATGGCTGTCGGCCGTTCAGGCAGGCTAAGAAGTCTCGCAGCGGCAAAATACGCGTCTGTGGCCGACCCGTCAAAACACCCGACGTACTCCTCACGAAACGGCACTTCTGCCTGGGCGAGGGCCGACGTATAGGCCACATAGCGGGGCCCTCCGGGTGCAGCAGCTGACGGCGTCAAACATCCAATCCTGCGGTGCCCTTTCAACAGGTGTGCCATGGCCAGGTCGCACCCTGGTCTGGCGATGGAGCGGATGACGTCGAACCCCTCCGGTTCGATTTGCTCGTCGAAAACCACCAGCCTGGTCCCGCGGGCGGCCAGGCGGCGCGGCTCGGAACGGTGTTCCTCTTTCACCCCATCCACAAAGACCGCATCAGCACTATGCGTATCGAGAATCTTCACCCAGTTCGCGTCACCAAGGATCATCGGAGTAATCCCCAGCGGTTCCGCAGCCCTTTGCACAGCCTTGATCACCGATTGCGACCAGGGGTCGGAGAGCATCGTGAGCGAGAGAATGACGGTGTCCGTCTTCCCCATCCGAATGGCGCGTGCAGCCTGGTTGGGACGGTAGCCGAGTTGGCGGGCTGCCGCCTTCACCTTCTCGGCAGTCGGGTCGGAAACACCGGGACCGGTATCCCCGCGGCGGCCGGACAGCACATAGGAGACCGTTGCAGTTGAGACGCCGGCAAGTTCGGCCACCATACGGATGGTTGGCCGGGTTCCCGGACCGGTAGTCTTTGCCATTGCTTCCCCTATGCTCTTCCAAACCAAACCTTCACCACATTGTCCCTGAGCTTCCTCCCGCGGTGATGCTGAACGGTCAGCACCACCGCAAGGGAAAACCCGCGGGAGAACTCGTTTGAAGCTAACTTGAGAAGACCGGCGCCTCCGGGCTCAGCGCAGCTTGGTATTCTTCGCGCATCTTGTCGCCGCCTTCGCTCCTCCACCGCTTGATCGCGCCCTGGAGTTCGTCGAGCTTGGAACGCCCGGTGATGATGTCGACCACCTTGTCCCTGACCTGGGTAGTTATTTTCGCACCTACCCTCGCGTTGGTATCCGAGTAGGAACCATTGGTGGGGTTGCGCCACGCCATTTCGAGGAGTTTCTGCTCGGTCTCGCTGATGTAGCGGGTGTCGTCGTCGTATCCGGGATTGAAGATGACATTCTCGGGACTGGACATGATGTTGAGTGCCGAGACAAGTCCGGGAGCGTTGACCGTCCCTGATTCCGTGCGGATCGGGTTGCCTGTGCTGTCCAGCGTGTAGTCATCGCCCTCTGTGCCATAGTTCTTCTGCAGCCATTCCGACGTGCCAAAGGGAGCGGAGAGGTAATTGATGAGGGAGAGCAGTTCGCGGATCTTGCCCTCCTCTGCCTTTTTGAACGGCGTGAACCCGACCGTGCCGTATCCCATGTCGTAGGTGGGTGTGATTCCGCTTGTCGCGCTGAACGGTACGAGGATCTCGTACTTGCCGGCGTCGTCGAGCGCGCGGTAGCTCCGGAGGTCGTGCGGCCCGCTGGCCACCACGGCACCAATGGAACCGTTCACCACCCGTGCGACCAGGTCGGGCGTCTCGGCATCCGGGTAGATGACCCCTTCGGCGAACATCTTGACCATGAACTCGATCCCGGCCGCATAGGCGTCGGTTTCGAACGTATGGGTGAGCGTCCGGTCCTTGTTGACGGCCCAGCCGTTGGGCGCGCCGTACCATTCGGTGACCATGTGCAGCGCGTTGATGTAGTCGGGAGCCAGCGCCCACTTCTGCTCGCTGGGGCGGGTCATTTCCTTGGCTTTCTCGAGGAACTCCTCGGCACTGCCGGCGCTGAAGCCGCCCACCTCCGCCCAGGCGTCCCCGTTGCCGATGTAGACCTGGCCGAAAGGAGTGCTGGGAATCGGAGCCCCCCAGATCTTGCCATTGACGACGGCGGTCTTCCAGGAGTCCGGCTTCAGTGCCGCGAGGTTGGGGTATTCAAGTACAGCATCGCCCGACAGGTAGGGCGTGAGGTCCTGGAACTTGGCTTCCAGCATGGCTCCGACATTGGGGATGCCCTGGTTCGGCGGAACCCACATCATGTCCGGCAGATCATTGCTTGCCAGAACGGTCGCGAACTTCGCCGGGTACCCGTCGCCGATGTCCTGCGCGATCTGGAGTTCGAGGCGTCCGCCAAGTTTTTCGTTCAATCGTTGCCAGAACGGGTTGTCGTCCATTGCCGGGCTCATTACCTCAAAGGTTTCCGTCAAGCCGGTGACGGTGCCTTTCAGGGGCGGGGACTTCACGGACTGAATTGGATCAGGCAGTTTGAAGTAGGCGGCCTGCAGTCCCTTGGAGTTGCCTGCAATGGCGGGGGTAGTTCCGGTGAACTCCTTGAACGTGGGCAGCTTGACTGTTGCCGACGCAGACGCGCCGCCGTTGCCGGTTCCTCCGGTGCCGCTGCATGCGGACAGGCCTATGGTTGTCACTGCCAGGCCGGCGAGACCGAGAAAACCGCGCCGACTGAACCCGGGCTGACCTGAGGTGGCGATCGTCATTGAATTACCTCTCTATTGTTGTTCCCTCAGGGGAGGGAACGGGATTGTTTCCTGCTGGCGCGCCTTGCCGGCTAGCCCTTGACGGCGCCGGTGATGACGCCCTTGGTGAAGTGCCTCTGAAGGAATGGGTAAACCATGAGAATCGGCACCAAAGCCACCACCACAACTGCCATCTGTATCGACTGCGGCGGTGCCGTCGTCGAAATTCCCAACTGCTCGGCTGCCCCACTGCTCTGGACCACGAAGTTTCGAAGAAGCAGCTGGATTGGCCACTTGCTCTGGTCATTGATGTAGAGCAACGCGTTGAAGAAGGAGTTCCAGAAAGAGACGGCGTAGAAGAGCCCGACGACGGCGATGACCGCTTTCGACAGCGGCACCACAATGCGCCAGAGGATCTGCCAGTCGGTGGCACCGTCGATTCGGGCGCTCTCGATCAGTTCGCCCGGGATGTTCATGAAGAACGCACGCATCACCACAAAATTGAAGGCAGCGAACACGCCGGGAAGGATCAGTGACCACAGCGAGTCCAGCAGGCCCAGCTGACGGATCATCAGGAAGGAGGGAATGAGACCCGGTGTGAACAGCAGGGTGAAGAGAACCGCTATCACGATGGGACGCCCGAACAGTACCGGGCGGCTGGTTGCGTAGGCCATGGTGATCGTGACGAATAGGGCCAGCACGGTACCCACTGAAGTTATGAAGAGGCTGACTCCCAGCGACTGGAGCACCAACGGTCCCTTGAAGATGGTTATGTATGCGTCAAGATTTGGCCGCTCCGGCCACAGCACGAAGCCGCCCGCCTCGACAATCTGCTCGTTGTCCGCCAGCGATGTGGATACCACCAGCAGGATGGGAAGCAGGATGGAAAGGCTGAAGAGTATCAGTACCAGGGACTTGATCGCCTGCTGCAGGAGGGACGGGCGTTCCTGCCACGGTGGGCGCTTCGGATCGAAACTGAGTGCCTTGTCATTTCGCTTGAGCAATGTAGATGCCATAGTGTCTCCTTCGCCTGGCCCGCCCGGAGGCTAGCCGACCTTCCGTGCAAAGATGCCGTCTTCGCCGAAGCGGTGGGCAAGCTTGTTGGCGCCGTAGATCAGCAGCGCTCCGACAACGCCTTTGGCCAGACCCGCGGCCGCACCTGAACTCCAGCCGCCGCCAATAACGCCCGTGTAATAGGCAAAGGTGTCCAGGACTTCCGCTGCATCCGCCCCTACGGCGTCGCGCTGAAGTATGTACTGCTCAAAACCAACGGACAGAATGTCTCCGATACGCAGAATGAGCAACAGGATGATGACAGGACGCAGACCAGGCAGAGTGATGTGCCACATGCGCCGCCATCGCCCTGCTCCGTCCACGGCCGCCGCTTCGTAGAGTGCGGCGTCGATGCTCGCCAGTGCAGCGAGGAAGATGATCATTGCCCATCCGGCGTCCTTCCAGATCATTTGCACAACGACCAGCAGTGGGAACGTATCCGGGTTGGACATGAACGGGATCGGGTCAAGGCCCATATCCCGGAGGACGTTGTTCACGAAACCTGCGCCGCCGAGCATCTGCTGGAAGAACGCGATGACGAGCACCCAGGACAGGAAATGCGGCAGGTACGCAATGCTTTGGAAGATTCTGCGCACCCTGTTGCTGACCAACGAATCGACCATCAGCGCCAGGATCAGCGGAATGGGAAAGAGCAAAACCAACTGCCAGGCCGCGAGGTACAACGTATTCCAGAACGCCCGAATGAAGTCCGGGTTGTTGAAGAGGTCTGAAAAGTTCTGCCAGCCGACGAACATGCTGTTCCCGATGCCCAAAAACGGTTGGTAGTCCTGGAACGCGATGACGTTGCCCAGAATGGGGATGTAGAAGAAGAGCAGCAGGAAGGCTACGCCGGGGACCATCATCAGCAGCATCTGCTTGTCGCGGCGCAGCCTGTTACGGAAGCTCTGCGAGGAAGGTTGAGGCTGTTTGCTCCCCCTCTTATTTGGAACCCTGTTCGGTTTCGCTGCAACCGGAAGACGCTGCGACGGAAGCGCGTCCGGCGCCTGCTTCGTCGTCGAATTCATCCATCTCTCCCTTGGTCGTGCTCGGGTAGTGATCTCTAGCACACGATTAAACGTTTAACAGAGCGTAAACGATCATCCGATGAGCTTGCAAGGGGTTACCGGACGGTAATTTGGAGCCGACAAAAACTATGCTGCGTGCAGGATCCGGTACGCGCACGGTATCGGTCACACCGTTCCGCTACGGCCGCGCAGTGCGCCGGCAGGAAGCCAGCGGAATCGTATACCCGGCCCGGACTGCATAGGGGGCTAGAAAGTATCTAGAGCAGCAGCCCCCGAAGGTACGCTGCCTGCCCGGCATGCTGCAGGCAGTCCTCCACCACGCTGACCAGCCGAACCCGCATCGTGACAGGCGGATCCCAGGACGCATCGACAATCCGGTTGAGGTCCGTCTCGTTTAACCCGCGGATGAACTCCATGCTGCGGGCGTGAACGGCGGAGTGGTACTCCACCAGCTGGCGGCTGGATTCCACTCGGACCTTGTCTACGTCGTTGGACGTGTGGCCGTACCCGGTGTCTTCCCGCGGGAGGTCGAGGTCGAATCTCTCCGCCCAACCTTCGGTGAGCCACAACTCGTTCCGTTCAGCGGCGTCGGCCAGATGATTGTCCTGCACCCGGATCAGATGCCAGATGAGCCAGCCAACGCTGTTGCCGGCTTGCCCCGACCCCTCCGGAAGCGTGGGCCGGTAGGCGAGCTGACCGGCGCCGAGCCCGTCCAGCGCCTGAGCCACCGCATCGGAGATCCGGCCGAATGCTTCCTCGAGTACTTCGCTTCCGCTCATAGGGTCAGCCTAACGGGGCGTCATGTCCGGCGGGAGTGTGGCCTGCGGGAGACGCTGGAGCATCGGTGCGCAACCTGGACACGGTCGGGAGCAAACTGGAGACCGGTGAGCAGTATGTCCCTCACCGATCTCCAGTTTGCTCACCTCAACGCCTCGAACGGGACGACTGACCTACAGGTGCGGCTCCACCAACGTCTCATAGCGGGACTTCACCGTCGCCAGCACGGACGAAGCCGCCGAATCCCAGATCGACTGGTTGAAGATCTCCACCTCAACCGGCCCGGCGTAACCGGTAGCAGCGACCATGCGGGTCACAGCCTCGAAGTCGATATAGCCATCGCCCATATACCCGCGGGAGAGCAGCGCATCGGCTGCGATCGGCAGGTTCCAGTCGCACACCTGGTAGGACGCGATGCGCCCCTCGGCGCCGGCCCGCTGAATCGAGGACTCCAGCGCCGGATCCCACCACACATGGAAGGTATCGACGACGACGCCGACAGTCGCCGACGGGAACGGCGCCGCCAGATCCAGTGCCTGGCCCAGCGTCGAAAGCACCGCCCGATCCGCCGCATACATCGGGTGCAGCGGCTCAAGGACCAGCCGCACATCGTGCTCCTGCGCAACGGGCACCAGTTCCGAAATGCGGTCCGCAACCCGCTGGCGGGCAGCGGCGACGTCCTTCGCTCCGGGAGCGGAAGGATCGACGGCGGGACCACCGGTCAGCAACCCGGCTGCAGGCAGACCGCCCACCACCATGATCAGTTCGCGGGTCCCGAGCGTTGCAGCTTCGACGATCGCCTGCGTGTTGTCGGCAAGCGCCGCGGCCTGACCGGCGTCGTCGGCAGCCGTAAGGAACCCACCCCGGCACAGGCTGGACACGGACAGACCAGCATCGGAGACAAGCCGCGCCGCCTTGTCCAGACCGGCCTCAGCGACCCGGTCACGCCAGACGCCGATGTGCTGCAGTCCAGCCTCCGCGGAAAGAGAAACCGCCTCGGCTAGCGTGATGTTCTTCGTGGTCGCCGTGTTCAGCGAGAGGCGGCTCATGCATCCACCCCGTAGCTGGCCAGCAGCCCCTCGAACCGGCGGGCGGCCAGCTCGGGATCGAGGAGGAGCCCCGCCTTGTCCGCTAGACGGAATGTCTCGGTCAGATGCAGGACCGACCGGCCGGAATGCAGGCCGCCCACCATCTGGAAGCCGGGCTGGTATCCGTTGACCCAGGACAGGAACGCGACGCCGGTCTTGTAGTAGAACGTCGGCGCGCTGAAGATGTGCTTCCCGAGTTCCCGTGTCGAGTCGAGGATGGCTCGCCCGCGGGCGTTGTCGCCGTCGTCGTACGCCTGCAACGCAGCCGACGCGGCAGGATAGATCGCCGCGAAGATGCCCAGCAGCGCATCCGAGTAGTGTGTCCCGTCGCCGTGGATCAGTTCGGGGTAGTTGAAATCGTCACCGGTATACAGGCGGACACTGGCGGGAAGCGCTGCCCGCAACGCAGTTTCGTGCGCCGCATCCAGCAGCGACACCTTCACGCCGTCCACCTTCTCCGGCTGGCTGCGGATCAGGTCGAGGAAGATGTCGGTGGCCGTGGAAACCTCGGACGAACCCCAGTAGCCCTCAAGCGCCGGGTCGAACATGGTCCCAAGCCAGTGCAGGATCACCGGCTCGTCGGCCTCGGCAAGGAGCAGCCCGTACACGTACTGGTAATCCGCGGGACCCTGTGCCACCGCTGCGAGCGCCCGCGAAGCCATCAGGATGACCTTCGCCCCGGCGTCGGACACCACTTTGATCTGCTCGCGGTAGGCCTCGACGACGGCGTTCAGCCCGGCGCGCCCAGACGGCAGTGAAGCCAGGTCCAGCTGGTCCGTGCCGGCGCCGCAGGCAAGTAGGTCCCGCACGGACTTGCCGAGCGTCGCGTCAGCATTCGAGCCGACGACGGCGGCCGCCTCAGCCCCTGAACGACGGATCAGTTCCTGCGTGGCAGCCCAGTCCAGTCCCATGCCGCGTTGGGCGGTATCCATGGCGTCGGCGACGCCGAGCCCGTAGGACCAGAGCTCCCGACGGTAGTTGAGCGTGGTGTCCCAGTCGAGGACGGCGGGCGCACCCGGGGTGTTGTCTGCGGTCACTTGCGGGATTACGTGCGCCGCGGCGTAAGCGTGACGGGCCGTGAGGGGCGCGGTCGGCTTTGCCCATTCAACAGCAGCGGCAAGCTCGTAACGCTCAAGCGAACCATCGAGAGTAGGAAGGTAGAGCGAGGTCATAGCGTGATCTCCGGGATGTCCAGGGTACGGCGCTCCGCGGAGGACTGCAGGCCCAGTTCGGCCAGCTGCACGCCGCGGGCAGCCGAGAGGAGGCCGAAGCGGTGCTCGCGGCCGGCGGAGACGTCGCGGAGGAACTCTTCCCACTGCAGCTTGAAGCCGTTGTCCAGCTCAGCGTTCGCGGGGACTTCCTGCCACTGGTCGCGGAAGGACTCGGTGACGGGCAGGTCCGGGTTCCAGACTGGCTTCGGGGTGTGGGCGCGCTGCTGGGCGACGCACTTGTTGAGGCCCGCGACTGCTGAGCCGTGGGTTCCGTCGATCTGGAATTCGACCAGTTCGTCGCGGTAGACGCGGACCGCCCAGGAGGAGTTGATCTGCGCCAGGACCGCGTCGCCAGCGGGAGTCTCGAGCTCGAAAATGCCGTACGCGGCGTCGTCGGCCGTCGCCTTGTATTCCTTACCCTGCTCGTCCCAGCGGGTGGGGATGTGGGTGACTGTGTTGGCGTTGACGGTCTTGACGGTGCCGATGATGCCCTCAAGCACGTAGTTCCAGTGGCAGAACATGTCAGTGGTCATGCCGCCGCCGTCTTCCTTGCGGTAGTTCCAGGACGGGCGCTGCGCCTCCTGGTGCTCACCTTCGAAGACCCAGTAGCCGAATTCGCCGCGGAGCGAAAGGATGCGGCCGAAGAAGCCTTCGTCCACCAGGCGGCGCAGCTTCACGAGGCCGGGCAGGTACAGCTTGTCGTGCACAACGCCCGCCGTGACGCCGGCCTCCCGCGCGATGCGTGCCAGCTCAACGGCTTCCTCCAGCGTCTCGGCCGTGGGCTTCTCGGTGTAGACATGCTTGCCGGCGGCCATCGCCTTCTTCAGGGTGGCAGCGCGGAGCGAGGTCATCGAGGCGTCGAAGACGACGTCGACGCTCGGGTCATTGATGATCCCGTCCAGGTCAGTGGTCCAGTGCTCCACCTTGTGCTGCTGGGCCAGGTCGCGGATCTTCGCTTCGTTGCGGCCTACGAGGATGGGCTCAACCTGCACCTTGGTGCCGTCAGCGAGGGTGACTCCACCCTGTTCGCGGATGGGCAGGATGGAGCGCAGCAGGTGCTGGCGGTAGCCCATGCGGCCGGTGATGCCATTCATCGCGATGCGGATGGTCTTGGTCTCTGTCACGTTCACTCCCGGAAGGATCAGTAAAGTTGTTGGAAAGCGCTTTCCACTTTAGAGTGGGACGAGGAGTACGTCAAGACCCAACTTCCGTTGAGTGTCGGGATAATCACCCTTTGCGGACCTGGAAGAGCGATTATCTCCACACTCACGGGAGAAGCAAAGGAGCAACGTGGCCGCTGTAACCCTCTCGGGTGTCGCCCGGCATGCCGGGGTTTCCCTCGCTACGGCATCGCGCGTCCTCAACGGATCCTCACGCCGTCCGGCCGAGGAGATCGCCGAACGCGTGCGCGCCGCCGCCCTTGAACTCGGCTACGTTCCGAACGCCCAGGCCCAGGCGCTGGCTCGCTCCTCAACGGGTCTCGTGGGCCTGGTGGTCCATGACATCTCGGACCCCTACTTCTCCTCCATAGCGCGCGGCGTCCAGCATGCGGCGCGAAACTACCGGCGCCAGGTGCTGCTGGCCAGCACCGACCCTTCCGAGGGAGCCGAGCGCGACGCCGTCAGCGCCTTTGCCTCCCACCGCACCGACGCGATCATCCTCGCGGGTTCAAGGCGCACGACGCCGGACCCCGAGCTTGAGCGCGAACTCGAGCGCTACGAAGCGAACGGCGGACGCGTGGTCACCATCGGCGGCTCTCCCAGGGCCGGGCTGACGGTCCCGGTGGGAAATGCCGACGGCGCCGCCGCCCTCGTCGCCGAACTGGTCTCCCGCGGGATCCGGCGGTTCGCCATCCTGGCCGGGCCTGGCGAACTGAATACCGCACGGGACCGCGCCAAGGGCTTCACCGACGCGCTCGCAGAGGCTGGGCTGGAGGCCGCCGCCGTCGTCGAATCCGCCTTCACCCGCGAGGGCGGCTTCGACGCTGCACAGCGCTGCTGGAAGGAAATCGCCGGCGAGCGCGGCGTCTGCATGCTGGCCGTCAATGACGTCATGGCGATCGGCGCGATCGCCGGGCTGCGCGCTGTCGGGGTGTCTGTGCCGGAGGACGCCCTCGTCACCGGCTTCGACGACATCCCGACCCTGCGCGACTACTTCCCCGCCCTCACCACGGTCCGCCTTCCCCTGGAACAGCTGGGTGAGGACGCCGCAAACCTCGCGCTCGATCCCGACCATCCCGCCCCGGAAACCATCCGCGGCGCCGTCATCATTCGCCAATCCGCAGGAGCGCACGCATGAGGATTCTGATCGCCCCCGACAAGTTCAAGGGCACCCTCACCGGCGCCGAAGCCGCCGAGGCGATGGCCGCCGGCATCCGCCGCGCGCTTCCGGACGCCGAGATCACCACGCAGCCCATCGCCGACGGCGGCGAAGGCACCCTTGAGGCAGTCCTTGCAGCCGGCGGCGAGCGCCGCGAAACGGTTGTCCGCGGACCGCTCTCGGACTCGCTTACCGCACCGTGGGCACTCACGGGGTCAACGGCCGTCATCGAGACCGCCCGTGCCAGCGGGCTTGAGTTCGTCTCGCCGACCACTCAGACCGCAGGCGACGCCCACTGCTACGGGAGCGGGGAACTGATCGCCGCCGCCCTGGACGCGGGAGTCACCGAGATTGTGCTGGGTGTAGGAGGTTCGGCGATGACCGACGGCGGCTCGGGTGCTCTTCGCGCCCTGGGCGCGCGCATTCTTGACGACGACGGCGCCGCGCGACCCTTGGGCGGCCTGGCGCTGGCCCGCGCGTCCCGGCTGGACCTTGAGGGACTCGATTCTCGGTTGAAGGACGTTCGCCTGCGCATCGCCGTCGACGTGCAGAACCCGCTGCATGGGCCGGACGGCGCCGCCTACATCTTCGGTGCCCAGAAGGGCGCGGATGCGCAGATGCAGGAGGCACTTGACGCGGCCCTCGTCCAGTGGGCTCGCGTATTGCGGGAAGCGACAGGGGTGGATGTGCAGCAGCCCGGAGCGGGGGCAGCGGGCGGATTCCCGTCTGCCTTCGTGGCCTGTACCGGTGCTTCCCTGGAGCCCGGCTTCGATCTGGTTGCGGACCTTACGGGACTCGAGGAGAAGCTTGAGGGCTGCGATCTCGTTGTCACGGGCGAAGGTTCACTGGATGCGCAGTCGGAATTCGGCAAGGCTCCCCTGGGACTGGCCGACCGCGCCCGGCGCCGGAATCTTCCCGTCCTTGCGGTCGCCGGCCGCATCACGCTCAGCGAAGAGGCACTGGCGGGGCATGGGGTACTGCATTCCCGCAGTCTGGCCGCGACCGCGCCGTCCGTGGATGCTGCCATGGCGGAGGCCGCGCTGTATACGGGCGTCGCCGCCGAGGAAGTAATGAGGGCTTACCTCTCCTGTTCCTGAGGTCTTGACATCACTCTTTTGAGCCTGCACGGTTGATTCCAGCTTATTCGTAAGTAAGCTGATGATTAGACAGATAAACGGTTCGACAGGAGGGTGAAGAGCGCATGCCGGATCTTTCAGCCTGGTCGACGGGCAGGCTGCTCACCACAGCGGCGCGGCTGGTGGAGCAATCATGGAATCAGAGGCTCGCTGAGCTGGATGTCACGCACGCCGGCTTCACGGCACTTGCCGTGCTTGCCGGACACGGACCACTCAGGCAGGCCCAGCTTGCCGAACTGGTGCACGTGCAGGCGCAAACCATCGGCAAAACCCTTAACCGGCTTGAGACCAGAGGCCACATCGAACGCACGCGGGGAGACGATGACCGTCGTAGCCAGACGGTGCGGATCACTGACAAGGGCCGCGAAACCCTTGAAAAGGGGCGGGACATCGAGCGGACGCTGGTTTCCGATGAGGCACTGCTCTCCCCGGAATTGCGGTCACACCTTCGTGCTGCAATCGAGGAACTGGCCCAACCGCAGCGCGCGGCGAACGCCCGGGGGAACCTGCGGGCAGTGGAGCAGCCGGAGTCCTACAACCCCGCCTCCTCGTAGAAGCCCTCGATGTGGCGGGCTATCAGGCTCGCTGCGCAGGCGCCGTCGTCGTTCCTTATTGCCTCGTGAATACTGCGGTGCTCCGCACGCAACCGGGCGGACGTGGCTTCCCAATCCGGAAGATTGCGGGTGAGCCGTAGCGTGTAGCCCTCGATCGAACCGCGCAGCGAGGACATCATTGCGCCAATCAGCACGTTTCCGGCGGCTTCGGCCAGCGCAACATGGAACAGCGCGTCCAACCGCAGGAACTCTTTCTGGTCCAGAGCGGCAGCGTCCATGGAGTCCAGCAAATTCACCGCCTCAGCCATTGCCGCCGAGGAACCATCCGCATGTGCGGCTGCCCAGGTTTCCAGGAGCAGCCGCGTCTGCACGATATCCTCCACCGGCAGGTGCGAGGTTGCCATATGCAGTCGCAGCGCAGAACCGAGCGCTGCACCGGGGTTCGCCGTGATGACGGTGCCTGCTCCAGGCCCGGAGCCGACGCCGGCACGGACTATGCCCATGGCCTCCAGGACCCGGATCCCCTCGCGGGCGGAGGCCCTCGAGATCCCGAGCTGCTCCGCGACCGTCCGCTCCCCCGGAAGCCGGTCGCCGACCGCCAACCGGCCGGCGCCCAACTCCTTCTCAAGCCACGACTGAACGAGCTGATGGGTGCGCATTCCGCAAGTTTAGCTTGCGTGGTCAGGCCACAGGTCGATAGTGTGGTCGGACCACACTTCCCGACAGAAGGTTTCCCATGTCGTACTCCCCCGCGGCGCTCAAGCGCCGGATCCCCAAAGTTGCCGATCTGGCTCCGCTCATGCAGTTCAAGAAGCCGGACTTCAGCCAGAGCGCACGGCTGAACCGGGCAAACACCATCGGGGACCTGCGGGCCATCGCCAAACGCCGCACCCCCACCGCCCCCTTCGACTACACCGACGGTGCCGCAGAAGCCGAGATCACTCTCCGTCGCGCCCGCGAGGCGTTCCTGGACATCGAGTTCCGCCCGGGCATCCTGCGCAACGTGGAGAAGGTTGACACCTCTGTCACGGTGCTCGGCAAGGAGTCCGCCCTACCGTTCGGCATAGCACCCACCGGATTCACCCGCATGATGCAGTCCGAGGGTGAATATGCCGGGTCGCAGGCCGCGGAGGCCGCCGGGATTCCCTACACCCTTTCCACTATGGGAACCGCCTCGATCGAAGACGTTGCCGAGGCCGCCCCGGACGGACGCAACTGGTTCCAGCTGTACCTGTGGACAGACCGCGAACGCTCCATGGAGTTGATCAACCGGGCCGCGGCAGCCGGCAATGACACGCTGATGGTAACGGTGGACACCGCCGTCGCCGGCTCCCGCCTGCGGGACGTGCGCAACGGCATGACCATCCCGCCGGCACTGAGCCTGAAGACGGTGATCGATGCCTCGTACCGACCGGCCTGGTGGTTCAACTTCCTGACACATGAGCCGCTCGCATTCGCATCACTCAACCGGTACTCGGGCACGGTTGCCGACCTGATCAACTCGATGTTCGACCCCACGCTCACCTTCGAGGACCTCGACTGGCTGCGGAAGGCATGGAAGGGCAACCTCGTGGTCAAGGGCATCCAGACCCTCGATGATGCCAAGAAGGTTGTGGACCACGGCGCTGACGGCATTGTGCTGTCCAACCACGGCGGGCGCCAGTTGGACCGCGCGCCGATCCCCCTGCGCCTGCTGCCCGAGGTCGCAGCAGAGCTCAAGGGCAAAACCTCGATCATGCTGGACACCGGCATCATGAGCGGCGGAGACATTGTCGCAGCGCTCGCACTTGGCGCCGACTTCACGCTGATCGGACGCGCGTACCTGTACGGGCTCATGGCAGGTGGACGCGCAGGCGTGGACCGCACCATCGCGATCCTGGGCAAGGAAATTGCGCGGACCATGCAGCTGCTCGGCGTCACCGAAGTTGAGGACCTCACCCCGGATCACGTCCGTTTCCTCTGAGTTGGAAGCTGATTCCTGCCTGCCACGTGTCGAATGCGGCAGGCAGGACAAAAATCCTCCTCAGGGATTAGTATCAGGAGGGTGACTCGCGGGTGCGGGTTCCGTGAGACCTGGGGGTCAAATTAAAATGAGGCGTCGGCGGGTGCATTATCCGTTGAAATACCGGCGTGCCCGGACCGTTCTGTATGCAGTTGCGCTCTTCTGGCTGTGGACCTGGTTCGGCAGCGCCGCGTTCATTGCGAGCCTGTTCCATTCCCCCATCCACGCAATCATTGCCATGTATGCGCTCTTCGCCTTTGTACTTCTATCGATCCCGGTCTTTCTGCTGGCCCTGGCCCAGCTGGTACTGAACCGGCCCGCAGAGGTGCACGACGGCGTCGTCGTTCCGCTTGATGGTCAGCGCAAGCCGTCCGGGCCCTCACCGCGTATGCAGCGGCAAGCCTCCTGAATTCCAGAAAATTGCCTGGAGAAATCAACAATTCGATTGGCGATAATTCCGACGACTTCGAATGGGTATTCGAACGTCTTGCGTTGAAGCTGCGGAAAAACTGAGCCTACTGAGATAATCCTTCGCATATCTCCGGCGTTTTTCCGTCAATTCATAAACATATACTTGGTGCGGGACCTTAAAGGGCTGAAGCTTTCAGCGCCCCGGGCGCCGCTTCTTCGGGGAGAAGGGCGGCGCCTTGGGTCCCATCTCACTCGTACCACCAAGGATCAACATGGCTCTACTTCAGCGTTCCACCGCGACGCTCACCGGCGTACTGCTCCTGGCGGGCAGCCTCACAGTCGGCGTTTCCCAGGCATCGGCAGAAACAGCCGAGACACCACCAGCGCTCACACACGAGCATGACCACGGCGGGATGTCACAACTCCAGATCGAGAGTGAATCGGCGCTCGGGCTGCCGGACAACCTCAAGCTCTCCGATCACACCTTCGAAGGAACAATCCCATCAGACTCCGGGCAGCGTGGGGCTTCGCCGCAGGGCTCGGCGATGTCTCCACTGGGGGCAGGCGGGACGCTCTCGCGCCGGGGCAACATCGATGTCACGCTGGTAACCGTCGATCTGGCCGACAGCGGAGCGCAGGTTCCGTACGACACAGCCAAGCGGGCCGTCGATCATGCGAATGGCTATTGGAAGTCGATGTCCAACGGGCGCATCACCATGTCCGTGGGTTCAAAGGTCATCAATCACAAGTCCGCCGCACGCTCCACCTGGAGCTATTCGGACATCATGAATAAGGTCACCGCCGAGCTGCGCTGGAGCTACAGTCCCTATAAGGCTCTGGTTGTGTTCATTCCTTCCGGGCTTCAGGGCGGGATCTTGGGCTACGGCTGGAGCAGCAACGGGACCAGCGGTCGCATCCTGATGCCACAGATCACCAACTTCACCACCAATGTGATGGCGCACGAGTTTGGACATGTGCTGGGCCTGATGCATGCAGATTCGCTTGAATGCACCAATGGCGCATCCGATACCCCGGTCTTCGGTTACGGTTGCGGCATCCGCGCCTACGGCGACACGTCTGACCTCATGGGGCTTTCCCGCTGGTTCGACACGCCGGCGATCAGCTCCAGCTTCTGGGACTACGGCGGGTTCGGTCGGGGCGATGAGATCCTGAACGCGGGCATCGCTGCGGGGCGCAAAACGTACACCCTGCGTCCCTGGGCAGGAACAGCGGCGAACCGCGCAGTTAAGTTCACGGATCCGCGCAGCAGGGAGACTTACTACCTGGAACTCCGAACTCCCGTCGGCTTCGATACCAACCTGGCCGTCGGCGGCAACCGTGGTGTGAAGATCGTTCAGAACGGTGGTGCGACATCGGCGTCTTCGATCGCCCTCATGCCGTCCACCCGTCCGTACCCGGGCTACTACGCCAGCAATACTGCCTGGCAGGCCGGCCAGGTATTCACCACGCACGCCGGCACAACAGTCACGATCAACTCGGTCGCCAACGATCGCGCGGTGGTTACCATCGATGCCGGTCTCCCGTTCAAGGATCTGCGCGTCTCTACGCTTCGCAACGAGATCGAGTGGCTTGCCGCGAACAAGCTCACCAATGGCTGGCCTGACGGCACCTACCGTCCGCTGAGCACCATGACCCGCGAGCAGATGGCAGCGTTCCTCTACCGGATGGCGAATCCGGGCGTCAAGGTGGCCCCGAAGCCGCGCACGGCACCGTTCAGGGATGTCCCGGCGAACCACGTCTTTGCCGGCGAGATCGCCTGGATGAAGAACATGGACGTGGCCAACGGCTGGTCGGACGGGTACTTCCGCCCGACGTCGCCCATCATGCGTGATCAGATGGCTGCATTCCTGCACCGCTACGCCGCCCAGGTATGCGCCGTGCCGGCCGCCGCCAACTACCGGCCGGGGGCGTCCAGCTTCGTCGACGTGAACTCGTCCACCTTCTTCAGCCGCGAAATCTCGTGGATGGCGACGGCAGACGTTTCCCACGGTTGGGTAGTCGGCGGTAGGGCGGAGTACCGGCCGCTGGCGCCGATCACCCGCGAACAGATGGCGGCGTTCATTTCGCGTCTGGACGGTTATCTGGACCGTAACGGCGGCTGCTGACCCCCGAACAAGACGGTGGGCCTTCCCAGATGGGAGGGCCCACTGCTTGTTTAAGCGTCTGTTTCCAGGTCAGGGTCGCTGCGGAAGTTGATGAGCTTGTGCGTTCCATCGCAGTACGGCTTGATGGCAGACGCACCGCACCGGCAAAGAGCTACGGTCTTACGACGGCGGGGCACCGGCTCACCCGCGGGAGTCACGATCGCGATATCACCGCGCACCAGAAGCGGTCCGTCCGGGCATACGACGATGCTTTCGTCATCATTCCCGTTTCGGTTCCCCATAGTGGCTCCTTCACTGAGCAGCGGCACGTTGGCCCGCACCCACGATACTAAGGCTGCTGGCCATCAGCGCGATGGCCGCAGAATCCCTGTTGAAACAATTTCCGTTGCAGTCTTGTGATCATATAGTAAGCATGCTTATCGTGGACCTGCGATGACTTACTTTCCTGCGAGTCCTCCACACAATAGAAGGAGTCATTATGAGCACACAAAATTGGTCAGAAGACCCACTGGTTGCCTCACGCACCGGCGAGGACGGCTACCCGCCGCCCGCGCAGTCCACGGAGCAGTCGCCCGGAGATTCGGCTGGACAGTCCACAACGTCGGCTGCGAAGCACGAAGCCAAGGATGTGGGGCGTGAGGGCGTCGATTCCGCGAAGAACGTTGCATCCACCGCCGGATCAGAAGCCAAGAACGTAGCCCATGAGGCCGGCGCCCAGGCCAGGAACCTGCTCGGCGAGCTCGGCTCGGACCTCAAGAGCCAGGCGGGCACCCAGCAGCAGCGGGTCTCCGAAGGACTGCGGTCACTGAGCGATGAACTCCGCTCCATGGCAGATAATTCCGAAGGCGGTACGGCGCAGCAGCTGGTACAGCAGGCCGCACAGCGGACCGGCAATGCCGCGTCCTGGCTCGACGGACGCGATCCCGGCTCCCTCCTCGATGAGGTCACCGGTTTCGCACGACGCCGGCCGGGCACCTTCCTGCTGATCGCAGCCGGCGCCGGCCTACTCGCCGGCCGCCTCGCGCGCGGCCTCCAGGGTGGAAACGACACGGGCGGAAGCGCCGCTGCAGGTGGAGGGACGCAGGGAGCGGGGACCACCGGTACGGCCGGCGGCCAGCACACCGCTACCTATCCGCCTGTACCGGACGAGTACGGGACCGGCGCACCGGACTATGACACCGGCGTCGGGAATTCGCCCACTGTGCCGCCAACGGCACCTCCGGCAGCCCCCGCCACGCCGTTCACCGAGCCCCAGCCGGGCGTGCCACCGACCGAACCGCGAAGGGACTATCCGTAATGACTGAGCCACACGTGCACGGATCGCACACCGCGCAACCGACCCCGAACCTTGACACGGACCGCGGGCAGGACAATTCGCTGGGCAACCTGCTCAGCGAAGTAACGCGGGACCTGTCCACCCTGATGCGCCAGGAACTCGAGCTTGCCAAGGCCGAGCTGCGTGAATCGGGCACCAGGGCCGGCAAGGGTGCGGGAATGTTCGGCGGCGCCGCTGTTGCCGGACACTTCGTGCTTCTGTTCCTCTCCCTGGCCCTCATGTGGGGGCTGGCCGAACTCATGGGGCTCGGTTGGGCCTCGGTGGTTGTCGCAGTCCTCTGGGGCATCATCGCCGCAGTACTGGCTTTGACCGGGAAGAAGGAAATGAAGTCAATCAAGGGCCTGCCGCAGACCGCTGAGACAGCCAAGGAAATTCCGCCTACGTTGAAACCGGGAGAGCACACGCCATGAACCAGACACCTGACGAAATCCGTGCAGACATCGAACGCACCCGCAGGGAACTCGGCACCGATGTGGACGCCGTTGCCGACAAGGTAAGCCCGTCGAACATCGCGCACCGGCAGACCGACAAGGTCAAGAACGCTGTCGGCAGCGTGAAGAACAGCGTGATGGGTTCGGCGCACGATGCCTCGCACTCAGCGAAGGACCGGGCACACCACGCCGGGGACTCAATGCATGACGCTCCGCAGCGCGTGGCGTCCAAGACGCAGGGCAACCCCCTCGCAGCGGGGCTGATCGCCTTCGGCGCGGGACTGCTCGCGGCGTCGCTCATCCCCGCCAGTGAAAAGGAGAAGGAAGCGGCACAGGCTGTCAAGGAAAAGGCACAGCCGCTGGTCTCCGAAGTTTCCGACGCCGCAAAGCAGGTGGCGGAGGACATGAAGGAGCCCGCGCAGCGTGCGGCGGACTCCGTCAAGGAGACCGCAACCCAGTCCGCCAATACGGTGAAGGACGAGGGCACACACGCCGCGTCCGATATGAAGGACCGGGCACAGGACGCCAAGTCCAACGTCCAGGGCGGCACGAACACCCCGTAACCGGCCCGGATTGGGACTATCGGCGTCGGAGCTCCTCTTCGACGCCGATAGTTTTTTCTCCTGCGCCGACGGACACCGGCTTTCCGGGGAGCAAGTCCTCGATGAGGTCGATCAGAAGGTTCCTCAGGCCCGGGCCAGCGCCGTCCAGGTCCAGCATGAAATCGCGCTCGTCCTGTTCGGCCGCCTTCAGCCTGGCGTTGCCGAGATCGGTGAGACGGACCAGGAAGATTCTCCGATCGCTGGGGCTGCCTTCCCGTGAAACCAGCCCCTGCTGCTGCAGACGGACCAGTGTTCGGCCCACTGTCTGTGCGGTGACGTGCAGCTGGTCCGCCAACTGCGTTTGCGATGCCGTCCCAAGCGTCTGAAGAGCGCGCAGTGTGATGAACCCGGCGTGGGTGATGCCGATACCCATAAGCCGCTCATTCCAGGCGTTCTCGACCAGACGGGCGGCGGTGGTCAACAACCGCTCCGATGACCAGAGCCTTGTATCCGCCATGACTACTTCTTCCGCTGTTGGTCAGATCAAGGGATTCGTAGTCCAGGGGCCAGTGGATGGCTGCTACCCGAGATGGCATCAGCCAGTATGGAAAACCTCAGGCAGCTCGTGCCACCACTGCCCCTCCCCGCGCTCTGCGACGGGACGCTGAAGCGGACCGCAAACGGCCCACCACCGCTGGGTGGCGGGGTCTTCGGCCATACGGGCCATGTCGGCGTCGTAATCGGTTCCGACGTACTCGAAGTAGGAGAAGAGCAGCTCGCCGTAGCGGTAGATGGAGTAGTTCCGGATGTTGCTCTCGGCGATCCGGGCAAGGACATTCGGCCATACTGCGGCATGCAGGGCCTCGTATTCCGCCGCATGCTCTGCAGGCAAGCCGATTACTGAAGCGATTCTTTTCATGCTGATACCCCTGATCGATCGTGCTTGCTGCGGTCCAGACTACATTCGGACCACGCCCTGGAGCCCCGGTCCTTGGACCGGGGCTCCAGGGCTGAGTGAGCAAGGCTACTTCTTGAAGGCATCCTTGACGTTTTCGCCGGCGTTCTTCAGGTTTGCCTTCGACTGGTCCCGCTGGCCTTCGGCCTTCAGATCCTCGTTGCCGGTGGCGTCGCCGTGGCCTTCCTTGACCTTGCCGGCGACCTTCTCAGCTGCATTCTTGATCTTGTCATCGAGTCCCATGGTGTTCTCCTTTTCTGGGTGTGCTGCCGGTTGGTTACCGGCAGGGTCTGTATTCCTGAAGGGTATTTTCCTTGATGGTCTTTTGCTAGAGGGTGACTGTTGAGGTCTTGCGGGTACGGTTGTCCACATCCACCTCGATCGTCGGCCGTGCCAGCGGTGCGCCACCCGTCGCGCCCGGCACCGCGCGCCGGGCGCAGGGTGCCCGGCACCTGGTGCACGGTGATCCTTGAGATCGCGGCCATGAGGGGGTGCGCTGAGCGTTAGGCGCGGAACAGCGCCTCGAAGGGTTCGACTGTCACGATGCCTTCCGCCCTCGCCTGCATCGCAAGGTCCACGGAAATCAGCGCATCGGCCTGCAGTTTGGCAACGGCGACATACTCGGCGTCGTGCGTTGATTCCCAGTGCTGTTCACGCGCGATCATCCACGCGGTGCTGCGGGAGACCCGGTCGCCCAGCAGGCGCATCTTCGTTTCTGTCAGCCGTTCGTGCTGCTGCAGAGCCTCGGCCTCGCTCAGCTCACCGCGTTGTACAGCCCCGAACAGAAGCGCGAGGGCCTGTGACCGGATGAGGTTCGGAGCCACCACTTGGTGCTGATCGTTGACTTGTTGGTTAGTCGCGATGAGGTGCAGGAGGGTGGGTGCGTCGATCACGTAACGCGTCATGGCAGCACCCTAGCTAAGCATCCTGCCAGTTCACCTCTCGGCCCTCGGCGCTTTCAGGAAGAGCGCAAGAACGACGGCGGTCGCGGCGCAGAGCCCGGCGTTCACCCAGATGGCTGTGGTGACCCCGCTGAGCACGGCCGCTGGCGTCGTCGTCTCCAGCGCATGGAGCTGCGCGGCGAAGACGGCACTCATGACGGGGATGCCCATGGTGATTCCAACCTGCTGGCTCATGGTGGCGAGCCCCGTGGCCAGGCCCTGCTCCCCGTCGGGAAGACCCGAGGTTGCGGTGACCATGAAGCCGACGATCACCACTAGGTTGGCAACACCGCCCACGAAAGTGGCTCCCAGTAGCAGGATGACCGACGTTCCGCCGGTACCAAGCATTACGAGCGCCGCGGTCGCGAGTGCCTGGACGGTGAAACCGTAGACGATCGCCCTCTTGGTGCCGATCCTTCCGATGACTTTCGGCCCGATCATGCCTCCGAGAACCGTACCGGCGCCAAGAACGGCAAACGACAGCCCAGCCGCAAGCGGGGTGTAGCCGAGAACCTGCTGGAGGTAGAGCGTCAGCAGGAAGACCAGGGACGTCTCTGTAAGGAAGGCCAGAATCCCCGCAAGGTTGCCCCACGCAATAGCGGGCCTTTTGAGGATCCCCAGCGGCACCAGCGGGAACTGCGCCCGATGCTCGATGGCAGTGAATACAACGAGGAAAATTCCGGCCACCGCGAGGGCGCCGAGTGTCACTGGGTGTGTCCAGGAGGTTTCGGCGGCGTGGGTCAGCCCGTAGATGAGGGCAAGCAGGCCGAGCGTTACGGTGATCGCGCCGGGAACATCGAGCCTGGTTTTCCCGGACGGTTTGCTTTCTCTCAGGACAACCGGAGCAAGCACCAGCACGACGACGGCGACAGGCACGTTGATGAGGAATGCCCACCGCCAGCTCAGCAAATCAGTAAGGAGACCGCCGAGGATCGCGCCGGTGGTGAAGCCTGCGGCCATGAGAGCACCGTTGAGTCCCAGCGCTTTATCCCTGAGCGGGCCCTCCATGAAGGACCCCAGCAGCAGTGACAGGGCAGCGGGTACAACAGTCGCCGTCGCGATTCCTTGCGCAACCCGGGCGGTGAGCAGAATTGCGGGGTCTGCAGCCAGCCCGCCGAGGAGTGAACCCGCACCGAGGAGCGCCATGCCGATGAGAAACATGCGCCGCCTGCCGACTAGGTCCGCGATGCGCCCGAAGAGGAGGGTGAAACCGGCGGCGCAAAGGGCAAAAGCGGTGGCAATCCACTGCAGATTCGCAAGGCTGAACCCGACGTCGGAGCCTATGGTTGGCAGCGCGACGTTGAGGATGGAGAAATCCACGGCGAGGGTGAAGCTCGCTGTGAGCAGGACGGCGAGGGTGAGTCGCTGCCTGCCCGTCATGCTTTGATTAGCACTTTCGACAGCGAGCTGTCCGGTGACTTGTTGACTGGGCATGGGTTCCTTTGGTACTGGACTGTTGTGCTTCCAGCGTGCGTGGATCCGGGTGAAGCAACCACACCCTGCTGTGGGTAGCACTGTCAGGGACAGGACAATGTCCGCTGCCCCGGGCAGGATGGGGAGATGAGCAATGTGGGTGAACTTGGGGAGTTCCTTAGGGTGCGCAGGGCTGCGCTCCAGCCGGACGACGTCGGCCTTCGCAGTTTTGGTTTGCGCCGCGTGCCGGGGTTGAGGCGTGAGGAGATTGCCCTGCTTGCCGGCGTCAGCAGTACGTATTACGCGCGGCTTGAACAGGGGCTCAGTACCAACGCCTCGGACTCGGTTATCGAAGCGTTGGGCCGTGCACTGAACCTGAACGACGACGAACGCGTTCACCTGAAGAATCTTGCATGTCCGGTGAAGCGCACACGCCGGGCGCCCCGCAAGCCGGATTCCGTTCGCCCGGGCATAGCCCGACTGATCCGGTCCATGTCGACGACTCCCGCCGTCGTGCTTGGGCGTCGAAGTGAAGTTCTCGCCTGGAACCTTTGGGGCACCGGCTGGTGGCCGGTCATCTCGATTTCGATGCGCCGAACCACCCGTCAGCGAGGCCGAATCTGACCCACATGCTGTTCCTTGACGAGCACACACGGGAGTTCTATGTCCGGTGGGATGACGAGGCTGCCCGGGCGGTCTCTTCCCTGCGTCTGATTGCCGGTGCGGCGGTGGATGATCCCGATCTCACCGAACTTGTCGGCGAGCTGACCGTGAAGAGCCGCGAGTTTTCTGGGCTATGGTCTGGGCATCCGGTGGTGAACTGCGTGTCCGGTAGGAAGTTTCTGCGCCACCCTGAGGTCGGGTCCCTCGAACTGGATTTCGAGGTGCTGGCCTCGCCGGACAGCTCCGGGCACCGGGTCCTGATGTATACGGCTGAACCGGGTAGTGCCGGGTATGAGACGTTGCAGTTGCTTGGATCGCTGGTGGCGGAGCGCTCAGGGACGGCCGGGTCTTCCGAGCAGCTGATGGGTTCCACTTAGGCGAGGCTACGCCGGGCGGTGCGTCCGTTGAGGAGGTCTTGTGCCCGTGCCGGCACGAGTTCGCGCAGGAAGCTGATCTCCTCAACGCTCGGCGTTGCTGCGGCGGCTTCGGCTGCTGATTCCAGGGCTTGAGTTGCGGTGAGGCGGGCTTCGGAACCCTGCAGACCCCATGCAACGCCCTCGTTGACCAGGTGCTCAAAGGTTAGGTATGGCAGTCTGATCTGGCCGCCAAGAGTATGACCGGCGTTGACCGAAGCGGAGTGCAACAGCAGGGTCGGTGCGGCGTCGTACAGTGGCGCCAGGCGGACCTCCCCGCCATCCAGGATGAGCACGGCGTAATTCTTCGAATGCGCGTCCCCGTTCCCGATGAGCGCGTTGAAGGTGACGGCGCGCAGCAGTTGGCGGAGGAATTCTTCCTCGTCGCGGGTGTGGGGTGCCGCTAAAGAGGTGAGCTTGGTCAAACGCGATGGCGAGGCCGTCGTTCCTTCGTACTTGTTGGCGCTGGAAAGCCCTAACGCCTGCGTGAAATCCTCCTGGTGCACCCGACCACCGGCGGCTGTGCGGTCGAACCGCTTCACGACGATTGCCCTGCGGGAGCCGAACGTTTCAAGCCAACTTTCCGCAGCGGGCAGCCCTGCGGCGGACGCAACCTTCAGCGCCCAATCCTCGGAGGCGAGGAGGTGAGGCACCGGGGAGTCCAGCGGGTCCGGTTTGATGATGTGGGTCGAAACCGCGCCACTGCCGGGCCAGGACCAGCCACCATCGATCCGGCTTAGGAGAACCTTCGATTGGACTCCGCCGAGGGAGGCGGTGATCATGAAGTCCTCCGGCAAGTCCCATGTTGGTAGCGCCTCAACGATATTCGCGACCTCGCCGTGTGTGAGCGACTTGCCGTTACCCGCCTGCTGAGGGTTCACGCCAGCAGGCAGTACCTGCACTGCGCCGGCGCAGTCTGCTCCCAATACTCGAAGCAACCCGAGGGCGTCCGGCGCGGAAACACCGTTGTCCATCGCGAGCTGCGACCTTACCTGACCCTCGGGAAGGAGTCCGTCGAAGTAGTTGTAGACCGACGGCCCAGTGAGTTTCTTTCGCGACAGGGGCAAGGACAACGACAGCAACGTAGCGCCGGAACCGTATTCGGCGACAACGTCTGCATCGTATTGGAAGGCGAGCCTCAGTGAAGTACCGGTAAGCATTCCGATATGCCGACCATGCAGGAAAACTTCCATACCCTGCCGTGAGTTCACTGCTTGACCTGCAGCCTTGAGAATCGGGGTACTAATGCAACGTCGCGCCCGAGAACGCGGATCGCTTTCATTGCCACGATGACGGAAACCGCTTCACCGCTCTCCAACCGAACAACGGTTCCCCTTCCAACGCCGAGCCGGACTGCCAGTTCCTGCTGCGTCAGGCCGACTTCCTTCCGAGCCTCGCCAATCGATCTGCCCAGCGACGCGGCGTCGACGGCGCGGTAGAAGGGGGTCGCGTCATGTTCCATATATCGATCATACGACGTATTGGACGGAATGATCGATATACCCAACATATGGTCTATTCTGAGCATTATTCGATATATTGATCATGTTACTGCCTTCTGCGTATGTCAGCACGGACGAGAGACCAACTCTCCGCGCGTTAGCAAAACGCGCGCGGAGGGATTGAACGCTCAGCAGCTTCGGGGGAAACATGTCATACGAGCAGTATTCAACATCCGCTCAATGGAACGTGGAACCGCCGCTTTGGCTGCCACACTACGGCGCACGGTTTTTTACTGCTGTGCGACGCTACTGGAGGAAGTACGCTACCTTCTCGGGACGAGCGAGTCGCAGCGAATACTGGTGGAGTGTACTTTTTACAGGGCTTGTTGGGCTGGTGATTGATGGCGTTGACGAAATAGTCCGACTTAGCATGCGCAACTCAGGGATGGGCGGGTTTGACGACCCCAGCGATCTCGGCGCCGCTCTTGCCTGGATTTGGGCGGCTATCATTTTCATTCCGACGATTTCCATCCTGGTTCGCCGATTGCATGACATCAACATGAGCGGTTGGATGATCTTCATCGGGCTGTTCCCGCTGATCGGCGCGATTGTGCTACTTGTCTTCACACTCATGAGGCCGAATCCGGCCGGACGGCGCTTCGACAACGTGCCGAGCAACGCGACACTGCTATGAGCGAGAAGGGGCGCGTCGCTTCATGCACCCGTGAGCATCTACTTGGCCTCAAACACATCGGTACGGTGACCGGTCCGGGGCGCCAGCACATCCGTTACCAGCAGATCCGTCACGGCCTCCTCCTCCACGGCTAAGCCATACTCGGTCATCGCGGTAGCGAGCTCCGGATCCCATGGAGACTCGGCTGATGTTCCTGTCAAACGTCGCGAAGGCATCCCGGTTTCCGTGGCCTCGCGATAGTCGGCGGCCGAGTAGCGCCACGGCACCCATGCCACCTGTTCGCGCAGATACCGCGCAATCCTTAGCCCTGCCCAGTCGAAGTCACCGTGATACCGACACTCTGCGCCGTCGCTGGCGAGTCTCCGCAACAGTTCAATTACCGCCCTGCTCGGTTGACCGTAGGTACACACAAGCACTGGATCACCCGCGCCGGATGTGCCGTCAACAGGCGTAACTCCTGCCCAGCGCTCGGCCACAACCTCAACGACGGTCGGGTTCTCGCAAATGTGGATGGCGCTGCCGCGCGGGACCGCACGCACACCGCCGGAGCGCACCTGGTCGAGCGTCAGGATCACGGGCATACGGGCTGCCCGCATTGCTTCCAACGCCGTTGCCGTCGCCATCTGGGGCGTAGGACCGACAGTCTTCGCGGCCTTCGCAGGTACTCCCGGGACGCCCAGGCACAGGACGGTTGAGGCAAGGTTCGACAGCACTACTCCGGCAGCAGCCCATGCATCGCGGTGCGACAACTCATTCTCGGCGGTCGCCCGGTGAGGTATGAACGCTGCCTTGGCCACGGTAGCGGCGAGCCGTCCAAGCGGGCGGGACATATCCAAAGCATGTGCGTCGCCTACCGCCCGCCGAGCCAGGAGAGTGATTGGCTCCCCGGACGCAGGCAGCATCTCGAGCACAGCGGCCAACTTGCTCACTAAGTTCTCGCCAACAGCGGGTGACATGGCCACGGATTCTCGAGCCGCCTCCGCCCGTGCGGCTCGCTTCAGTACACCGGTTGCGCACCAGGTGTTCCACCAGTCAATAAGTCGAGGAAACCGGGCAGCCGCCGGGGCGAGGCCATCTCGAGCCGCGTCCCATGCAGCGGCTTCCTGTGCCCGCTCGGCCCCGCGGTCCGCGACGGGCCCGCTCAGGGTCTCGACAGCGTCAGCGAGCCCCGCCGGCCATGGTCCGCGGCGCAGGATCTCCTCGACGACGGCGAGGTCCACCCGCAGCGTCGACCCGGCCCGCTTCGGCCGTCCCACCAGTCTCATGGCGCTGGCTCGCTGCTCGGCCGTCGGTTCGTTCAACTGGACGACGCCGCTCAGCGGCTCGTCCCCGGCTGCCAGGATTCGCCCTCGGACCCTCGCGACGAACCACGCCATTCCGGGAACGCCCAGCAGCCGGTCCAGTGCCGCCCTGTCTCCTCCCACCGCCAGCGGCCCAACCGATTGCTGCCCGGTCATCCGAACAAGCTTGCATCATCCGAGGAGACCGGGGAATCACCGCCAGCTCGTGCTCCTGTGCCGACCTCCGCGACCCGCTGCCGACGTCGACCGTCCCACTGCCACCGCGTAACACCCACGGCGTCGACTCCTTCCACGCGGGACAGTTGGGCAATCGAGAGTCCCGGCACCTGCGGGTAGCAGCCCCACTCACGTTCGCTGGTCATCACGACATCGAGGTCGAAGGTCGCCAGCAGCCCCAGCGACTTCGCCCGGGAGTCGTCATCCACGCCGGCGAAGGCCTCGTCAAGCAGAATGAGGCGCGGTGCGTGCGGGCCGGCCGAGTTGTAGTGTGCCGAGGCGGCTGCGAAGAGCGGCACCGACACCGCCAGGGCACGCTCGCCGCCGGACGCAGGCCCGGACGCCGACCTCCACTGCCCGTTCTGCCATCGCTCGACCACAAAGGTGTGCCACTGCCGGTAGTCGAGGGCCTGCTCCAGGTGCTCCTGCCAGCCACCGGTCGGATCAATCTGGCGGACCTCCGCGATCTGCGCCTGCAGGAAGTCCCCGATCGCGGAACGGTCCTCGGGCGTCCAGGTGGCATCGGAGCGGATCATCAGGCCCCTGGCTGCTGCCAGACCAGCCGGACCGTCGCCGCGCTCGCGCCACCTGACACGCAACTGCATCCCGGTAGAGGTCTTACGCTCGGCCAACTCGCGGTTCATCCGGTCGATCTGCTCTTCGGCGGTGTGCAGCAACTCATGCAGGTGACCGGCCACCTCGTTGACGAGGTGGTTCTCGAGGATCTCGCGCTCACGGGCACTGAGCAGGCGCTCGCGGGCCGCGACGTCTTCCGCAAGCCGGTCCGCCAGCCGGTCGACGTCGACCTCGTCGTGAACATAACGCACCCGCACCACCATCACGTCGCCTCGCTGCTCCACGAAAGCGGTGTGCCCGTGCCGGCTCATCTGCGTCGTCAGCTCCGTGGACGCAGTTGACACCCGCTGCTGGGCGCGGCCCCATGCGTCGGCGGACTCGTCGACGTCGTTCAGCTGCTGCTCGGCACCACGGGACAGACTCAGGACCGCGGTGAGGTTCCACTCCTCCGGTGCGTCTTCGGCTGGGACCACAAGATCCGGCATCGCGACCCGCAGTAGCCCGGTCCCGGCGAACTCACGCAGTGCATTGATCCGCTCCTCACGTGCCGTCGCGGCCTCTTCGCGCCGTCTTCCCAGGTCGCGGACGCTCTCCTCCAGGCTCCCGTGGCTCGTCGCCGCGGCCAGCTGGTCCCTGGCGATCGCCTTAAGATCCTTCGCGACTGCCACCAGCGCATCGGTAGTTTCACGCAGCCGGTCCTGGAGTTCGGCTACCGAGGCACCCACGGTGGCGTGCAGCGCCTCGTACTTCGCCCGTAGACCGGCTGCCTGCGTTCTCACCTCGCGGTGCTCGGACTCACGCCGCTGCCGGAGCTCGACCGCCTCAGCTGCACGCTCGGCCGCCTGCTCGCGGGCAGCAGCTGCATCGTCGACGGCGCGGACCGCCTGTCTGGTCTCCACCAGAGCGACCTCGTAGGACGTGACGGCGGCCAGGGCATCGTCGGTATCACCGACCGTAGTGCCTACGCCAAGCTGCGCGCCCTGATCGGTCAGCTCCTCGACGGCGTCACTCGCTGCGTCTGCGGCATTCTCCCAGCTCTGGAGCGCCGCAGCGGCTTTGCCCTGTGCGCGCTCCAGTTCCTGCTGCCCCGCGGCAACGCGATCATGCACAGTTCCCAGCTCGCGCTCGAGCCGAAGCGGATAGCCGGCGCGCTCGTTGCGCACCTGTTCGGCCATTCGATCGGCGGCCGCTCCCCGTGCCTGCGCCGTCGTGAGCTCGTTCTCGAAGCCCTCGGCCCGCGTGCCAAGCCGGGCCAGCACCTCACGGCGGTGGGCCTCCCGCGCGCTGGCACCGAGGAACTCTGCCCTCTCCTTGGACCAGGACCCACGTGCGGGGCCGGCCCCCCAGCGTCCCCCGCCGTCCAGCCACACTGCTGCACCCGAAGCCTCGCCCCACCCGATGCGGCCAAGGATGGACCGCACCACATGCGCTTCGACCGGACCGTCGTGTCCGGCCGACGGCACCAGCACCGCCACCAGTGAGTCGCTCACCTGCGGTCCCGTGGCGCTGAGCACGACGTCCTTACCGGTCGTCACGGTGCCGTCCGGGAAGATCCAGGCGTCCAGCAGCCCGGCCGACTGCAGGGCCGCCTCGACGCCGGCCCGTTCGGCGTCCGGCAGGGCATCGGCGAAGTCCGTCAGCCACCACAGCGGCGCGCCGTCGCGACCTTCCCGGCCCAGTTGGTCCCGCCCAGGTGCCGGTGGCGGCACCGGATCGCGGCCTGCCTCCAGATCGGCGATCTCCGTGCGGAGCGATGCCAGCTCTGCCTCCAGCCGTGCGGCCTCGTGCTCGATCCCGGCCCGCTCTAGAGTAAGCCGGTCGAGCGCCGTCGTGGCCGCGGCCTCCAGCGCAGAGCGTACGGGTGACTCGCCGGACATGCTGCGTCCCCAGTCCTCGGCCAGGTCGGTGAGCTCATCCGCTTCACGATCCAGCACGATAGCTGTCAGCGACGCCAGGTGCTCCCTTATGCCGTCGCGATGGGCCGCGACGGCAGTCTCGACGGTGTCGTGGGCGGCCTGCAGGTCCTCCGCCCGGCCCGCCGACTCGCTCTGCGCGCCATCGAGCGCCTGCCGCTCCCGGTCGGCCCGCGCCTTGGCCTCCTGTGCCGCATCCAGCAGGCGGCGGACATGCTTTACTTGCGCGCGCCGGCGGTTCAGTGCCCGCTCGGCCTCGTCCGGGTCGCTGGTGATTCTCGGGTGCTCTGCCCGAAGTCCCGCCGCTTCCGCCAGGCGGGCGGCGCTCGACTCGTGACGCCCGGATCTGGCGGCCGCCTCCTCATACCGGCGGGCAGCGGCGGTCGCAGCTTCTGTGTCCTTGACCGCCGCGGCGGCCGCTCGTTCCGCTTCGTTCCCGGCGTCAGTGGCCCGGCGCTCTGTCTCGGTGGCTTCGCGTGATGCCTGATCGAGGCGGTCGGCGTCGCGCATTTCCGGACTCGTCTGCAGCGCCTGCTCCTGCCCCTGCAGCGTGCTCTGCTGTTCCTCGGTCTCCTCCTGGAGGTCGGCGAGCCGTTCGACCTCGTCCCCGGCGGCAGTCAGCCTCTCTTCGGCCTCGCGCAGGTCGCGACCGGCGTGCTCGTACGCCGAGTTGGCCAATCGGACCGCCGTGGTGTGGCGTCGGGACGCGACTTGAGCATAGACCCCGTAGTGCCGCAGAAAGACCTGTGTCGCGCCGAGCGTCTCCTTCGCCTCGGCGATTCCGGCACGCTCGTCCTCCAGCGACCGGAAGGACTCGGCGACATCGGCGACGACGGCCTGGTCCAGTGGTGCGAGCGCCTCAGTCAGCGCCGTGGAAAGCGCCTTCTCGTCCGGCTTCTTGGACAACTGCGGCTGGCGCAGCTGGATCAGCAAATCAATCAGAGCGGTATACCGTTCCTCGCCCAGCCGGAACATCGCCTCGTCCACGGCCCTCCGATACGCCTCCTGAGTGGGGTAGACCTGACCGGATCCGGTGGAGGTCAGCTCCTCACGCAGACGTTCCTGGCTCAACACCGCACGGTTGCCGTCCAACAGGCGGATATCACCGATCCGTCGTGTGCTGGTGAAGTACCAGGTCTTGACGATGCCCCGGCCCGCGGCCGCCTTGAGGCCGATACCCAGCGTGGTGAAGTGCTCCGTGCCGTCGGTATCCACGCGCCCGAATTCGACCCACGAGTATCCCGTCCGCTCCGGGCTTTGATGGGCACCACCCAGCAGCAGGTTCCACTCCATGCGCTTCTTGGGGTCGGCGTCCGGCTCCACGCGCCGCGGCGCGATCGAGCCGTCCAACAGGAAGGGCAGCGTCAGGGCCAGCACCTTCGACTTCCCTGTGCCGTTGTTGCCCCGCAGGAGCAGTCGCCCGTCGTGGAACCAGAACTGCTCGTCGTCGTAGTAGAAAAGGTCCACCAGACCAAGGCGCAGGGGCTGCCAGCGCTCGTTGGTGGGGCGAGGGAGCGCGCCGTCGGACTCTGTGCCCTGTGCCTGGGCGCCGTGCGCGCGAGCTTGCTCGTCAACTCCGTTGAGGCTACTCATCGGGCTCTCCTGTTCGTGATGGTCGGAGCGGTGACGTCGAACCGTCGCAGCGCCGGCAGCGGGTGGACGACGGCGTCGGGTCCGTCGCCGACGACCCGCACCAAGCCCAGGCCGACAAGACGGTCGAGTGCGTCGGCTACGATCGCATTCTCCGCGCCCGGCTCCTGGGTGGTCTTGCGCCAGAAGGCAGCGTGGTCCTTCGCGAGCCGTTTCACCCGCTGCCGCAAGGTTGCGACCTCGGTGGTGCCGGCTGCAGCGAGCTGTTCGGCCAGTAGAAGCGTGGCGTGCCCGTCCGTGCCCTGCTCCGGCATGCGCACATCGGTGAGCTGGTCGTCGGGGTCCACAAGGGCGACACCTTCGGCCCGCAGTTCGGGCACCAGCCCGGTGGCCTCGGCCAGCCGCCGGGTCAGCTGGACCCGCTGGCCGACGAGATAGCTGCGCTGGTCGTCGGGAAGCTCGTCGTAGTAAACCACAGGGTCGCACAACAGACGCCGCGAGACGGCGTGGCGCAGCTGCCTAGTGGACTCCTCATCGGTGTATGCCGTGGGCGGCTCGTGCAGCGCTTCCTCGATCTGGTCGATCGCCGGGGCAGGGCCTAACGCAACGCCGACCAGCCCCGGTCCGTGGGAGGTCGAGAGCATCGTGGCCAGTACCCGCCGGTCCACGTCGTACAACGCGTCCCCGCCCGCCGAGACGTACGATTCCTCGTCACCTGCCACCCGGACCAGCACCCCGTGGCCCAGGAGCAGCCGAATCGCGGCCACGAGGTCGGAACGTTCCTCCCGCCCGCCCAGAGTGAACACCACACCGTTTAGGTCCGGCTGTCGGGCGGCGAGCACGACATCCTCCGCCAGCCGGCCAAGCGAGATCTGCGGATCGGACCGCTCCAGCACAGCCAGCGCCAGACAGAGCAGGACGTAACGGCGCCGGGTAAATGGTGGGTCGCCCCTTCGACCGCGGGCCGGATGCCGCTCGGCGACGGCGATCGCCGTGGGGCCCTGGGGGACGTAGGAGGTCAGCAGGCGCACCGTCTGTGACTCGACGACCAGGCGCCACCCAGTCTCCCGGTCGAACCATCCCCGGAGTGTGTCGGCATGCCGCCGGGCCAGCCGGAACAGCTCACCGTCGACTTGTGCCCGCAGCACCGGGCGAACCAGCAGGGCCCGCAGCACCCGTGTGCGCCCTTCAGCCTCCCGGACCTCCAATGCGCCCGAGATACTGGGAGCCAGATCGACTCGGCTCATACGAACGCCTCCACCGGCGGCTCAACCTCAGCGTGTGCTTCACGGACGTCGACGGCAGAAGCGATGTCGACCAGATGATCGGGTCCGGACAGATCGCCGTCCGGCGTGGTAATCACCATGGTCCCCGCTCCAGCTATCCGGGTGAGGGTAACGGTGAGCTCGCCGTCTGAGGTGTGTACCTGTGCGGTGGAAGCCTGCGGACCCATGGCAGCCAGCGCGTCACCGAGCAGCCCGAGGAACAACCGGAAGGCTGTCGGATCCAGTTCCCCGAAGGCAGAGAGGGGTTTTGGCCCGTCTGTAAGGATCCGGCGACGTGCCGCCGCGGTCTGTTCCAACTCGTGCCGGGCGCTCTCAAGCAACATCCGCTTCGCCTCAGTCCGGTCCACCACCCGGGCCGATTTGCCTCTGCGCTCATATGATCCGGCTCGGCGCAGCTGGGGGCTGATCTCCAGTGGCGGCGCGTCCGCCCAGGGCGTCGTATTTGCCAGCTCCGCCGCTGCCCAGGCGTCCTCGGTGGCTGCGGTGACGCTGAGATGGCGCACCGGTGCCAGGGCGAAGGCAGAGCGCCACAACCGGTGACGATCCGCGTCGGTGGGAAGTTCAGAGAACCACCTCGCAAGGGTGAGGAAATCCTGAGTCCGGTCAGTGCGGCCGCCCGCCTTCTCGTGCAGCGCCCGCACCACCGCGAGCAGTGCTGGGATGGCCGCTCGCGCCCGAGCCCGCAGAAGCCTGGCTTCGCTTTCCCTTGCCGGTGTGCTTACGAACCAGTCGCTCAGACCCGACCATTGCCGCAACCAGGTCTCCTGCGCCGTGGCGCGCGCCGAGTCGGCTTCCGCCGGGGCTGCATCGATGGCCTCACGTTCGGCAGCGGTGGCAGCGAGGAACCGCACCCCGTCCTCCGGGATGCTCCCGAGCAGTTCAACGATCGAGGCGCCGCGTGTGAGCAGATCGTTGATGAACCGCTCCAGGTACGCGATGAGCTCCTCCTTATACGCCAGAAAAGCCTCCACGTCCGCATCGTGAAGGTCTATAGTGCGCTGCATCGAACCCATGAACGCCACAGCATTCTCCGCCAGCTCGACGAAACGCTCGCGAAGGCTGCGGAGAGTCTGGTGGGTCAGCGCCGTATCTACCTCCCCGCCCGCTGCGTGGGCGGCGACGGTGTCGCGGAGGTTGGTGAGCAGCACAGCAATGTCTTCCAGTGCCACCGACTGGAGGGCGCCCCGGGTACCCAGCGCGGCGTCGTACTGGGCGAGCGCCCGCTCAGCGGCCTCGCCCTGTCGTGACAGCTGGTAAAGCATCCGGCGTCGGTAGAAATCCTCCAGCGCCGTGACCCTGCTTGAGTCGGGAAAGGCGAGAACATTTGCCCAGCTGGGCTGAGACAATCGCTCCAGCGCCTCAGCAACTGTGCTCTCCTCGACCTGTTCTTCGCCGTCGTTCTCCAGTGCCATCCAGATCTGTTCCGGACGCACATGCACCGTGAACCGTTCCTTCTCTGACATCAGCGCGCGCATCACGCGCCGGTACAACTGCGCGTTAGGCGTGCTGAGGTAGGCGAAGGGGCCGTAGCTGTCCGAGGTGCCACAGGCGTCCGCTGGCGAAGGGAAAACTGAGTGGTCCGTCACAGCAACCAATCCTCCCACGCGGCACCGACACTCTGCGATCACGAAGTCGCCGCATGGAACCAACGAATTCGTTGACTTCGCGCAAACGTAGTTGGATCGACACCGCGTCGTTTGCTGGGAGCCAGCGTTTCTGGAAAGGACTTAGTAGATGAACGGTCTGCGATGAGGCACTCCGGCACCGATGGAGACAGAAGTGGAGCTTAGGGGAATCGAACCCCTGACCTTTTCATTGCGAACGAAACGCTCTACCAACTGAGCTAAAGCCCCGCAGAGTCAAAGATACCTCAGCCCCACCTCCGGGAAGCAAATGTCAGAGCCCGGTTGTACGCTCGAACCATGCAATCCGCCGCCCCAGAAATCCGCGCGTGGCCGGCACTCTGGTCCCTCGTCATCGGGTTCTTCATGATCCTGGTTGACTCCACCATTGTGTCCGTCGCTACGCCGGCCATCATGGAGGGGCTCAATGCGGATATAGACAACGCGATCTGGGTCACCAGCGCCTACCTGCTGGCCTACGCTGTCCCGCTGCTCATCACCGGTCGCCTCGGGGATCGCTTTGGCCCGCGGCGCATGTACCTCGCAGGCCTGACCGTCTTCACACTCTCCAGTGCGCTCTGCGGGTTCGCCGGAACCATTGAACTGCTCATCCTCGCGCGCGTCCTCCAGGGCCTCGGCGCCGCCCTCATGACACCACAAACCATGTCCGTCATCACCCGCATTTTCCCGCCGGATCGTCGCGGCTCAGCCATGGGACTGTGGGGCTCCGTGGCGGGCATCGCAACCCTCGTCGGACCGGTCCTCGGCGGCCTGCTCGTGGACTCCCTCGGCTGGGAGTGGATCTTCTTCGTGAACGTGCCTGTCGGCGTCGTCGGCTTCTTTCTTGCCTATCGCCTGGTGCCGAAGCTGAGCACAACCAGCCACACCTTTGACTTGCTCGGTGTGGTTCTCAGCGCGGCTGGCATGTTCTGCCTGGTGTTCGGACTCCAGGAGGCCGAGAGCTACAACTGGGGCACCATCGCGGGCCCCATCTCCGTGTGGTCGCTGATCATCACCGGGGCGGTACTGTTCACCGCATTCATTGTCTGGCAGCGTTACAACCGCAAGGAACCGCTCGTTCCGCTCAGGCTGTTCAGGGACCGGAACTTCTCCCTCGCCAATACCGCGATCTCCGCCATGGGCTTCACCATCACCACCATCAGCCTGCCGCTCATGCTGTACACGCAGAACGTCCGCGGCCTCTCACCCACGGAAGCGGCGCTCCTACTGACGCCGATGGCCGTGATTTCGGGCGCGCTGGCGCCATTCATCGGCAAGCTCGTCCAGCGGGGCAACCCGAAGTACATGGCTATCTTCGGGTTCGCCGGCATGGCAACAGCGCTCTTCTGGCTGGGGCTCATTCTCGCCCCGGACACTCCTATCTGGCTCCTCCTCCTGCCGATCGCGCTCGTCGGCCTGTCCAGCGCCGGCATCTGGGCGCCCGTCTCGCTCACCGCCACGCGCAACCTCGCGCCGTCGCTCGCCGGCGCAGGATCAGGGGTTTACAACACCACCCGCCAGGTCGGCGCCGTCATTGGCAGCGCCGGTATTGCCGCCATGATGCAGGCACGGCTGGCCGCCAACGCCGCCACTGAGAACGCCGACAATGCCGCAGGATACTCCGCGGCGATGGGCCAGGCGCTGCTGTTGCCCGCCGCCATAGTGCTGATCGGCCTCCTCGCCGCACTGTTCTTCGCCCGCCCCGAACAACACCAGGAATGGGCTGCGGACAGGGAACCGGCCGACTCAGTATCCGGACAAGGGTAGTTGCCTGCCACAACCACAGGTACGCTCGAACCATGGCTGACAAATTCGCAACCGAAGACACCACCACCGAGAAGACAGAGCCCGACGCCGTCAAGGAAGTCAGCGACGACTTCGTCACCCGGCAGCACACGGCACCATCCGGCCTCGCCTACACCACCACCACGGGGCGGCTGGTGCTGCGTCGCGAGGAAATCAAGGACGGCAAGTCCGAAGGATTCAAGCCCAAGGCGGAGATCTTCGTGGTCGCCTATACCAAGGACGACGGGGACCAGAACCGCCCGGTAACGTTCGCCTTCAACGGTGGGCCCGGATCATCCTCGGTGTGGCTGCACCTCGGCCTCCTCGGTCCGCGCCTGGTCAACTCCGGCGACGTCGGCTCCATGACTCCCCCGCCCTTTGGCCTGGTCGATAACCCCGAATCCCTCCTCGAACACAGCGACCTCGTGCTGATCGATCCGGTCAGCACCGGCTTCTCCCGCGTCATCGAAGGCGAAAAACCCGACGAATTCCACGCCTTCATCGAGGACCGCGACCTCGTTGCCGAAGTGATCCGTCTCTGGACCACGCGCAACAACCGCTGGCTCTCCCCCAAGTACCTCGTCGGCGAGTCCTACGGAACCCTTCGCGCCGTCGCGGTTGCCGGCCGGCTCTTCGACGCCTACGGCATGGCCGTCAACGGCCTCGGCCTCATCTCCACGGTTCTCAACATGTCCACGCTCCGCTTCTTTCCCGGCAGCGACACACCATACGCACTCCACGTGCCCACTTACGCAGCCATCGCCCACTATCACGGGCGCCACCCGGGGAGGGAGCTGGCCGACGTCGTCCGCGAAGCCGAGGAGTTCGCGGCCCGGGACTTCGGGTATGCGCTCAGCCAGGGAGCGCGACTCACCGAGCCAGAGTACGACGACGTCGTCACCCGCCTGAGTGCCCTCACTACGCTCGACGAGGCATTCATCCGCCGCACCAACCTGCGCTGGGCCTACCACGAATTCGCGGCGGAACTGCTTCGCGCGGACGGCCTGGTGGTCGGCCGGATCGATGGCCGATTCACTTCACCGCCGGCGAACCTGCAGTCGTCGTCGTCAAATGATGACCCGAGTATGCGCGCCATCACCGGCCCCTTCGCCGCCGCGATCAACCACTACCTTCGGGCGGAGCTCGGTTACGAGAATGATCTCCCGTACGAGATCCTGACCGCC
Source organism: Arthrobacter pigmenti (assembly GCF_011927905.1). Lineage (NCBI taxonomy): Bacteria > Bacillati > Actinomycetota > Actinomycetes > Micrococcales > Micrococcaceae > Arthrobacter > Arthrobacter pigmenti. The sequence goes on from NZ_JAATJL010000001.1 coordinate 3,114,601, forward strand.
CGGGTTCACCCATGGAGCTACCGCACGTTCGAGGGAGCACCGGTTGACGTAAGCGAGGTGCTGGAACGGCTCATGGTCCACAACCCGGCCCTCCGCGTCCACGTTGACTACGGTTACCAGGACGGAGCCACCCCTCACTTCGCCGCAGAGTACGTCTTCGCGCACATGAAACTCGACGAGCAAGCGCGTGCACGAATCTCGCACCACTACCACGAAGCCGGTCACATGATGTACCTGAAACCCGAGTGCCGGCTCGCCCAACTCGAGGCCCTGAAGGAATTCGTCACCGTCTGAGTCGCCAGGATGATAATCAGCGTGCTTACTATAGAGGTGGAATACCTCAATGAAAGGCGGACATCATGCTGAAGAAAATCCTTTGGGCACTGGCACCGGTAATCGCGTCGAAGGTTCTCGGCAAGCGTCGGAACGGCCAGACCAACACCAAGTACTCGCGCGGAAAGTCGTACGGCAGGAAGCGGCGCTAGCGGCTTCCCTGTAGCGGGTCAGCGCGTGGCGAAATGCATCCACACAGCAATAATCCACGCGCTGCCCGCTATGCATGCGAGCACAAGTTCCACCAGGATGCCCACACCCATGGCCTTCAGGGCCTCGCCACTTGAGGTGACCGCCGCGCGAAAGTCCCGCAGCCGCGCCGACTCACTCAGGACCAGGCCGACGACGAAGCCCACCACCAGCCCCACCACGGGAATAACGAACATCCCGATCACGCCCAGAATCAGGCCCACAGTGATGGACCGTCCCGGAATCCTGCGCTGACGCAACTTCCTCCCGGTCAGGACGGTCCCGGCGAGTAATCCCACCAGTGCACTGACTCCCCCGACGCCGAGCGCCACCCAGCCTGCAGCGCTTTGCACCGTCAACGCCCAACCCAACAGCGCCGCGATTATCAGGATGCTTCCGGGCAGAATTGGAATCACCACTCCCGCAACTCCAACGCCGATCGCAAGCCCACTCAGCACGGTGACGACAATCTCCCAATCCATGCCCCCCAGTCTGCCACCGCGAGTTGAACGCCCTTGTGACCTACACAGGTGAATACTAAGGTTACTTATGAAGTCGCCTTCGGGCCTGACATCAGGGAGGCACCAATGAGCACGCCAGCAACAGGAAACAACGATCGGGATAATCATCCGAAACACGTCGATGAATCAGCCGCGCCGGACGCCGGCGCTCCACGTGAAGCGAACCGGCCGGATGCCCGCGACTCGAACGATCGCGACCGCAACCCGGACGGCACGGAAACCCGTGCAATGAACGTCAACAGGAACGACGACGACGCCACCCGCCAGCACACCGCAGCGGTACCGGTTTCGCACTCCAAAGACGCCGACAGTCACCACGCAAGGGACCGGCGTCTCGATCCCGACCGCGATGACCGGGACCGCGACCGCGACCGGGATGTCACACCGGTGCCTGCCGGTGCGCAACGGGACGCACTCCACCAGCGTGAAAAGGAGACGTTCGGCGGAATGAAGTTCGGCGCCGCGTTCTTCGGGTGGCTGACCGCAACCGGCATGGCGGTCATCCTTACCGCGCTTGTCGCCGCAGCGGGCGCCGCATTTGGGCTCTCGACGAACACCAACATCAACGAAGCAACCGATCAGGCTGCACAGGATCCGCAGACGGTAGGCATCACCAGCGCCATCATTCTGCTCGTGATCCTGCTGCTCGCCTACTACGCGGGCGGTTACGTGGCCGGCCGGATGGCGCGCTTCAACGGCGCAAAGCAGGGCATCGCAGTCTGGCTGTGGGCGATCATCATGGCAATCATCGTTGCCGTCCTCGGCATCATCTTCGGTGCGCAATTCGACGTCCTCGCCAACCTGAACAGCTTCCCCCGCCTGCCCGTCAACGAAGGCACCCTGACAACGGCAGGGATTATCGCCGTCGTCGTCGCTTTGCTTGCCGCGCTGGCAGGAGCTGTCCTTGGCGGTCTGGCCGGTATGCGGTACCACCGCAAGATCGACCGCGCAGATTACGAGGCGGTCGACAACACCCGCTAGCGACGCGTGGAAATTTCGTGCAGATCTGGTGGACTTCAACGGCGGGAAGGCGCCAGATCTGCACGAAGGTTCCTAAGTGATCAGGGCCTGGGTTGAGTTGACCTTCAGCATCGCGTTGGCCCACCGCATCTGCCGCAGCGTCTGCGGGTGGCACCGCTTGGTCACCTCGAGCAGGTCGGTGTGCTTGATCCCCTGCGCCGCCTGCGCCAGCATCTCCCAGTCCGCAGAAACCCCTGAAGCTTTCATATAGATCTCGCGAAGATCCCGGAGCATCAGCAACGCCGGTGTGCCGCGCCGCCCAATGAGATCACTGCCCTTCTCGCGGAGCTTCTCGGCAAGATTCAGCTCGTGTTTGGGTTCAGGATCGAGGTTCTGTCCGTATTGCTTCCCGATCTCCGCGATCTCCCGGACATGATTCTGCGACCACTTCGCGAGGTCCCGTCCGAGGTGGTAGATCTCGTGGTCCGCCTTGTTCCGTTCGGAGACCTGCAGCAGCTCGATCCCGAGGTCGTTCTCCGATCGGTGCAATTCGTGAAGTACCAGGCCCAGCTTCATCGTTGTCCTCCTGCTTCCCCGCCGTTCAGGCTTTCCTGTACCTCGGCATTGTGCGAGCCCTTGGTTTCCCTGCCGATCGGACGAATGGGGGCGGACGCCGTCGTCGTCGGTGCCGCGGATGGTCCCTTACCGGACTTGAGCCGCTTGATGCTGGCCGCCGCAGTCTTGAAGATGGGCTGTTTCGACGCCGGGTCCCAGTCCGTGATGGTCAGCTCGTTTGCTGCCCTCCCGGCCTTGTCCGGTTTGTGCCCTCCCTTCGTGTCCCAGTATCCGTAGTGGAATGGCAGGAAAAGTACGCCGTCACGGATGCCGCTGATACGTACGTGTGCCTCGACGGCGCCGCGAGGTGTGGCCACCCTAGCGAGGTCGCCCTCCTTGATGCCGTACGCCTCCGCGTCCGCCTCTGACATCTCCACCCAGACTTCCGGTGCGGCGTCCTGAAGCTGCGGCGCCCTGCCGGTCTTGGTACGGGTATGGAAGTGGTACAGCGTGCGGCCCGTGATGAGCTGCAGCGGGAAGTCCTGGCTCGGGATCTCGTGCGGCGGCAGGTAACCGGCCGCTTTGATCACCGCCTTGCCGGACGGGTTCATGGCCTTGTACTCGTCCGGTTCCAGTGGAGCGCCCGTCACCAGGTCCCGGCCGTAGCTTTCGCAGTACTCCGGTGAGCTCCAGAACTGGCCACCGACGTAGATGCGCTCGGTTCCCGCAGGGTTCTCCTCGTTGCAGGGCCACTGAATTCCGGAGCCGCCGCGGAGCATTTCGTAAGTCATGCCTGAGTAATCACACGGGCGGCCCTTCGAACATTCCTTCCACGCCTCGAACGCCGATTCGGGGTCATTCCACTTGATCAGCGGCTGGCCGTCCTTGTCCCGAAGGTCCAGGCGGCGGGCGTAGTCCAGGAAGATATCGAGGTCCGGCTTCGCGTCGCCGGGCGGATCCACCGCCTTTTCCGACAGGTGGACGGTGCGGTCCACGTTGGTGAACGTGCCGGTCTTTTCGCCCCAGGTTGCGGCGGGAAGTACGACGTCGGCCAGTTGCGCGGTCTCGGACAGGAAGATGTCCTGGACCACCAGGAACAACCGGTCCTGCTCGAGGATTGACCGGACGCGCTGCAACTCCGGCAGCGACACGGCCGGGTTGGTGCCGCTGACCCACAACATGCGGATGGACCCGTCCTCCACATACCGCATCATCTGCATCAGGTGGGTGGGCGGCGAGTAGTGCGGGATCTCCATCGGGTCCACGTTCCACACCTGCGCGAGGTCCTCGACGTGCGCGTCATTGGACCAGTTGCGGAAGCCCGGGAAGTCGCCGTCGCCACCGCATTCGCGCGTGTTCTGCGCGGTCGGTTGGCCATTCATCTGCAGGATTCCGCAGCCGGGTTTGCCCAGCATGCCTCGGATGATGTTGACGTTGTTGACCTGAACGGCCGCTGCTGTTGCCTGGTTCGACTGGTAGAAGCCCTGCAGCACGGTGGAGAGCAGTCGCTCCGCGTTGCCGATGATCCGGGCTGCCTCCCGGAGCTGTTCAGCCGGCACGTCGCAGATAGTTTCGACCACCTCGGGCGGATATTCCTTGACCCGCTTCTGAAGTTCGCTGTAGCCGACGGTGTGCGCTTCGATGTACTCCGGATCAACCCAGCCGTTCTCGATGATTTCGTGCAGCAGCCCGTTCATCAGCGCGACGTTGGTTCCCGGTCGCGGTGCCAGGTGAACGGTTGCCGCCTTCGCCACAGGGGTCAGCCGGGGGTCAACGCAGATGATCTGCGGGGGATTGGGGCCGGCGAGGCGGTCCAGGACGCGTGTCCAGAGGACGGTCTGCGTTTCTGCCATGTTGTGGCCGTAGAGGGCGATGACGTCTGCGTGGTCGATATCCGTGTAGGAACCGGGCTGCCCGTCGCTGGCGAAGGACTCCTTGAGGGCTGCCGCGGCGGTCGCCGTGCACAGCCGGGTGTTGCCGTCCACGTGGTTGGTGCCGAGACCGCCGTGCGCCAGAACGCCGAGGGTGTAGTACTCCTCTGCGAACAGCTGCCCGGTCGTGTAGAAACCGATGGCGCTCGAACCCTGCTCATCGAGGAGGTCCTTCGTGCGTCCGACGATGCGCTCCATCGCGGTATCCCAGTCCGTCTCCACGAGCTTCCCGCGTTTACGGATGAGCGGTTTCGTCAGCCGGTCAGGGGACGAGTTCGCCTGCCAGCCATAGAGATCCTTCGGCCCCAACCGGCCATGGTTCACGCGGTCTTCGGCCCTTCCGCGTACGCCCGCGATGCGGTCACCCTTCACCGCGATGTCCAGCGCGTCCCCGTTCGAATGCAGAATGGATGCGGTCTGCACCCACCGGTCCACGTCCGCCGGTTTGAGGCCCTCCTCCAGGTGCATATCCACCCGTACGGGCCAGCTTTCCCCTGACCCGTACGGAGTGCGTGTCCCCCACGGCTCGGCTATCCGGTCCTTGCTGCTCATGCAATCGCCTCCAGTTCGTCAGTAATGCAGTGACTCAGTGGTGTTCGCTGGCTGGAACCAGCGCGGTAGGTTGGTGGATCCTTTTCGACCGTATCGGAGCGCTCTGGGCGGGACAAGGGACCTCCTTGCCGCCAGAGAGCCGGACTCCCGCATGTTTTCGCCTGAGCACCCGCAGCGAATGCCCGGCCGTCGCAAGCTTCGATCCGGCGTACGGAACCCCGCCGGTCAACCACAGGCCGAGCGCCAGCTAGACAGTGACCGCTCGTTCGAGTACCCACGCAGGTACCCATAGCGCGGAGGTCACCGGGTAGACCGCCCGGCCACCCCGCCGTCGTCGTCCGTATTCCGCCAGTGCCACTGCGGCGAGCGCCGCGTACGCAAGCAGGGCACGACGACGGCGGGCAGCCAGCGCGAGCAGCGGAAGGAAGCTCAGCTCGAGTAGCAGCCGGGGCGGTTGCGCGAGATCGTCGTAGGCCTGGCGGACGCGTTGGCGCAGGAAGTGGCGCGGGGAACAGGGGAGCCGTCCGACGAATACGTCGTCCGCCCGGACCTCGATACCACCCACCGCGCGCACGGTCCGCAGCAACTCGAAGTTCTCGAAGAGAACGTCGCCGTCATAGCCACCGGTAGCCATCATCGTGGACCGCCGCACGGCCAGCGTGCCGGGATAGTCGGAGCCGAGCGCCCGGTTCAGCAGCGAGCGGGCCGTGTCCCAGCGGGCATGCCACGGCAAGGCGAGGAAGTAGTTCTGCGGGCGTACGACGTCGGCACTGTCCAGCAGGGCAACCACCTTGCGGAAGGTGGCGGCGTCGTAGCGGACGTCGTCGTCGGCTATCACCACGCGCTCGCGGGAAGTGTGCTCGAGTCCCGTCAGCACGCCGGCAACCTTTCCGTTGCGGCACTGGACCGCGGGCCGCAGATGATGCACCCCTGGTGGGAAGGCTGCCGCGTGACGGGTGAAGAGTTCCCAGGGCGAACCGTCCACCACCACGACCTCCGTCTCGAGAACCATCACCCTCAGGTAGGCGGCGAGGTTGTCCAGGCCGGAGTCCTCCGTCCAGCGGAGGGGGAGCAGGTAGGCCGCCGGTTCGGTCATGCCGCGGCGGTTTGCTGCATCCGCAGGGAGGACTCGCCCTTCTCCCAGGCGCCCAGGATCTGCGTTCCCAGCATGCCGTCCACCGCGAGGGCGGCAGCGGCTCCGAAGTAGACGTCCTCGAGCAGTTCCGGTTCGGCTTCCACGAGTCCGCCGGCGAGGTCACGTCCGGCGATCTGCTCGTGCACGGCGTCGGCCTCGACGTGCTCGTCGAAGTACCAGGTGACGTCCTCATCGAAGCCCAGGCGGCGGAAGCCATTGCCGTAGAGGCGGTTGGGTTGCGACGAGGTCATCTCATACGCCGCGAGGTGGCCGACAATCGCACCCCGGAGGCGCCGGTTCAGGCCGAACAGCGACATCATGTTGTTGTTCGCGAGGGTGAGGGCGGGGACGGCGTCGAGGTAGTAGCCGTACTCGTCCTCAAGCCCGACGCCCCGCATGGTGCGGGCGAACAGCGCCGAGTGCATGCGGTCGGGGCGGCCGCCGCCGTACTCGTCTGCCTGGATCTCGACCATCGCGGCCTTCGCGCGCCCGCGCAGCCGCGGAATCGCCCAGGTATGGGGATCGGCTTCCTTCAGCTGGTAGATGGACTTGTGGATGAGCCACTCGTGAGCTTGCTCAAGCGTGGCTCTCTTCGCGAGGAACCGCGAGACGCTTGGCCCGGTATCGGCAGCGGTGAGGTCGAAGAGGACCGAGGCAACGCCGTCGCTGTCCCGCGGCTCCAGGGGCTCCAGCGACTCCAGAGCTGGAAGTTCGACGGCGGCGCGGAGGGCGGTCTCGAAGTCGCGTTCAACGTCGCGGCAGATACCGATGAGCGCCGGATCCCACTCCCATTCGGGATCAGCGCTGTCGATGCCGCTGTAGTGGAGTTCGTACAGGCAGAAGAGGGTCAGTTGCAGATCGTCATCGGACAGGATGCCGGGCGTGGATTCGAGCGCCTGGCGGACCGCGCTGCGCAGCACTTCCGTGGAATCACCCCGCGGCGCCGTTGGAAGGAGCTGCAACAGCGCCTCGCTGACCGACCCGCGTACTTCCGGACTTTTCATGGCTGTGCCTTCCTACCCTGGCCGACGTCGTCGTCCTTATTCTGCTCCGATACTAAGCCTACTGTGTATTGAGCCGACCGTGGCTGGAACGCGCTCCGGACGATTCGATGCAGGTTTGGGTTGAGACTCGGCCCGAACATCGGCGCGCCGCGCCCGACACGCCGCACAATGGCTCCAATCCTGCACAGAATCATCCGGCACTACTGACCACCAATGCAGCAACCAGCCCGCCGCAGAGAGATGCAGCGGGCTGATTGTGACGATGCGTTTACTTCTTCTTTTTGTCCTTCTTGGCGCCCTGCTTCTGCTCGGCAGCGTTCGGAAGCTCCGTGGTTCCGTAGAACCGCGGATCGGGAACGGTAGGCGGCGGCATCGGGGCACTCGTGGTGGGACCCTCGTGGTAGCTGAACTCGCCGAGCCCGTCGGGGGTTGGCCCGGAGGCCCAGGAACCTTCGGATGCAGCCTTGCCGTCGGAGAAGTTCTGGTACTGGTAGGCCACGCTCCGTTCCTCCTTCTTGAGCGGGAAGTTACTCGGCACCGGCAGGTTCTCCGAGCCTTCCTCCTGCAGCTCGCGCGCCGCGGCCAGCCACTGGTTCTGGTGCATGGTGTCCCGTGCGAGCAGGAAGGAGAGCATGTCCCGGATCCCGTGGTCATCGGTCATGTGGTAAAGCCGTGCCACCTGGAGGCGGCCCTGCATTTCCGCGTTCGCGTTGGCCGTGAAGTCGGCCAGCAGGTTACCGCTTGCGGTGACGTAACTGCCGGACCACGGGTTGCCCATGCTGTCCACCGGCCGTACGCCTGCGCCGGCCACGATGGCCTGCTGCATGTCAGTACCACCGACGACGGCGGCAATCGCCGGGTCGGACTGGACGGCGTCGTCGGTAATCCCGAGAGGGGCCTTCTCGAGCAGCTGCGCAATCATGGTCGCGAGCATCTCGACGTGGCCGAACTCTTCGGAACCGATTCCGAAGAGGAGGTCCCGATACTTGCCGGGAATGTGGGTGTTCCATGCCTGGAAGCTGTACTGCATGGCAACAGTGATTTCGCCATACTGGCCGCCGAGGACTTCCTGGAGCTTCCTGGCGTAGACGGCATCCGGCTTATCGGGAGTGGATTTGAATTGCAGTTCCTGTTTGTGAAAGAACACGGAAAAACCTCCGCAAATCATGGTTCCAACCCTGGATAAGCCAACTCATCTGTACGGGCTGGGGAGCATGGAACCGTTGTCTTTCGACGCTAACTTCAGCACCCGTCAAATGGGAAGTAATAAGCCAGCTTATTTTTTTGCCGGATGGGTTCCAAGTTATTTCGAAGGTCCCTCAGCGATTGTGGAAGCAGCAGGAAGGACGGCCCGAGACCACCGATCCAACCCGCTGGCGCCGGCTTTGCCGGAGCCCCCCGAGCGGGACCGTCCGTTTCCCCGACTGAGGCGGTCCCGCCCGGGAATTACCGCCGGGCGAATACTTCCCTGCCACCATTGAGCGGGCGCTGGGACACGTTTTCCGCGCTAGGGACGTCGCTGGCGCCCGCTCGATGGATAGGGCAGTTAAGGCGTCGGGCTGCCGCCGTTGACGTTGAGCGTCTCCCCCACCACGTAGCTCGATTCCGATGACGCGAGGAACACGTAAGCCGGCGCCAGTTCGGTTGGCTGGCCGGCACGGCCCAGCGGCGTGTCCTTGCCGAACTCAGGCAGCGCATCCTTCGGCTGTCCGTCAGAGACCTGCAGCGGCGTCCAGAACGGACCCGGAGCGACGGCGTTCACCCGGATTCCGCGCGGTGCCAACTGCTGAGCGAGGCCCTTGGTGAAGTTGTTGATCGCGGCCTTGGTGCTTGCGTAGTCCAGCAGGGTCGGCGAGGGCTGGTAAGCCTGGATCGACGTCGTGTTGATGATGCTCGAACCCGCCGGGAGATGTTGAAGTGCCTCACGGGTGATCCGGAAGAACGAGTAGATATTCGTCTTGAACGTGTGGTCCAGTTGCTCGTCATCAAGTTCCTCGAGCTTCTCCACGGCTATCTGCTTGCCGGCGTTGTTCACGAGGATGTCGAGCCCGCCAAGCCCATCCACCGCCTGCTTCACGAGGTCCTTGCAGAACTGGGCGTCCTTGATGTCGCCTGGCACCTTGACCGCTTTGCGGCCGCACTCCTCGATCAGCTGGACAATCTCGTCTGCATCAGCCTCTTCCTCGGGAAGGTAGGAAAGCGCGACGTCGGCTCCCTCGCGTGCGAAGCCGATCGCCACGGCCGCACCAATGCCGGAATCGGCGCCGGTGATGAGCGCCTTCCGGCCAACAAGCCGACCGGTGCCTCGGTAGGACTGCTCACCGCGGTCGCTCTGCGGGGTCAGATCACGGTCAAGGCCAGGTTCGGGCTGGTCCTGCTTCGGTGGGGAGATTTCCGGGAATCGCGTCACGGGATTCTGGAAGGTGTACTGATCGCTCATGCGTTCCTCCTGCTGCTTGTTGTTTACCCTTGAGGGCAATCTGCTGTACAGCTAGGCTCTGTGCTATTGCTAAGCCTGCTTATCACACTAGAACGGACGGGCCGGGGCCTCAAGGGCCTTAGCCAGGCCGAATGGAAAGGCTCGCCCATGACCACGACCATTGGTTTCCACGCATCGCACGAACAGCTTCCGCCGGGCCAACTACTGGCCGACGTGCAGCTGGCTGAGCAGGCCGGGTTCGACGCCGCGATGTGCTCGGACCACTTCGAACCATGGTCCGCAACGCAGGGCCATTCCGGGTTCGCCTGGTCCTGGCTGGGAGCCGCGCTGGCAACCACGAACCTTCGCTTCGGCGTCGTGACCGCCCCCGGCCAGCGTTACCACCCGGCGATCATCGCCCAGGCGAGCGGCACCCTGGCGAGTATGTTCCCCGGAAGGTTCTGGGCAGCCCTGGGCAGCGGCGAAAACCTCAACGAGCACATCACCGGCGATCCGTGGCCGGAGAAGGCGGAGCGGCAGCAGCGCATTGAGGAATGCGCGGACATCATCCGGCGAATGCACGACGGCGAGGAAGTCACCCACGATGGCCTGGTCACCGTGCACCAGGCACGGCTATGGGACGCACCGGAGGTCAGGCCGCCGCTCATCGCTCCCGCGGTGAGCGTGGAAACAGCGGCGCGCAGCGCCCGCTGGGCCGACGGACTGGTGACCGTCAACCAGCCGCACGAGAAGCTCACCGAGATGATCCAGGCCTACCGCGAGAACGGCGGCGAGGGAAAGCTCATCCTCCAGGTCCACCTTTCGTGGGCAGCAAGCGAGGAGGAGGCCCTGGACATAGCTCAGACGCAATGGGGATCCAACTGCCTCGCGCCGCCGACCACCTGGGACCTCGCCCGCCCGTCGGACTTCGAGGAGGCCAGCTGCGACACGGATGAGGAGAAACTGCGGGCAACTGTCCAGATATCTTCGGACCTGTCGCAGCACGCACAGCAACTGCGGGAGTACATCGACCTCGGCTTCGACGAGTTGTACCTCCACTTCGTCGGCACAGAGCAGAAACCGTTCATCGAAGCGTTCGCCGAGCACGTACTACCTGAGGTCCGCTGATGCGCATCACCGACACAGCTGACCTCTGGTGGAAGAACGCGGTCATCTACTGCCTGGACATTGAGACCTTCTGCGATTCCGACGGCGACGGCGTGGGCGACTTCTCCGGCGCCGCCCAGCGCATGGACTACCTGGCCGAGCTCGGTGTGACCTGCGTCTGGCTCATGCCGTTCTATCCCTCACCGCAGAAGGACGACGGGTATGACGTCATGGACTTCTACGGTGTCGACGGCCGGCTCGGTACCCTTGGGGACCTGGTGGAGTTCATCCGCACCGCGAAGGACCGGGGCATGCGGGTGATTGCGGACATCGTGGTGAACCACACCTCGGACCAGCACCCCTGGTTCCAGCAGGCGCGCTCCTCCAAGGACAATCCGTACCGCGACTTCTACGTCTGGCGCTCGGAGGAACCGCCCGATACGTCCAAGGAGGTTGTCTTCCCCGACAAGGAGAACTCGATCTGGAACAAGGACGAGAAAACCGGGGAGTGGTACCTGCACCGCTTCTACTCGCATCAGCCGGACCTCAACATCTCCAATCCAGCGGTTCGCGACGAGATCGCGAAGATGATGGGCTTCTGGATGGAGCTCGGACTTTCAGGTTTCCGGGTGGACGCAGTGCCCTTCTTCCTGGAGACCATGGGGACGCCCGAGGGTGAAAGCGGAGATCCACACGACTACCTCCAGTCGTTGCGCCGCTTCCTTTCGAGGCGGTCCGGCGACGCCGTCCTTCTCGGCGAAGTGAACCTGCCATATGAGAAGCAGCTGGAGTTCTTCGGGGACGCTGCGGATGAACTGAACATGCAGTTCGACTTCATCGCCATGCAGCAGCTGTACCTCTCGCTCGCCCGCGGGGATGCACGGCCGCTCGCCTCCACCCTGGAGGCGCGGCCACCGATCGACCCGGACAACCAGTGGGCGACGTTCGTCCGCAATCATGACGAACTCACCCTGGACAAGCTCAGCGACTCCGAGCGGAAGGAAGTGTTCGCGGCATTCGGGCCGGAAGAGCGGATGCAGGTCTTCGGCCGTGGCCTCAAGCGCCGTGTCCCGCCGATGATGGGCGGGGATCTGCAGCGCATCAAGATGGTCTACTCGCTGCTGTTCTCGCTCCCCGGGACGCCGGTGCTGTTCTACGGCGAGGAAATCGGGATGGGCGAGAATCTCGACATCGAAGGCCGGCTCGCGGTGCGCACGCCGATGCAGTGGACCGACGAAGACTCCGCCGGTTTCTCCTCTGCGCCGCCGGACAAACTGGTCGCCCCGCTGGTCAGCGGCGCGTGTGGCCCCGACAAAGTGAACGTTGCGGCGGCACGGCGGGATCCGGCGTCGCTCCTTGGTTTTATGGGAACGCTGATCCGCCGCTATCGCGAGTGTCCGGAGCTCGGCTGGGGCGAATTCCAGGTCATCGACCAGCCGAACCCTGCCGTCCTGGCGCACCGGTCCGTGTGGGAGGGAAACTCGGTGTTCCTGCTGCACAATTTCGCGGCGGAACCTGCAACCGTGACGTTAAAAATGGACGACGACGACGTCCCCGCCGAGGGCGGTCTACTCACCGATTTGCTGCAGGACAGCAGGCGCCCGATCTCGCCCGGTGAGGATCTGGAACTGGAGCTCGAACCCTACGGATTCCGTTGGCTCCGGGTACAGAGGCCCGGCACGGGGCGGCTGTGGTGACTAGAAGATGGTGGCGAAGAAGCCCGCGCCAATACTGACTACGAGGGCGACGACGAGAAGCCAGACAATGGGCGTGCGGTACCTGTTGATGAAACGCATCATGATGAACCCAGTCTACGGGCGGGTTCCCAGTGAGGAGGAACGTTGACGAGTGGGAGCAACCTGGACGAGGTTTGGCCGGAGTGGAAGGAAGCGGTCAACATGACCGCTTCCCAGCTCGAGAAGTGGTTGGATACGGATGAATCCAGGGAGGTGGGCCAGAAGGACGACGGCGGGGAATCCGTTGGTCACGCCTCCGGCCGGCGGATCATCGAGCTACTGCACAAGAAAAAGACCGATCTCACGGACTCGGACGTCGACCACATGCGGAAAGTGGTTGGGTATGTGCACCGGCACCTGGCGCAGAAGCCGTCCTCCGACATTGAGCACTCGAAATGGCGTTACTCGCTGATGAACTGGGGGCACGATCCGCTGAAGTAGCGGGCTCCCTGCCTTCGTCCTGCATGCACCTAACCAACCGTTCCGTCGCCTTCACGCATGATCCGTAGGGTCGATTCAGCCCCATCTGCGGTAAGGCAACGGAGCCGTTGCCTCCCAGCGGGACGACGCCGTCGTCGTCGTACTAGTCCTGCCTGGCGAGGGAGTCGCGCTCAGCAGCCAGGCGCTTCAGCCCGTCAGCCGGGCGGATGGGTGTGGGCCAGCGGGGCTCGAGGTGGTCGCCGAGGGTTACGTTGCGGAGGCGCCGGCCGAACATCGGGATGACCCATTCGCGGAGCCAGACAGATTCCTGGTGCAGCCACTCGCGCGCCGTGACCGGAAGCCGGGGATGCAGCGGCTTGGCGGTGAGGCTGTGGTCGACGCCGAGTACCCGCAGTACGTGGGCGGCCATGTTCTTGTGTCCGGCGGGTGACATGTGGAGGCGGTCGGTACCCCAGAACCGGGGGTCGTGGTATTCGTCGAAGCACCAATAGTCCACCAGAAGCGCGCCGTAGTCTTCGGCGATGCGGCGGACGTGCTCGTTGTAGGTCCAGTTCCGGCGGCGCATCGGCTCGAGCACCGGGTGCAGGCGAACATCGAACCCCGTGAACAGGAGCGGCCTCGCCCCGGCAGCCGCGATACGCGAAACCATCTCCTCATAGCGCTCCATGAGCGGAGTCAGGCTGGCACGCAGTTCGAGGATGTCGTTGCCGCCGGCATAGACGCTCACGACGGTCGGGTGCAGATCAAGCGCCCTTTGCAGCTGCTCATCGATAATCTGCTGAAGCCGTTTGCTCCGGATAGCGAGGTTGGCGTATCGCCAGCCCGGGTCCTGTTTGCTCAGCTGCTTCGCAACGCGGTCCGCCCAACCGCGCACGCCGTTAGGGTAGCGGGCGTCCCAATCCCCCACCCCCTCGGTGAAGGAATCCCCGATCGCGACAAACAGCCTGGACACGATTCAACGGTAGAAACGAAGAACGACGGCGATGCATCGCGCACGCGACTCGCGAGAGAAGTTGGGATGAATTTGAAATACCACCCATCCACGCCGGGTAGGTGTCCGAATTGCTCGTGACACGGTCTCCGCGGCGCCAGTAATCTTTGCGCCGCCTTTGTAGCAGGGGGTGAGCGATGCAGCACGGTAAACGTTCGCTGCGCGCTGCTTTCCGTGTCCTTTTTGCTTCTTTGACGGTCGCTTTCGGTTGGCTCCTATTCGGAGCAGTGGCGGCAAACGCCGACGACGGCGGCCTCCTCGGACCCCTTACATCGCCGGACTCTGCGGCTGGCTCGTTGTTGTCGGACTCCTTGTTGGAGTCCGAATCTTCGTCCGAGTCCAGCTCCGGCCTAGTCGATGGCCTGCTTGAGCCGGTTCTGCTTGAGCCGGTTGAAGAGACCCTGGGCGAAGTCACCGAGGTGACTGACGCCGTCGTCGAGCCCGTGGAATCCATTACGGCACCCGTTACTGACGTTGTAGCTGACGTCGCGGAGCCGCTCACACGCGTAGTTGGCCGTGTTACCGCACCCGTGGTCGACGTTGTGGAAGACATTCCGGTTGTCGGATCGGTCACCGAGCCGGTTGTCGACGCTGTCACTGAGCTGCCGGTTGTTGGTCCCGTTGTTCCCCCGGTGGTCCAGCAACCGGCTCCAGTGATCCCCGCCCCTGTTGCGCCGGCGCCTGTTGCACCTGCTCCTGTTGCGCCGGCGCCTGAAGTCGTTGTTCCGGTTGAGCCCGTAACGCCCGCTCCCGTTGCACCAGTGGAGGTTGTGCTGGTTGAGGTTGTGCCGGCTGAGGTTGTGCCGGCTGACCAATCACCAGTTGATGAGCCCTCAACTCTTGCCTCGGGCGCCGAGTCGGTTCTCTCTGAAACTTTCATTCCGGCACCAAGCGTTCATGCAGCGAGCAGCACGGTTGCCGCTGACGTCGCGGATGGTGTTGCGGCGATCCAGGCATCGGTGAATGACCGTCCCAGGTTCCCGATAGGCGATCCGAGCTCGACGCCCTCGGCGGCGCCTGCCGGTTCTTCGTCGTCGTCGGGATCCTCGTTGCGCACGGCAGCAGATTCCGGCGGCAACGCACCCGCAGACCTTCCGAACGGCTACTTCTCAGCTTCCATCGCAGGCAGTGCATCCAATGCCGCCGACGATGAAGATCTTCCCCATTCCCTAGCCTCGGAGCACGGCTTCTCACCTGATTGATGTGGCCTCCGCTGCGCCTTTGTTGTGCAGCAGACGGTTTTTCCGATGCCATTTCCGGCATTCGGCACATCAATTCAGTAAGGGAAATAACCATGAACTCGTTTGTACGCAAGGGGCTTTGCAGCACCCTTTTTGCCGGCGGGATTCTGCTCTTCGGAGCGGGCGCCGCATCAGCTTTGGACCTCGACAGCGACCAGGGCCTCCTGGCCGATACGGGCATCAACCTCGAGGTCGGTGCCACGGTCGAGAGCGTTGTCGAAAGCGCTCTCGAGGGTGAGGGTTCTTCCTCGGAGGGCAGCCTCACTTCGGATCTCGGACTCGGTGTCGCAGCTGACGCGAACGTCGACGCCGCTGTCGAAGGCACCGTTGAAGGCGACGACAACTCCTCAGAAGGCAGCCTCGGTTCCGACCTCGGACTCGATGTCGCAACTGACGCAAACGTCGACGCAGCTGTAGAAGGGGTCGTTGAGGGTGACGACAACAACACCGACAGCAACCTCACCTCAGACCTCGGCCTGGGACTGGCAGCCGACGCGAACGTCAACGCCGTCGTCGAAGGCGCTGTTGAAGGCGACGACAACAACACCGACAGCAACCTCACCTCAGACCTCGGACTGGGACTGGCAGCCGACGCGAACGTCAACGCCGTCGTCGAAGGCGCTGTTGAAGGCGACGACAACTCCTCCGACAGCAACCTCACCTCAGACCTCGGTCTAGGACTGGCAGCTGACGCGAACGTCGACGCCGCCGTCGAAAGCACCGTTGAAGGTGAGGACTCTTCCTCAGAAGGCAGCCTGACCTCGGATCTCGGCCTGGGACTGGCAGCTGACGCGAACGTCGACGCCGCCCTCGAAGGCGCTGTCGAAGGCACCGTTGAAGGCGACGACAACAACACCGACAGCAACCTCACCTCAGACCTCGGTCTCGGTGTCGCAGCTGACGCCAACGTCGACGCCGCCCTCGAAGGCGCTGTCGAAGGCACCGTTGAAGGCGACGACAACAACACCGACAGCAACCTCACCTCAGACCTCGGCCTGGGACTGGCAGCCGACGCCAACATCGACGCCGCCCTCGAAGGCACTCTCGAAGGCGACGACAACTCCTCAGAAGGCAGCCTCGGTTCCGACCTCGGACTCGATGTCGCAGCTGACGCCAACCTCGACGCAGCCCTCGACGCCGCCCTCGAAGGCACTCTCGAAGGCGACGACAACTCCTCAGAAGGCAGCCTCGGTTCCGACCTCGGACTCGATGTCGCAGCTGACGCCAACCTCGACGCAGCTGTAGAAGGGGTCGTTGAGGGTGACGACAACAACACCGACAGCAACCTCACCTCAGACCTCGGACTGGGACTGGCAGCCGACGCGAACGTCACCGGAGCAGTCGACGCCGCAACCGAAGGCGACGATGAGAGCAGCAACGAAGACCTCGACGACCTCCTCGATGAACTCGAGAACCTCTTCGACGAGCTGGAAGAGCTCTTCGAAGACTTCGAGCTCTTCTCCTAACCAGAGCGCATGATGTCGGGCCGGTGGTCAGCCACCGGCCCGACTCCGCGCATTCAAGAAGTATTGCGCGTTCGGGGAATAGCACCAACGATTACAGCGCTCCACCCTGCATGACTCTCCAATTGGCAATCACGGGTGCAACGGGCCATGTTGGCGGAGAAGTGGCGCGCCGTCTGTCGGCGGCGGGCTTCGAACAGAAGCTCTTCGTACGCGACCCGGCACGGGCGCCCCAGTTGTCAGCCGCCCGCATCGCGACAGGCAGTTATACCGACAAGCAGTCCGCGATCGATGCACTACGCGGAAGCGAGATCCTCTTCATGGTCTCCGCCTCGGAAGCCGAAGACCGCGTCCACCAGCACCGCACCTTCATTGACGCCGCCGCAGAGGCCGGCGTCCAGCACATCGTTTACACCTCTTTCCTCGCCGCCGCGAAAGATTCAATCTTCACCCTCGGCCGCGACCACTGGGCCACCGAGGAGCACATCCGCCGCTCCGGCATGGACTTCACATTCCTGCGTGACAACCTCTACCTGGATTTCTTCCCGCTCTTCGCCGACGACGACGGCGTCATCCGCGGTCCCGCGGGCAACGGCCGGGTCGCTGCCGTGGCACGGACCGACGTGGCGCGCGCCGCCGTCGTCGTACTTCAAGACCCCGACGCGCACGGTGGGAAGACATATGATCTCACCGGCCCGGCGGCCCTCTCGCTCGAAGAAGCGGCCGCGACCATCACGAAGATTACCGGGCGCGAAGTCCGTTACCAGGAAGAGACGGTCGAGGAGGCCTACGCCTCGCGCGCCCATTACGGTGTACCCCAGTGGCAGCTCGACGCGTGGGTGAGCACCTACACCGCGATCGCATCCGGCCAACTGGCGAGGACGACGACGGCGGTACGTGACCTGACGGGCTCGGCGCCCCTGACACTCGATGCACTATTGAGGCAGTAAGACGAAGCCGTAGTCACCCGGCTTTCCGCGGCCGATGAGGGCGATCCGAAAATGTCGTAGGCGAGTGATTGACTCTTTCTATGAACAACGGAAGCGGGATGACCCTTGAGGATGCCTACGCCGAGGCGTCATTGCGCTGGTCCGAGGTTCCGCTTGCGTATGTCTTGGATCCCGAAGGAACCGAGGAACCGGATGCCTTGTCCCGCGAGCCAGCACAGGCTTCAGCCGAAAACGCTTCAGTGTTTGGGCTGGTGGGCAGGTTACATGACGTAGCCCCGTCCGATCAGCCCGAGAGCCTGTCGGACACGTTGGAACGGCTTCGGGCCGCAGACCGTTTGGAATCGTGGGCCGCCGCACGTAAGGCCGCGTTGATTGCACGGGTGTTCCATTCCGTGCGAGGTCATGAGCTCCGGACCGGGGACGCTGATCAGCGGTTCGTCTTCACCGTTGCGGCGCAGGAGATAGCGCCATTGCTGCGGGTGCCTGGACGGACAGCGCACAGGATGCTCGGGGAGGCGTTGCGGTTGAGCGAGATACTTCCGGGTACGTGGCAGGAACTCGACCAAGGCAAAATCAGTGCAGTCCAGGCGCAGGTCATTGTGGAGGAATCCGGGTCCATTCCCGATGAGGCAGTAACCACGTTTGAAGCGAGTGTCCTGCAAAC
Organism: Arthrobacter pigmenti; assembly: GCF_011927905.1. Taxonomy (NCBI): domain Bacteria; kingdom Bacillati; phylum Actinomycetota; class Actinomycetes; order Micrococcales; family Micrococcaceae; genus Arthrobacter; species Arthrobacter pigmenti. Next base: position 3,132,793 of record NZ_JAATJL010000001.1, read on the forward strand.
CGCCGGGGCCATGACGCGCCCCAAGCTGACCCGCGCATGCCGGCGGCTGCGCGAGGAACTGCACCCGGAATCGATCGCCGAGCGCCGGTCACGGGCGGTAAAGGACCGAACCGTAACCATCGCCCATGAACAGGATGGGATGGCATGGCTGGGCGCGTACCTGCCCGCGGAGCAAGCGCTTGGAATTTTCAATCGGGTCGACTCCGCAGCACGCTCCCTTCAGGGCTCCGAGGAGCCCCGAACCCTGTCCCAACTACGAGCTGACGTCTTCACCGACGTGCTCACCCACACGTGCACAGGCGATCCGAAGAACGGCACCGGCTTCCGCGGAATAGGCGCGAACGTGTTCGTTACCGTCCCGCTGATGACGCTGCTCGGCAAGAAACGAGCCGACTGGCAGGAGACGCGCGCTGGACACATTTCAGACGACGTCCCCCTCAACGACGCGCAGTCATACGACAACTGTTCAACCAGTGGCGGTTCAACCGGTGACAGGTCAGAGGGCGCCAGCGCGGAGGCGCGTCCCAAGGACATTGTTTTCGGTGGTACCAAGGTTGACGGCGGTACTGGTCCTGATGGTGCACCTGATCTCGTCGGCTGCGTGAACGGATTGCTGGACGGTTACGGGCCGATCAGTCCGGAGACGGCACGCAACCTGGCCGCGCATGCACCGAGTTTCACCAGGATCCTCGTGCATCCGGAAACCGGCGCCGTACTCAGTGTTGGAAGGGACAGATACCGGCCGCCCAAACATCTGCAGGACTGGGTCCGGATCAATAATCCGACCTGCATTCACCCCGGATGCAACCGCTCATCCTGGTCATCCGAGCTTGATCACACCACTCCGTGGGCACACGGCGGGAAAACGGAGTTGGGTAACCTCCTACCCCGGTGCAAGCTCCATCACATGTTGAAAACCGAAGGCATCTGGTCCGCGAGGCAGGACAATCAAGGCGTACCGGATGTCACCTCATTCGGCGGCGAGACTTATACCGCCGTGCCCGAGCCACCGCCGCCTTTCTAGTGTGCCGAGTTCTAGCGGTGCCCAGTTCCAGCGGTGCCCAGATGAGCGATACGGTCCTGCCAAAAAACGCTTGACACCATCAGCGAATCAGGTCTATCTTCTTAATCAACCAACTCGTTTATAAAGGATTAGGTTGACGATGAACGACGACGAGCTCCTCGACCGGGCCTTCCTGGCACTGGCCGACCCTGCCCGTCGACGCATCATCGCCCACCTCAGCCGGGGTCCTGCAACCGTCAACGAGCTGGCCGAACCATTCAGCATCACCAAACAGGCGATCTCCAGGCACATTGGGGTTTTGGAACAGGCGGGTCTGGTCACGCGTTCGCGCGATGCTCAGCGCCGTCCCGTACACCTGAACCCTGCGCGACTGGAGGCGCTGACCGCGTGGATTGACCAGTACAGGCTTGTCCGTGAGAGCCAGTTCCGCGCACTCGACAACCTACTCGCAACCAAAACAAGCACAGCCCGCGAGGGCCTCTCACGCAAGGATCAATCATGAGCAACGCACTGAAACTCACCGTGCCGGAAGGCGCTCCCTTCATCGACTACGAGCGGGAGTTTGATTACCCGATCGAGGCCGTCTTCGAGGCACACAAGGACCCCGCGATGATTTCACAGTGGCTCGGGCCGCGCGGGCTCCAGATGGAAATCGACCACTACGACTTCCGCACCGGCGGCAGCTACCGCTACATCCATACCGGGCCGGACGGCGCCGCGTACGGCTTCAGCGGTGTGTTCCACACCGTTCGGGAAAACGAGTTCGCAATCCAGACCTTCGAGTTCGACGGCTATCCCGACGTCGTCAGCATCGAATTCATGACGTTCGAGGATTTGGGCGGCGGGCGATCGAAGGTCATCGGGCACTCGGTCTATCCCAGCCAGGAAGCACGCGACGGTATGGCGCAATCCGGAATGGAAGGCGGAATGAGTGAAGGCTACGAGCGGCTCGACGAACTTCTTGCGAGCCGCACCTGACCCATCCGGTGTCAACACGTGCGTGCTTCTCCTCGGAAGACTGCAGCGAACCCGGCAGTTACACCGGGGCATGGCACAACGCGGGATACGCTATGACAGCAGGAATGGCGCTTGAGGCGATCGGTGTCCTGGCCGAGCGTCGGTCCCGGGCAAGCGCATAGGCTCGAAGCATGCGCAAGAACTTTTCCCGGCATAATTTCTCCGACACCCAGTTCTATCGGCTACTGACTGCAACAGTGGTTCCACGCCCCATTGCATGGGTCGCTTCACGCTCCGCTGAGGGCGTCGACAACCTTGCTCCCCATTCCTTCTACACAGTTGCTTCGGTGAAACCGCCGGTCCTACAGTTCACGTCGGTCGGTTGCAAGGACACCCTAAACAACATCCGTGAAACCGGTGAGTTCACGGTCAATCTCGCAACTGAGCGATTGTTCGAGAAGGTGAACGCCACCGGCACCGCTTTTGGCCGGAGAGTAAGCGAGTTCGACGCCGTGAACCTCACCCGTGAGCCCAGTCTCACGATTGCGGTCCCGCGCGTGAAGGAATCGCCGGTCTCTGTTGAATGTCTGCTGAACCGGATAATCCCAGTTGGTGATTGCTTTATTGTCCTAGGCGAGGTGTTGCACGCCGCGGTCGACGAGGATGCCCTTGAGGACAATCATCCCTTAATCGAAAAGCTCCAGCCGCTTTCGCGTCTCGGTCGGGACGAGTGGGGCACGGCCGGCCAGATCCGCCGGATCTCCCGAATCCGGGCAGAGGAATGGCCGGGGCACTTCCGCGACTGAACAATTATCGCGGAGGTTCCCCGGCCTTCTTCCCGAGCGGGTGGAATCGGATCAGCCGATGCCGAGCTGGACGAAAATGAACCACACCAGCAACGGCACGACCGCGATCATCGCGATTGCCCAGAGCAGCAGCGCACGGAAGAACATCCGCTCGTCCTTCGGCTGAGCGCTGGCCATCAGCAGCGCACCACTCGTGGACATCGGGCTGACGTCCACCACGGAGGAACTGATGGCGACGGCGGTGATAACGCCGATCGGCGTCAGCATGGGGTCCATGGCAATCGGCGTGATCACCGGGCTGATGACGCCAAGCGTTCCGGTGGTCGACGCGAAGGCCGAAACCATGCCGACAACGTAGCTGGTTACCAGCGCGGCAATGGAACCGTTGCCCAGGCTTTCGATGCCTGCCTGGAGCTCATCGAGGGCACCCATCGCTTCCAGCATTCCTACATAGGTGACGATCCCGGTGACCAGGATGATCGCGCTCCACGGCATGTTCTCCAAGGCCGGCTTCTGCACGCCCGGGTTCACGGCGATAAGAACAAGCGAAATGATCAACGATGCGACGCCGACGTCAATGCCGAACATGGTTGTCAGCACCAGGAGCGAAACCAGGGCAACCAGGGTGAGGATTCGCATCGGCGTAACCGGCACCTTGGTGATCGTGCGGGTCTCCAGGCGGGTGGCCGTGAGCGTGCCAGCGCCGGCAGGTGATCCGCCGCCGGCGGGCGCGCCGCCGTCGTCGTTCACGGATGCGGCGCTGCTGTTGCTCTCGCCGCGCTTGGCGGCGCGGCGCTTCATGATGGCCTGAATGAGCACATAGGCGATGACGGCGAGCAAGGCGTTGAAAAGGAAACAGTAGAGGAAGAGCTTCCCGGAATCGCCCGAGGCTCCAGCGCTGTCCAGCATCTGGTTCCCCAGTACACCGAACGGGTTCACCGGAGAAAAAGCTCCGGCGTTGGCGCCCTGAACAATGACGAGGCCCATGGCGAGGGGGCTGATGCCAAAGCGCATGCCCAGCGCGAGCGCGACAGGCGCCACAATCGCGATGGCTGCCGGAGTGAAGGCCCCGGCGGCCGCCAATGCGGCGGTGAGCAGGAACATCAGGATCGGCACGAGAATCTTGCGGTCTCCGGCAAGCCGCTCGCACCAGTAGGCCATGAGGTCGATGGTGCCGGTCACGCGAACGATCGCGAAGAGCAGCGTTGCACCGACGAGGATGAAGAAGAGCCCGGCGGGAAAGGCGCCGATCACTTCCTTGATGTCGAGCCCGGCGACCAGCGGGCCGACGATGAATGCGGCGACGAGCGCAATCAGACCGGCGTTGACGCGGGTGAACGATCCCCACGCAAAGGCGGCGATAAGAACGAGGAAGGCGATGAGGGCAAGTGACATGATGCTGTCCTACTTCTTCGCCGGAACAAGGTCACCGGCGAGCAGACGTCCGGCACCCGAAATTGCCGGTGTGTGGCCTAGAGCTTTGAGGATCTCATACGTCGTGGCGACGGCGGCCGTGATGACCGGAACCCCAAGCTGATCTTCGACAGTCTGAACCGCGGCGAGCGACGGCATCTGCACACACGCAGACAGAATGACGGCGTCGACGCCTTCCCGATTGAGTTTCTGGGCGATCCCGGGGAGCTGCTGCGGGTCCAGCCGGCCCACCGCAAGGTTGTTGTCAACAGACAGGGAAACCGAATCGACCACCTCGATGCCGGCGCCTTCGATGTATTCGCACACCGTCTGAGTGAGCGCGGGAACGTATGGAGTAATCATCGCGATCCGGCGCGCGCCGATTTCCTGGAGGGTCCGCACCAGTGCGCCAGCACTGCTGGTCACCTCGGCCGGGTGGCCGTTATCAGAGGCAGCCCTGGAGATTGTTTCCTCCGATCCGACGTGGGCGTTCGTGCCCTGCGCCATCACGGCGACGAGGCATGCGTACGCGATGACGTCGACGTCGGCGTCCGAAACGGAAGCGGCGCAATCAGCGGCCTTGCCCACCATGGCGGCAAGCTCTTCCCGGTTCACTTTCTTCATGCCGGCGCGTGCCGAGTGGAAGGTGTAACGGTGCCCGGTGGCCTCCGACTGGCGGCGGAACAGTTCCGGCAGTTCGGTTTCCATGGTGGTGTTCGAGCTCGGGACGATAAGCCCGACCCGGGAGGTGTTGGCCGGCGCCTGGACCGGTTCTGTTTCGCAGCATGCGGCAGCGGTGTTCATATGCGTCCTTCACGACGTTGTGTTTTGTAAGCCCAGACTGCAAACCCGTCTGGTGGGTTGTTATCCCATAATGTGGGTTCCATCACGATATGTCAAAGTCTTCCTCGCTCCGCTACTACGATGGACGCGTCAATCTCCGCTCGAAAGGCCTATCCGTGGCAACAGAAAGTTCCCGTGGCGCGGCACCAATCCTGGTGTTGCAGAAGATCAGTCAGATCCTCGACTGCTTCACACCCGAGTCGCCTGAGCCGACCCTTCAGCAACTCGCCCGGCAGACGGGGCTGCCCTCAAGTACCTGCCAGCGATTGGTGCAGAGCATGGTTCACGAGGGATACCTGGACCGCGACGGCGACCGGTACCGAATCGGCATCCGACTGGTTCGATGGGCTTCGACGGGAACCACTGGAATGGACATCGTCCAACTCACCAAACCGATCCTGCAGAACCTGCGTGATGAGACAGGCGAAACGGCGTGCCTGTACGTGCGCGACGGCTCCTTCCGGACGATCGTTTCGGTGGCGGAGACCAGGCATGTTGTCATGCGTCCGTTCACGGTCGGTATGGTGATGCCGATCCATGCCGGCGCACCCGGCAAAATTTTCCTCGCCTACGATCCTGAAGCCCGCCCGACCCTTGAAGGCAGTCCACTCTCGAAGTTCACCCCTGACACCCCGGACAGTCTGGCTACGCTCGATCATCAGGTAAAACAAACGAGAGAGCAGGGATATTTCGCGGCGTTCGGCGAACGGCACAGCGACGTCGGCTCAATTGCCGCGCCCGTGTTCAACGTCTCCGGGATTCTTGTGGCGGTACTTGGACTCGGGTTCCCGACGCAGCGGGTAACTTTTGGGGATGTCGACCGGCTTGGCCCGCTCGTGGCGTCGGCAGCACGTGCCGCGAGTCATGCACTTGGCTTTGTCGGGTCTGCCTAGCAGCAATGCGGCGTCGAGCAGACCGTCAATTCTACGCGAAAACCGCATTCTCCTCGCCGACGGAGCACAGGAGCTCCACCCCTTGTCAGCTCGCCGGGTCGTACCCGAACTCGCGCACCTCCTGCGCACACCGGCAAGCCGTCGCGAACCTGGCAGCCCACTCCAGTGCCTCCTCGCGAGAGGGCACTTCCAGCACCGCGTAACCGCCTTCGAGCTGCTTCGTCTGCGCATAGGTGCCCTCAGTCACTGTTCCATCGCCGTCGACCATGACCGGCGGAACGCTCTCATCGATTCCACCGCCGAACACCCACACACCGGCATCCTTGGCCTCCTGCACAACCGCGTGCGAAGCATCCGAAACTGCCCGCATTTCCTCGTCGGGAACAACCATTGCGGCACTCGGAAACGAGATCAGGTACTTGGTCATCGTATCGACTCCTTCATTGCGCTACACCGATGATTCACATCCTCGCCGATCCTCCCACCGAAACACAGGTTTCACTGGGATGTTCAGACATTCCAGTGAAACGGCCCGTTCATTGGGACGACTGGCGCGCTGAACAGGCCCGTTCACCGGGACGACCGGCGCGCTGAACAGGCCCGTTCACCGGGACGACTGGCGCGCTGAACAGGCCCGTTCATTGGGACGACTGGCGCGCTGAACAGGCCCGTTCACCGGGACGGCCGGCTTGCTGACCCGTCCCGGCGACGGCCCGGTTCACGTCCAGGCAACCAGCACAAAGCAAACGGTAGTCTCTCGGGCATGACTTCGCTCCCAAGCCCGATCGCCGGATACGAAGACTGGCCCGACGCAATCCGCCGCATGGGTCGGTTGGAAGCACACAGCAAGGCGAGCGCCCAACTCATCGATGCGCTCGGTGTACCGGGCCCGGCCCCCGAAACTCGAGTTCAGAGCGGACCCGAAACCGTGGTGGACGAGGTCCGGATACGGCAGCTCAGCTGGCAACTCCCGTACGGACCGCCCACGCAGGCCTACCTCCTGACCCCGGAGGGAAGGCCCGGAAACCCCGGAAAACCCGGAAAACTCCCCGGAGTGCTGTGGCTGCACTGCCACGGCGGCAACAAGTGGCTCGGCGCCGAGCGGCTGATCGACGCCGGCCTTGGCAACAGTCCCGAAGTGAGAGCACTGCAGCAGGACCTGTATTCGGGGCAGGCCATCGCAAACGAGTTGGCGAAGGCGGGCTTCGCCGTCCTCGTCCACGACTCCTTCACCTGGGGAAGCAGACGCTTCAACCTGGACGAACCGTCGGGGCGCGTAGCCGAGGGCATGGCCGCGCGCCGCGCACTGTGGCGTGCAGAGGGCATCCACCCGACCGAAGCCATGGAGTACAACGCTGCCGCAGCGCTGCACGAGAACGTCGTAGCCAAGACCGCCGGCCTGCTCGGGACCAGTTACGCAGGCGTTGTCGCCTTCGAGGATCTCGTGGCACTCAAACTGCTAACCACATTCCCTGAGGTGGATAGCGCAAGGATCGCCGTCGGCGGCTTCTCCGGCGGAGGCGGCAGGGCACTGGTACTAAGCGCCCTTGCACCCGAGGTACGCGCCGCCGTCGTCTCCTGCATGATGACCACTTTCGAGGGCCTCTTTCCCGCCCATATGGATTCCCACTCCTGGCTGCTTGCAACACCCGGCCTCGGCAGGACATTCAACTGGCCGGATCTCGCCGGCATCAATCCCGGTTGCCACTACCTCATGCAGTACGCGCGCCAGGATCACCTTTTCACCCACACAGGCATGCACGACGCCGACACCAAGCTCAGGCGCGATGCACCGGGCCGGTACACAGGAACCTGGCACGACGGCGGCCACGCAGTCTCCGCTGAGATGCTGAGGGAATCGGTGGATTTTCTCAGCACTTCCCTCATGCGATAAGGCACGAAACGTGCGGCTATGTGACACCACGAAAGCACTTGAGAAAACGTTTCCTTGACGTGCGCCGCGTCACACACTAGGGTCGAGTGAAATCCTCGAGAAAGCGTTTTCTCGAGATCACCGGAAGAACCCAACAACCGACAGAAGGTTCACCATGAAGCTTCCGAACGACGCACGAACGGCGGCGTCGCAACGCGCCCGCCAACGTGCGGGAAGGACCGGCAATGTCAGCTTTGACTGAGATGTCGCGGCTGAAAAAGGAGCCGCGCGCAAAGAAGCGGAAGTTGACCGCCGCCGAGAAGAAGGAGGAGCGGGTCTCCTACCTGTTCCTCGCACCCTGGCTGGTTGGCCTGGCGGTCATCACCATCGGCCCGATGGCGGCGTCCCTCTACCTCTCCTTCACCGACTACAACCTGCTTCAGCCACCGGAATGGACCGGGCTGGAGAACTACCTCCGGATGTTCGAGGACACCCGGCTGCAGAACTCCCTCGGGGTGACGTTCCTCTACGTCTTCGTCTCCGTTCCCCTCCAGCTCATCGCGGCACTGGCGCTCGCGCTGATCCTGGACCGCGGAATGCGGGGCCTCAGCTTCTACCGTTCGATCTACTACCTGCCGTCCCTGCTCGGTGGCTCCGTTGCCATCGCGGTGCTGTGGCGCCAGATCTTCGGCACGGACGGGCTGATCAACCAGCTCCTGGCACTCGTCGGAATCGAAGGCATGGGATGGATTGCCGATCCCTCCACCGCCCTGGGCACCCTGATGGTGCTCAACGTGTGGACCTTCGGCGCTCCGATGGTGATCTTCCTGGCGGGCCTTCGCCAGATTCCGACCATGTACTACGAGGCCGCGGCCATGGACGGCGCCTCAAAAGTGCGGCAGTTCACCACCATCACCGCCCCGCTACTCACCCCGATCATCTTCTTCAACCTCGTCCTGCAGATCATCGGAGCCTTCCAGTCCTTCACCCAGGCCTTCGTGGTCTCAGGAGGCACCGGCGGCCCCGCCGATTCGACCATGTTCTTCACGCTGTACCTCTACCAACAGGGCTTCGGCAACTTCAACATGGGCTACGCCTCAGCAATGGCCTGGCTGCTGCTGCTCATCATCGCGGCCTTCACCTTCATCAACTTCATCGCCTCGAAATGGTGGGTGTTCTATGACGACTAATATCGCGCCCCAGACAAGCACCACGCCCGCAACTGAGCCCAAGCGAACTGAACCACCGGCCAGCCGGAAGAAAAACACCGAGGAACTGAGCGGAAGCACCGGACGCCGCCTGCTCAAGCACCTGCTCCTCACCGTCTTCGGCATCATCATGCTCTACCCGCTGCTGTGGATGCTGGTGAGCTCGCTTCGGCCCAACGATGTGATCTTCCGCGAGGCGGGCCTCTGGCTCGACACCTTCGAGATCAGCAACTACACGGAAGGCTGGAACGCCCTCCAATCACCGTTCGGGCACTACATGATCAACTCGATGATCGTGGTGATCGGCTCGATCATCGGCAACCTGGTCTCCTGCTCGATGGCAGCCTACGCTTTCGCCCGGCTGAAGTTCCGCCGTCGCAACCTGCTGTTCGCCATCATGCTGATGACAATCATGCTGCCCATCCACGTGATCATCGTGCCGCAATACATCATCTTCTCCGAGATGGGTTGGGTGAACACCTTCATCCCGCTGGTGCTCCCCAAACTGCTGGCCACGGACGCGTTCTTCGTCTTCCTCATGGTCCAGTTCATCCGCGGACTGCCGAAGGAACTGGACGAAGCTGCGCGCATTGACGGCTGCGGGCACGTGCGGATTTTCACCCGCATCATCCTTCCGCTGATGATGCCCGCGCTGGCAACCACCACCATCTTCACCTTCATCTGGACCTGGAACGACTTCTTCAGCCAGCTGATCTACCTGACTGACCCCGAAATGTACACGGTGCCCGTTGCCCTGCGCTCCTTCGTGGACAGCACCGCCACCTCCTCCTGGGGTTCGATGTTCGCCATGTCCATCGTTTCCCTCCTACCCGTCTTCCTGGTGTTCCTGTTCGGCCAGAAATACCTGGTCAAGGGCATCGCCACCACCGGCATCAAATAAGCACCGCACAAACGACAGCTCAATGACAAGGAAATTCAATGACGAAATTCTCACGCCCTGTTACCGCCGCTTCCCTCGCCGTCGTGCTCGGCCTGGCACTGGGCGCCTGCGGTAACGGCGGCAGCCAGTCCGCCGGCGACGGCAATCTCCGCTTCTCCTGGTGGGGATCGGACCCACGGCACGAGGCCACCCAGAAAATCATCGACATCTACGAAACCAACAACGAGGGCGTCACCATCTCCGGCGAATTCGCCGACTTCTCGGGCTACTGGGACAGACTAGCGACGACGACGGCGGGCCGGGACGCGCCCGACGTCATCACCATGGACGAGAAATACATCATGGAATACGCCGGCCGCGGCGCACTGACCGACCTTACGGAACTCGAGAACCTGGACCTGTCCAAGTTCCCCGAATCCGCACTGGACCTCGGCCGCTACGAGGACGGTGTGTACGGGTTGAGCACCGGCCAGAACGCCTACTCCGTTATGGTCAACGCTGACCTCTTCGCCGAAGCCGGCGTTGAAATCCCGGATGACAGCACCTGGACCTGGGATGACTACTACGAGATCTCGGCCACGATCAGCGAAAACCTGGGCGAGGTCGCGGGCACTGATTACGGTGCGCTCGATGGTGACCTGCGCATTTGGCTCCGCCAGAACGGCGAGGAACTCTACAGTGAGGATGAGCCGGGCACGGTGGGCTACTCACAGGAGAACCTTCTCTCCTGGTTCGAGCACCTGCTCCACGTCCGCGACACCGGCGGCGGCATCAGCGCGGCACAGTTCACCGAGGCCGCGGCCGGCACCTTCGAGGCGGAGAACTTCCCCACGAAGAAGACGGCCATGGGTTGGTACTGGTCCAACCAGCTCGGCGCCCTGCGCACCGCCACCGGAGACGACATCCGCATCCTCCGGGTGCCCTCCCCCAGCGGCAACGCCGAGGACAACGGCATGTACTACAAGGCCTCCATGTACTGGTCCATCTCCAGCCAATCGGATGACCAGGCCGCCGCAGCCGACTTCGTGGACTTCCTCGCCAATGACCCGGCCGCGGCGGAGAAGATGCTCGTGGACCGCGGCGTGCCGGCCAACCCGGACATGGCAGCCGCGATTGAACCGCTGCTCGATGAATCCCAGCAGACCGTCGTCTCCTTCCTCGAAGAGATCGAACCCGAGGTCTCCGACTCCCCCAAGCCCTCGCCCATCGGCGCGGGAACGGTCCAGGAAACGATCGTGCGCTACGTCGGGGAAGTCCTCTTCGACAACCTCACGCCGGAAGAGGCCGCCGAGCAGCTGACAGCAGAAATCGAAGGCATGATCAGCGCGGGCTGACCAGACACCATTGATCCGGAAGACAGGACAACATGAGATGAAAAGATCCTCCCGCCCAACCCGTACCCTCACGGCCGCCACGGCCGCCGTCGTACTCACCCTCTCGCTCGGCGCCTGCGGCAATGGCGGCAGCGCGGAGGCAGGCGACGGAAGCCTGCGCTTCTCCTGGTGGGGCTCAGACCCCCGCCACGTGGCCAATCAGGAAATTATCGATCTGTTCGAGGCCGGAAACGAGGGCATCACCATCGAGGGTGAATACTCGGACTTCGGCGGCTACTGGGACAAACTCGCGACAACCACAGCAGGCCGCGACGCCCCGGATGTCATCACCATGGACGAAAAGTACCTGCAGGAGTACGCTGGCCGCGGCGCACTGGCTGACCTTAGCACCCTTGAAGGGTTGGATACGTCCAAGTTCGACGACGCCGCCCTCAACCTCGGGCGCTACGAGGAGGGCCTCTACGGACTGACCACCGGGCAGAACGCCTATGTGGTCATGGCCAATGAGGACCTGTTCGCGCAGGCCGGCATGGAACTGCCCGATGACACCACCTGGACTTGGGATGACTACTATCGCATCTCCGCCGAACTGGAGGAGAAACTTGGCGGCGACATCGTGGGCACCGACTACGGTGCGCAGGACGTGGACCTGAGGATCTGGCTTCGCCAGCACGGCGAAAACCTCTATAACGACGCCGAACCCGGCACCGTGGGCTACTCGCCGGAGAACGTCACGGCGTGGTTCGAGCACCTCCTCGAAGTACGCGACGGCGGCGGACCGAGCGCCGCCCGGTACACCGAGGAAATGTCCGGCTCCTTCGAAGCCGGCGGCTTCGCGACCAACCGGGCAGCGATGGGCTGGTACTGGTCCAACCAGCTCTCCGCCCTCCGCACGGCCAGCGGCAGTGACGTCACGATGCTGCGCGTCCCATCGGACAGCGGAACCGCAGCGGATAACGGCATGTACTACAAGGCCTCCATGTACTGGTCCATCTCAAGCCAGTCGGATGATCAGGAAGCAGCCGCCGAGTTCGTGAACTACCTCGCGAACAACCCGGATGCCGCAAAGAAGATGCTCGTTGACCGCGGCGTCCCCGCCAACCCGGACATGGCTGCCGCCATCGCTCCGGATCTGGATGAGAACGATCAGGCGGTAGTGGACTTCCTCGACGAGATCCGCCCTGACATGGCCGAACCGCCGCTGCCCTCCCCCGTGGGAGCCGGCGGTGTCCAGGACATGGTCAAGCGCTACGTCTCCGAGGTCCTTTTCGACAAGCTGACACCCGAACAGGCCACCGAACAAATGACCGCCGAAATAGAAGGAATGATCAGCGCAGGCTGATCATTCCAGGAACGGAACACGAACATGCTCGACTCCGCACCCCGGCTGACGCACGGCTCCGGGTACCCGGTCGATGAAAGTACCCGCGTTGCGCGGGTGGCACTGGTGGGCGTCCATGGATACGGCGCCAGCCATCTGGAGAATCTCCGCAAGCTGGAGAACGACGGCGCCGCCCGCCTGGTTGCCGTGGCGGACCCCCGCCCTCCTGCCGCCGGGACGCTGGGTGCCGACGTCGGCGTGTTCGCGAACCTGGAAGACCTGCTCGCCTCAGGGGCGGCGCCCGACGTCGTCGTCATCGCCGCCCCCATCCAGGCGCACGCGCCGCTCGCGCTCATGGCAATCGAGGCGGGCGCCGACGTCTATGTGGAGAAGCCTCCGGTGGCGTCGATGGAGCAGTACAACTCCCTCCTCGCCGCGGCGGAGAAAGCCGGCGTCGCCGTGCAGACCGGGTTTCAGAGCCTGGGCTCGGCAGCGCTGGACCGGCTCGACGATCTCGTGGCAACGGGGACGCTGGGTTCGGTCCGCGGCGTGAGCGCGCAGGGAGCCTGGGTGCGGACCCGGGGCTACTTTGCGCGCTCGCGCTGGGCGGGAAAGCGAACGCTGGATGGAGTGGACGTGGTCGACGGCGTGGCCACCAATCCGCTTGCCCATGCGGTCGCGACCGCCCTTCGTGTGGCCGGTGCCAGGGAAGCGTCCGACGTGGCTACCGTCGAGACTGACCTGTACCGGGCACACGACATCGAGTGCGATGACACGTCCGCCATCCGGGTGCGTACCGCCTCCGGCACGGTGGTCACGCTCGCACTCACCCTGTGTGCCGCGGAGCAGACGCGCCCAAGCGTCACGCTCCACGGCACACAGGGCACCGCCGTCCTCTACTACACCGAGGATGAGCTGGTCATCACCACGTCCGAGGGCACTGCCACCGAGCGTTTCGGCCGCGCGGACCTCCTGACGAATCTACTCGAACAACGTGTCCATGGGACGGCCTTAATCAGCCCGCTCGCTTCCTCCGGCGCGTTCATGCGGGTGCTTGACGCCGTCCGGCTGGCCCCACCGCCACATCCGATCGATTCTGCGTACGTCACCTGGACCGGCGAGGGAGCTGACGCTCACCCCGTAGTGCATGGGATCGAGGACCTCCTGCAGCGGACCTGCCTGGCCCAGGCCACCTTCCGTGAACTGGATCCGGGCTGGGCGCGGCCGTCATCGTCGTCCGTTCCGCTTGTGCTTGACGGCGGTGAAGTCGGCTCGTACCGGGACGGGACCGACGTCGCGCCGTTCCTTTCACCGCGTCCTTACCTCCATCCCGTAACCACACGCGCCGGCGTAGTTGTCAGCGATCATTTCCCCGCAGACCACGTGTGGCACCTCGGCGCCGGAATTGCGGTACAGGACGTCAACGGAACCAACCTCTGGGGCGGACGTACCTATCGCCGCGAGGAACAGGGCTATGTGTGGCGCCCGGACCACGGCCGGATCTCCCGCACGGCACTTGCGCACCACGGCGATTCCCTTGAGGAGACCCTGCGCTGGAGCGGCCCCGACGGCACCGCGCTGCTGCATGAAGCCCGCCACATCAGCTGGCGCACAGTGAACGACGCCGCGTGGGCCCTCACGATCGATTTCGCACTAACACCCGCCGGCGAAGGCACGGTAACGCTGGGGAGCCCCGGATCGAACGGCCGGGATGGCGGTGGCTACGGCGGCTTCTTCTGGCGCCTGCCCGCCTGCGAAAACACTTCAATAACGACGGCGGACGCCTCCGGTGAGGCCGGTGTCCACGGAACGGTGTCCGACTGGTTGTGCTGGCAGGGCAGCTTCACGGGCCGGCCGGCAACGCTTCTCTTCCTGCCGAATGACAACGCACCCGATCCCTGGTTTGTGCGTTCCGAGGGCTATCCCGGTGTGGGGCTTGCGCTTGCGTGGGACCGGCCGGTCAGCGTCACGCGCAGTATCCCGTTGACCCGGTCCGTCACCGTTCTCATTGCCGACGGCGCCCTGGACCCCGACGCCGTCCGCATCCTCGCGGCCCACGAAAGGCACCCATGACCACCACCTCCGAGCCCGGGCTTGAATCTTTTGCGGATCCCGTAGCGGATCTCGACGAGCGCGCAGTCAAACGCAGCCGTGTCATGTCCATCCTGGACCGCACCGGGCACGACTCCCTGCTGCTGACCACCAACACGGCGATGACCTGGTACCTCGGTGGAAGCCGCCTCCATATCAGCCTCGCAGGTGATCCGATCGCGATACTGCTGGTTGACCGCGAGCGCGACCACCTCGTGACTTTCAACAACGAAGCGGACCGGCTGATGCGCGAGGAACTGCCGGCCGACGTCGTCGTTCATCCTGTTCCCTGGCACGGATCCCTGCACGACGTCGCCGGCCGGCTGGCACCCTCGCGACCGCTTGAGGAAGCAAGCGTCCGGCGTGAGCTGCGCGAGGCGCGGCAGTCTCTCCTGCCGGTCGAGACGGAGCAGTATGCCGAACTCAACCGCGAGGTAGCCGGGGCCCTGACCGACGTGCTCTCGGCTGTTCGGCCGCATACCGCCGAACGCGATGTCGCCGCGCAGCTGGCAGCCCGGGTGATCGCGATGGGGGCGGAACCGTTGGTCCTGCTGTGTAACGGCCGGGAGCGGTCCGCTTTCCGGCACCCGCTGCCGACGGCGGCACCGCTTGGACGGCGGGCGATGGCCGTGGTGTGTGCGCGGCGCAAGGGCATGGTCGCGAACGTGACGCGCTGGGTGCGTTTCGAAGGATCGACGGCCGCCGAGCGCGACGCCGAAGCGAGGATCGCCGCCGTGGAGGCGGACATCCTCGCCGCCACTGTTCCGGGTGCGCGGCTGGACGGGATCTTCGAGACGATCCGCAGCTCGTACGAGGTGCACGGCTTCGGCGCAGATCAGTGGCGGCTGCATCACCAGGGCGGACCCGCCGGTTACGCGGGCAGGGACCCGCGGGTCACGGCCTCGACCGGCGACCCTGTGGTCCTGAACCAGGCGTTCACGTGGAACCCCTCCGGGCCCGGCGTGAAGATCGAGGATACGGTACTGCTGACTCCCGAAGGCATTCGTGTGCTCAGCGTGGACGAGCGGTGGCCCACGGTCGAGGTGAACGGTTTGATGCGTCCCGTGACGCTGGAGGTTTAGGGAACTTTCGTGCACCTCTGGCGACTCACAAGCGTGGGAACCCGCCAGAGCTGCACGAAAGTTCCGGGATACGCTGTGGGCGGAGCCTTAGCGCCTGAGCTCCAACCCGAGACCCGGCTGGCCGCTCACCGTAAGTCCGGCCTCCGTGATGCTGACCGGCGACGGACCTGCGAGGACGCCCAGCTCGGCCAGGGTGGCACCGTCGACCGCTTCCACCCATGCCGTTTCAGCGAGCGTGGACGCAAGCTGCCCCGAAAGCTCGGGAAGCAGGTGCGGCGCGACAGCAATGCTGTTGGCCCTGGCCAGCTCCACGATGCGCCGGAACGGGGTGATTCCGCCAACCCGGACAATGTTGGGCTGGATGATGTCCACGGCTTCGGCCTCGATGAAGTCACGGAACCGGTAGATAGTGTGCACGTTTTCACCGAGCGCGATCGGGACGGGTGAGGAGCGACGCAGCCGCCGGTAGGCAGAGAGGTCATCGGCACGAATGGGTTCCTCAAGCCAGTGCAGGCCGTATTCGCCGAGGCGGTCGAGCGCCCGCAGGGTGTTGGGCAGGTCCCACCGCTGGTTGGCATCGATCATGAGCGCCCGGTCAGGGCCAAGGACCTCCCGGACGGCGGCGATCCGTTCGGCATCCTCTCGGAGGTCCGGTTTGCCTACCTTGACCTTGACGGCCTGCCGGCCTTCGGCGACCCACCGCTGGACTTGCTCAAGAAGTTCCTCGAGGCTGTAGTGCAGGTTCACTCCCGATCCGTAGACCGGTACCGTCTCACGACGCCGGCCCAGCAGGTCAGGCACGGAGCAGCCTGACTGCCGCCCGGCCAGATCCCAGAGGGCGAGGTCGACGCCGGCCATGGCGATCGTGGTCAGCCCTCCCCCGCCTGCCTCATGGAGACGGGCCCACAGTGCGTCCCAGACCGGCTCTGCCTGCGCTGGCAATCCCACAACAAACGGCGCGATGTCATGCTCCAGCAACGCCAGCACGGCGTGCGGCCCGATGGTCGGCGTCCACGAGAAACCGTGGCCCACGCCGTCGTCGTCGGTTGTCACAGTGGTGGCCAGGAAGGAGTTCTCCTGCACATCCGCTCCCCAGGGGCGGGGTAGCGGAACCGTGATGAGACGGGCGGAGAAGCCCGTGATTTTCGGGCTCATGCGTCCACAAGCTCACGCCCGGCGGCAAGGATGCCCTTGAGTTCCACGAGCTGACTCTCAGTCGGGTCGACCAGCGGCGGGCGGACGGAACCGACGTCGAACCCGTCCAGCCGGAGCCCAGCCTTGATCAGCGAGACGCCGAAGCCGGGAGTCTGGTCCCGCAGGCGCACCAGCGGCGCGTAGAACCCCTCGAGCAGACGGTGCCGCGCCGGTTCGTCCCCGTCGATGTACGCGCGGTAGTACGCGGTGGCAATTTCTGGCGCCATCGCGAACGCAGCCGAGGAGTAGAGCGGAATCCCGAGTCCACGGTAGGCACCCTGGCTGAGCTCAGCGGTCAGCAGGCCGTTGAAGAACTGGAAGTCCGTGCGACCCGTGGCGGCGACCGCGGACACGATCTCCTGCGCCAGGCCGACGTCGCCCACACCGTCCTTGAACCCGATCACCTTCGGATTGGCGGCCAGACGGGCAACGGCACTGGCTGTAAACGCACCGTTTGCCCTGTGATAGATGATGACCGGCAGGCTCGAGGCGGCAGCGACGTCCTCGACGTAGGCAACCAGCCCGTCGGTTGGCCCCTTGACGAGGTAAGGGGGTAGCACGAGCAGCGCATCGGCCCCGGCCTCCTCGGCAACACGAGCCGCAGCGCGTGCGTGCCCGAGCGGTCCGCCGGCGCCGGCAATCACCGGAACCTGCCCGTTTACGGCGTTCACGGCGGTTATGACGACGGCGCGGATCTCCTCGATGTCGAGGGCGTGGAACTCGCCGGTGCCGCACGCGGGAAAGACCCCTCCCGGCTGATAATCCAGGCGCGACCTGATGTGCTCACGCAGCCTGGCGGTATCCACCGAACCGGAGGCGGAAAACGGGGTGACGGGAAAGAACAGCACTCCAGTGAACTGCATGACTTACCTGACTTCCTGAATCGCGGCGGCTAACTGCTGGTCTTTTTCACCGGGCAGCTCGGTCCGCCAACTGCGTTTGGGCTCCCAGCCGAGGAGCCTGCGCGCCTTATCGATCGAGAACGCCGGGCTGGTGCCCGTGAGACCAGCGGCGAGCGCACCAACGGCCGGCAGATAGTGCGGGATGAGCTCGGACAGCGGCCCGCGTGCCAGGGCATCGGAAGCTCCCACGAAGAAGGTTTCAGCATTGGGGATCCGGTCCATGGACTGCAGCAGTACGTCGAGGAAGTCCGCCACGTCCCGCGCGTCGACATAGTTGAAGACGGCCGGCGCGGACAGCGCCGGATCATCAAGGCGTTCGACGACGGTGTGCCCCTGCTGGGTCGGCGCGCCCGCCCACTCCTCGGGCGAAATGACATAGCAGGGCCGGAACGCGGCGTAACGGAGCCGGTCCCCCTGCGCGGCGGCGAACATGCGCATGGTCTGCTCGGCCAGCAGTTTGGAGAGGGCGTACGCGTTCCACGGCTTAGGCGTCGTCTCCTCGTCGAGAGGGAGGGCCTCCGGCGTCCAACCGGCCGGCGACCCGTAACCCAGCACGGTGGGACTGGAAGCGGTGATGATCCTGCCGACGCCGAGGTCGGTGGCCGCGCCCATAACCTGGAAGGCGAGCTGGCTGTTGGTCTGGAGGATGACCTCCTCGGGCGCGCTGAACGGGACGGCGATCGCGGCAAGGTGCACGACGGCGTCGGGCCGGTGCTTCTCGATGACCCGACGGGCAACGCCGGGGGCCAGCAGATCCACGGACTCCTGCCGAATTTGGGCCGGGAACGCGCCGTCCGGGACCGGCGCGCGGTCTACGGAGACGACGTCGTACCCTGCCTCCGCAAGGCCGGTCACCACGCTGCGGCCCAGCCTGCCGGATCCGCCCGTGACGAGGACCGTAGTCTGTGCCCGCTCAGCCACGGCGCACCTGGCTCTTGTCGGAACGGTCCGCGGCGAGGTCGGCGCCCAAATCCAGTTCGCTGATGTGCACCGGCAGGGACGATTCGAGCGAGGCGTTGCCGGCAATACCGACGGCGACGGCGCGCAATCCGTCCAGATAGCCAGACGGTCTGCCCAGTGGATCCTCTCCTGGTCCCTCGAACAGGTCCGCAAGCAGGAGCGCATCTCCGCCGCCGTGGCCGCCTTCCCCGTTGACGATCGGCACGTCGACGGCGCGCTCCCAGTGGCGCTGGAGGGTGAGGCGCTCGCCATTGACCCGGACGGCGTCGTCCTCCTCCACCGGGGTGGCACTGGGGTCGACCACGTTCTTCTGGTCGGTACTGCTGGACACCGCTGCCCGCTCGACCACTTCGAGTTCGGCCCGCCCGTGGGTTCCGTTCACCGCCACCCGGTAGCCTTCCCAGGGGCTGTGGGCGTTCAGCGAGTAGCTGAGCGTGGGCCCGGAGGCGTAGTCCACCACTAGCGCCAGATTGTCCTCGATCGTGATGCCGGGGGCGAAGACATCCTGGTCCCGCTGGTAGCCGTCGTGGTGTTCGTTGGCGTAGTAGAGGGCGTTGAGACGCTCATCGTCGCGGAGGTCGAGGGCGAACGGGTCGTCCGCAGCTTCGTCGATGGTGCCGCGCTTCGGGCGATCAGTGAGGCCGCGTCCGGCAGCGTTCGTCTCGCCGTAGAAACGCAAACCGCCGCTGGCGAATACCCGCTCGGGAACGTCGTCGATCCACCAGTTCACGAGGTCGAAGTGGTGCGACGCCTTATGGATCAGCAGACCGCCCGAGTTCTCCTTCTGCCGGTGCCAGCGCCGGAAGTAGTCAGCACCGTGGACGGTGTCCAGCATCCAACTGAAATCGATCGACGTCACCTTACCGATGGCGCCGCTCTGGATGATCTCCTTCAGCGCACTGTTGCGCGGTGAGTACCGGTAGTTGAAGGTCACGACGACGTCGCGCCCCGTCTCCTCGATCGCGCGGCAGACCCGGCGGCAGCTTTCGGCGTCGATGGTGAGCGGCTTTTCGACGACGACGTCGGCCCCCGCCTGCAGCGCCTCGACGATGTAGTCCGCGTGGGTGTAGTCGGGTGTGGTGACAATGACGCGGCCGATCCCGTTGTCCCGGATGAACTGCGTGAGTTCCCCCGGCGGGAACTGCGCGACCTTCGATTCCGGCCACAGCTCCGCTGCGAGGTCCAGGTAGTACTGGGCCCGCCCCGGGTTTGTGTCGCTGACGGCCACAAGTTCGGTTGAGGACGCCTGGTCGCCGAGCGCGGCACGGACGTACATCTCGGCGCGCGATCCGGTGCCGATCAGCACCACGCGGGTGCGTTCATGTCTCGGTTCCTGCTGTTCAGCAGCAAACGTATGCGGGGCGGTACTCATGGGGCTCCTTCGGTCGCCGGCTTCAGCGATGCTGCAACATCGCGCCTGTGACGTCTATGCTCGAGAAAACGTTTTCTGGAAAAGGTTATATGCTTTCTATCAACACACCGGTATGCCCGTCAACCATTTGTTGCCGGGGCGCCGATCTCCATCCGGGGGAAGGAACCTATGGCCAGGAAAACAGCTAACCGCAGGGTGGGCATCACCGACGTCGCGCAGCGGGCCGGGGTGTCGCTGGCCTCGGTCTCGCGCGTCATGAACGGGAACTTCTCGGTGGACCCGGACATCGCCGCCCGCGTGCGGGCCGCAGCGGCAGAGCTGAACTACCAGCCCAACGCGGTGGGCCGCAGCCTGGCGCTCGGGAAGACGGACACCATCGGCGTCGTTGTACCGGACCTCGCCAACCCAACCTTCCAGGGCATGCTCCGTGGGGTAAGCCGCGCGGCCGCGCAGGATGGCTACCGCGTACTCATCGCCGACTCGTCCGAGGTGTCCAGCGAAGAGTCCATCCTGGCGGGCGAAGCACGACGGCGGTGTGACGGCGTCGTGCTCTGCGCCCCGCGCATGAATGAGGCGGAGCTTGAGGCGCTGCTTCCCTCGCTGCGCCCGCTGGTGCTCATCAATCGCTCGACGGCGGACACGCAGACCCCCAGCCTCGTGGTCGATTACGGGCAGGGCGTCCAGGATCTGGCGGCGCACCTGGTGAGCCTCGGCCACACCAAACTCGCGTTCCTTTCGGGGCCCGAACGAAGCGTTTCCAACCAGGCCCGCCTACAGGGACTGGAGAAGTTCAGCGTGGACCATCCGGGGATTGAGCTGGCTGTCCTTCCCGCCGGCTCCAGCTTCGAGTCCGGCCACGGCTCGGCGGAAAGCGTGCTTGAAACCGGAGCAACAGGGGTACTGGCGTTCAACGACCTCGTGGCCATGGGGCTGCTCAGCGGCCTCCACGAGCGCGGCGTCAGCGTCCCAGGGCAGATTTCGATTACCGGGTTCGACGACATTCCGTTCGCCAACTACACCACTCCTCCGCTCACCACTGCTGCCGTGCCGATCAACGACATCGGCGAGCAGGCCTGGCACGAGATGCGCCGACTCCTCGGCGACGGCGGAACCGAGCCCTCCCACACCACGTTCCAACCGGAGCTGATACAACGTGGGAGCACCGGGCCCGCACCCCGCTGACCCCCCAGCCCACTGCGCCATATTGCACTTACTACAAAGCAGACTTATTGTTTCGGAGGAACATCTACAACTGGAGGCAAACAGCATGGCTATTATCGGATTCCTCATTGCGGGACTCATCATCGGCGCTATCGCGCGGCTCATTAAACCGGGCAAGCAGAACCTGGGTTGGATCGCCACGCTTCTGCTCGGCGTTGTCGGTTCGCTGATCGGCGGCATCATCGCGAACCTGCTTGGCACCGGCGGCATCTTCGAACTCAACATCATCGGCTTCATCGTCGCCGTCGTAGCGTCCGTGCTGCTGATCGGCGTCGCAGAGTCGATGTCCGGCCGCAAGAACCGCAGCGTCCGCCGGTAACCGGAAGTTTCGTGCAGCTCTGGTGGCTTCGCGCGTCCTGAACCCACCGGAGCTGCACAAAATTTCCCGAAACCTACAGCGCCTTCGCCGCCCCCAGCACCTTCGTCAGCGAATCCTTCGCGTCACCGAACAGCAGCGTGGTCTTCGGCGAGTACAGTAACTCGTTCTCGATTCCCGCGAATCCCGGACGCATGGACCGCTTCAGAAACACCACCTGCCCGGCGTCACCCACCTCGAGGATCGGCATCCCGTAGATCGGCGAACCCGGCGAGGTCTTGGCAGCCGGATTGACGACGTCGTTCGCTCCCACCACCAGCGCCACGTCCATGTTCCGGAACTCAGGGTTGACTTCGGACATCTCCTTCAGCGACTCGTACGGCACATTCGCCTCCGCCAGCAGAACGTTCATGTGACCTGGCATGCGGCCGGCCACCGGGTGGATCGCGAAGGACACCTCCACGCCCCGGGCCTCCAGCGCATCCGCCAGCTCCGCGATGGTGTGCTGCCCCTGGGATACTGCGAGCCCGTAGCCCGGCACGATCACCACCCGCTGCGCGTACCCAAGCATGACGGCGACATCCTCCGGCCCGGACGAACGCACCGGCCGCTCGCTCACGGCGCCGCCTCCCGCCGTCGAACCTCCCCGGAAAGCACCGAACAGGATGCCCGCCACCCCCCGTCCCATCGCGGACGCCATGGCACGGGTGAGGATGGTGCCGCTCGCCCCGACCAGTGTTCCGGCGACCAGCAGCAGCACGTTGTTCAGCACCACGCCCGACGCCGCGACCGCCAGCCCGGTGAACGCATTCAGCAGCGAGATGACAATGGGAACGTCCGCGCCGCCCACCGGCAGCACGAGCAGCACGCCACCCACCAGCCCGAGCAGCAGCAGGACCGTAGCCCACACCACGCTCCCGGTCGCAATGACCAACACCGCCGCCACCAACAGAACGACGACGACGGCCGTCATCACCCAGCGCATCCCCCCGAACACCACGGGCCGGGTGGTCATCAGCTCCTGTAATTTCGCGACCGTGACGGCAGAACCGGAGAACGAGACCGCACCCACCACGAGGGTGAAGACGACGGCGGCGCGCACCCAGCCGTCGTCGTGCTCGGCCAGTTCGAGGATCGCCACCAGGGCCGCAGCACCGCCGCCGACGCCGTTGAACAGGGCCACGAGCTGGGGCATCTGGGTCATCTGGACGCGTCGGGCTATCGGCGCGGCAATACCTGCACCGATGACGATGGCCACGAGGATTGCCGGCAGGTTCTCGAGCCGGACCGAGAAGAAGACCGTCACGACGGCGAGCGCAGCTCCCGCAGCGCCGATCAGGTTGCCGCGGCGGGCTGTGCGCGGGGAGCTCAGGCCCTTCAGGGCGAGGATGAAGCACACGGCCACAACGAGGTAGAGCAGGGCAGTTGCCTCGGCGGTAAGGAGGTTCATGCGCTGGGCTCCTTCGGCGACGTTCCGGGCTTCGCTGCATTGTCTTTGGCGGGATTTCGACCCCGGAACATGTGCAGCATGCGGTCGGTGACCACGAACCCGCCCACCAGGTTGGCCGTTGCGAGGAGCACGGCGAGGAGCGCGAGCACCAGCGGCAGCGGCTCGGTGGTCTGACCGGCCACGAGGATTGCGCCGATCAGGATGATCCCGTGGATTGCGTTGGCACCGGACATCAGCGGCGTGTGGAGGGTGCTCGTCACTTTCGAGACCACCTCGAACCCGACAAAGACGGCGAGCACCACCACGGTGAGCAGGGTGGGTAGGTCCATCGTCAGACTCCTCTCAGTGCGGCTTCGGTGGGTTGGTGGCGCACCTTGCCCTCGTGCGTGAGGCAGGCGCCGGCAACGACGTCGTCCTCGAAGTCAGGCACCACGCGGCCCTCCACCGTCATGAGCTCCACGAGGTTGGCAACGTTCGCGGCAAACAGGCGCGAGGCGTCCGCAGCCATCGCTGAGGCAGCGTCCTTCATCCCCACCAGGGTGACATTCCCGCCGATCCCCGGTACGACGACGTCGTGCCCCGCCTTTGTGCCTTCCACGTTGCCCCCGGTCTCGGCGGCCAGGTCGACCACGACAGCCCCGGCACGCATCCCGGCCACCATCTTGGTAGTCACCAGCAGGGGTGCGGGCCGGCCGGGGATGGCCGCCGTCGTAATGAGGACGTCCGCGGCGGCAATGTGCGGGGCAAGGAGTTCGCGTTGACGTTCGGCGCGGTCCTCGCTCATTTCGCGGGCGTACCCGCCGGCGCCCTCGATGGTGTCGAGGTCGAGGTGGATGAAGGTGCCGCCGAGTGAGGTGACTTCATCGGCGGAGGCGGGGCGGACATCGTACGCGGAAACCCGCGCGCCCAACCGCTTGGCTGTGCCGATCGCCTGCAACCCCGCGACGCCCGCGCCGAGCACCACCACGCGCGCCGGCGGCACGGTCCCGGCTGCGGTCATGTAGAGGGGGAAGAAGCGGGGGAAGCGGATCGCGGCTTCGAGGACGGCCCGGTAGCCGGCCACGAGGGACTGGGAGGACAGCGCGTCCATGGACTGTGCGCGGGAGATCCGCGGAATCAGTTCGAGGGCAAATGCTGTGGCGCCGGCGTTCGCAAGAGCGTTCACGGTTTGCAGCTCAGCCGACGGCGAGGCGAGACCAACGGTGATGGTGCCCGGCTTGAGCGCGCCAGCTTCGTCCGGAGTCAGCGGCGCCACATGGCAGAGGACGTCGACCTGACCGAGGCGGGGTACGACGTCGGCACCGGCCTCGCGGTAGGCGGCGTCGTCGTGCCCGGCATGGGTTCCGGCCTCGGACTCGATGACGACTTCCAGCCCCAGTTTGGCGAGTTGGCGGACCGTCGCGGGTGTGGCCGCAACGCGCCGCTCGCCGGGTCTGGTTTCCCGTTTCACTCCAACCAGCACAGTATGTCCCCTTTCGGGCGGCCGGCATCCTTGCCTGGGCCGCTCAGACTTAGCATCACACAGCAGCGGCGCCCGGGGAACGGACCTGCCCGCGAGTGTTGCGCAATCTTGATGACGGCTGCAGCGACGCAGAGCTCTCACGCTGGCGGGTAGCGCGTCCGGCGAGCGTCAATCCCGGATGATGCGGCGCTCTCGTGCGACGGCGATCGCTGCCGTCCGGTTATCCACGCCCAGCTTCTCGTAGATGTGGACGAGGTGGGTTTTGACCGTGGCTTCACTGATGAAGAGTTGTCTGGAGATTTCGCGGTTGGATGCACCGGTCGCGAGCAGTTCGACGAGTTGCAGCTCGCGGCTGCTCAAGGCTGTCACCGGGTTCTGAAGGCGTCCCATCAACCGGGCAGCCACTTCGGGGGCGAGCGCGGTTTGACCCGCGGCCGCGCGTTGGACTGCTTGATGGATCTGCTCGGGTGGTGCGTCCTTGAGCATGTAACCACTCGCCCCTGCTTCGACAGCGGCGAGAATGTCTGCGTCGGTATCGTAGGTGGTCAGAATGAGCACGGGTGGACCGGCGGGTAGCTTTTGGATCTCGCGGGTGGCAGTTACCCCGTCCATGCCGGCACCCATCTGCAAATCCATCAGCACGACGTCGATCCGCTCACCGAGGGTCTGGGCGCGTTTGAGCGCCACTATGGCCTCGGCGCCGTCGGCTGCTTCTGCTGCGATGATCACGCCGTCGAGTTCGCCGAGCATGGCACGTAACCCTGCCCTCACCACTGGATGATCATCGACCAGCAGGATCCGGATCTCACTCATGGCTTTCCTTGCCGGTGTCCGTTTCAGCATCACCGAGGTGCTCAGCCAGGGGCAGGCGGATGGCTATGACAGTCCCTTCGCCAGGCGTTGACTCAATATCCAGGCTGCCGTTCAGCGCGGCCACCCGTTCGCGGATGGATATCAGGCCGAACCCGGAACCGTCCGCGCGTTGTGTGGGCGTACTCAGGGTTTCAGCGGCGTTGAACCCGATGCCGTCGTCGAAAACGTCCAGCGTCACGTCCGATCCAACGAAACTCAAGGAAAGTACGGAAGTGGATGCCTGGGCATGGATAGCCACATTGGACATCGCCGATTGAGCCGCGCGCAGCAGGGCCACCTCATAGGGCGCCGGCAACAGGGTGGGTTCACCATCAACCTTGAAACGGCACCGCAAATTTTGCCCCCGGGCCGCCGCCTGCCGTTCAGTGCTATCACAGGTGCGGCGAAGGCTTTGAACCAGCGAACCTTCCTCTATCTGCCCGGTGCTCAAACCACGGACAAAGCGGCGAGCCTCGGTCAGGTTCTCTGCGGCTGTCGCATGGATGATCCTGACCCGCTCCTGCGCCAGGTCGACTTGATCAGCTTCGAGCGCCGCGTCGGCCGCCCGGGAAATCAGCACAATGCTGGACAGTCCCTGAGCAAGGGTGTCGTGGATTTCGCGGGCCAACCGTTCGCGTTCGGCCAGGGCGCCGGCTTCGTGTTGGCTGTGTGCGAGCTCGGTCCGGGTGCGGTGCAGGTCCTCCAAAGCCCGACGCTGGTTGACGCTTTCGGCATGGAGCGCCTGGTAGGCAAGGCCCATGATGACCGCGAAACCGGCTCCGAGGACCGGACCAAGAACCATGGCAATGTGCAGTTCACCGTTGTGGTACCACTGTGCGGCCATCACGACGACGGTGATCGCAGCGACCGCGGCGATGGCATGACCTGTTTTCAGTAAGTGAAGATGCAGGAAGAACAGCGGGAACGCCAGCCAGGAAAAGTCAGGATGGATGACAAGCACGAACGCCCACAAGCCAGTGATGACGGCCAGCCATGCGGGACCGTATCGACCCGCATCAACGTTTCCCCAGATTGGACGACCCTCGGCCGCCCGCTTCTCGGCCAGTGTGCCGACCAAATAGACCGCAGCCAGCGTCCCGGCCAGCACTAAACCGCCATACTTGCCTGCCGATCCCTGTTCACTCACAAGCATCCGGACTGTGCCCACGGTGAGCAGCACTGCAAAACCGATATGCAGCCCAATGCGCAAAATGCGCAGCACCAACTCGCCGGTGACGGCAGCACCGGTCGAACTTTGGACAGGCATCTCCCCAGACTAATTGCGATCCCAGCGGCGGGCATCAACCGAATGGTTGACCGGGCAATCAACCGTCTGTTGATTCGTGATCAACCGGACTGCCCATGTGGCGCTCATTGAAAGCCCGGAAAGTGGAAGAAGGCAGGAGAAACTGCAACTTTCCAATTGGGAGTTCTGAAAGAAGTGATCAAGGAATGTATCTAGCTCTGCGGGATATCCGCTTCGCTAAGGGCCGGTTCGCGCTGATGGGATCGGTGGTCGCGTTGATCAGTCTGCTCTTGGTCATGCTCTCCGGGCTCACGGCCGGCCTGGCCAATCAATCGACGTCCGGAATCGAGCAGATCAACGCAACCACCATTGCGTTCGGCGCCCCAGCCGGCAACGAACCCAAGGCTTCCTACACTGAATCGCAAGTCACCGCGAAGCAAGTGAACCTATGGGAGCAGGCCGCTGGAGTGAGCCGTGCGGAACCGCTGGGCATCACGCAGACCCGTTTGCAGTCCGGGGGAACCACCAACGTGGCAGTCTTCGCTGCCGACCCCGACGGCGAACTCGCACCGGCAGCACTGGAGAAGGGTGAAGTAGCCGTTAGTGCCCAGATTGCCGAAGACCTGGATATCGCCGTCGGTGACACCGTACTGATCAGCGGCACTGAGCTGCACGTCGCCGGGATCATCGATAACCAGTGGTACAGCCACACCCCGGTGGTGTGGGCCGCGTTGTCTGACTGGCGGGACTTCGCCCATGTGTCGGATCCGGATGTCACCGGTACCGTCATCGCAGCCAACTACGACGGCGATGCCGCTGGTGCGGTAGCCGTCGAGGACATTGATGCAGCGGCAGAAACGGTCAGCACAACGAAGACCGGCAGTTTCTCCGCGCTGGGTTCCTTTTCTTCGGAGAACGGCTCGCTGACAATGATGCAGGGCTTCCTCTACGGGATCTCCGCGCTGGTGATCGTTGCCTTCCTCACGGTCTGGACTGTCCAGCGCACCAGGGACATTGCCGTGCTCAAGGCACTCGGCGGTTCCAACGGATACGTATTGAAGGACGCCATTACCCAAGCCGCCATCGTGCTGCTTGCCGGTGCAACGCTCGGCGGCGGGCTCGGCGTCATCGGTGGAATATTCGCCGCACAGGCCGCACCCTTTCTCACCACAGCAGCAACCACGCTGCTGCCCATCACCGGCATTATCCTGCTCGGCCTCGCAGGCTCCGCCATCGCTGTCCGTCGCGTCACGAAGGTCGACCCGCTGATCGCGCTCGGCGGCAACTAGGCAACCAGCACGGGCACAAACCACCTACTCGTTCAGTGAAGGACAGGCCATGAACACCACCTATAACCCGGCCCTCAACCTTGAGGGTGTCACGCTCGAATATCCCGACGGGGAGAACGGAACTCTCAAGGCACTCGACAATGTCAATCTCTCCGCCGCTGCCGGTACCGTCACCGCGCTGGTTGGCCCCTCCGGCTCTGGAAAGTCCAGCCTCCTGGCCGTCGCGGCGACCCTGATACACTCCACCAGCGGCCGGGTCAGCATCGGCGGGATTGACGTCACAACGTTGCATGACAGGGATCGAACCAAACTGCGCAGCGAGAAGATTGGGATCATCTTCCAGCAACCGAATCTGCTTCCTTCACTGACAGCCGTTGAACAACTGGTCATCGCCGAGCATCTCCGCGGTAACTCCTCCAAAGACGCCAGGTCCCGTGCGATGGAGATGCTTGATGTCGTCGGGCTCGCCGAATCCGCGCGCCGCCGCCCGCATCAACTGTCAGGAGGGCAACGCCAGCGGGTCAATATCGCCCGGGCCCTGATGGGCCACCCGGCGGTCCTGCTCGTGGATGAGCCCACCGCAGCCCTGGACCATGAGCGCTCCGAGTCGGTCGTGCGCCTGTTGTGCAGCATCACCCGGGAATTCGACGTAGCCACCGTCATGGTCACCCATGACACCGAATTCGTCCCCCT